>JBBSGA010000136.1:0-15046 GCA_038254585.1 Chloroflexales bacterium | reverse complement strand
GCCGACCTGCCGCGCCGCGGCGATTCCCATCTGGAGTGTCGCTAGCCATTTACCGGCAGTGTAGGGTCCGGTGCCGTACCAGGGCCATTGGTCGAACGGATTGTTGGCTGGAAACGGCTCGCCGGGCGCGTTATGCGGGTGCTCATTGACCAGTCCATCACGGTCATAGTCCAGCCATTCCGAGAAGTGGATCGCGGCCCGAAGGGAGGGATACCACTCACGGATGAACGCCTCATTTCCCGTTCGTAGGAAGTAGCGGTATAGCGTCTGCGCATATTCTCCGGCCCCACTGGTATGTTGGCAGAAGTAAATGGGGCTACGCGTACCGTGAGGTTGGCCGATTGCAAATGGGACCTGCCCATCGGAGAGCTGGAAATACCGCCGAAGGTGCAACGTCGTATATTCCAGATCAGGGAAGAAGAACAAAACGGGCCAGTGTCCGAACCAGTGGCAGGGCACAGTTTCCGTTAGTGGACAGGTTGCAAAACTCTCGTTCTGCACAAAAGCACCGTTCGCCGCGAAATGGTGGTCGGCTCTTTCCCTAGCCAGCCAAAGCGAGTTCTTGGAAATGTTGTACAGCCCGTTCACCAGGGCCTCTTTCAACCAGTCGGGATAGTCGGCCCGGCTGTAGATGACGCTTTGCCAGGCGACCGTACGGCGGAACCATTCACCATGGTTATCGATAACGTTGCGAGCCACATCGTTGGCATCGCCAAAGCGCAGGACATAGCTGTGGCGTTCGTGCTTGTTGGAAGAATCCTTCATAATTCGGCTGATGCCAGGCAAGCGCGAATTTCCGACGAACGATCTCTCCAGGACGCGCCGTCGTTGCTATGGAGACGGCTGCGCGCTCAGGAGAGCCGCCCGGAATAGCCTCCTCTCCTGCTACTGTATAGGTATGCAACGGAGGCGTTTGGTTGAAACTTGACGTGTTGCTCAGCCAGCGGTGGGTCACCGTCGTTCCTCGCCAAGATCCATAGCTGAATGCCTGCCGGCGTCCCGCGGGCATCTTTTCGGGACCGAAGGTTATCCGCAGCTGCACCGGCGTCGTGTCTGTGTTGGCGACCCTGACGTCGAAGAGAATACCCGGGGTGTTGGAGGCGATCGCGTTACCAGGGAGGAAGCAGCCGTACGCGCGGACCTGAACTCGCAGTGGCCCTGCAAACGAGAAGATTGCGTCTACAACCGGAAAGTGGCCAAAGTATCGGACCGCTATCGCGTCACCGATCCCATCCTTGGAACACGCCACCACGTATTGTCGGCCATCCACCTCCACCGCTAACCAGGTTGCGTTTTGCTGCATCGGCTGCGGATAGGTGTTGAAGATCTGCCATTTGCCCAGACGGCCGTCTGTATCCAGCGTTACATATCCGGTGCCGAGGCCTCCTAAGGGACAGCCAGACCATTCCAGCCGGTTTTCGGCGTACACAGTTCCCACGATTGGCCGGTCATAGCCTTCTACCGTTAGATGCTCGAGGATATCCGTCTGTCCGCTTCCGGTGAAAAGATCGCTCATCGCACAAAGCCGTTTACGTTGTATGGCCGAAAGTAAGTGGCGAGAAATGGCGAATAGCCTTCACTGACGGCCTAGCGGATGCTTGGTCGATATAGTTGATCGCCGCGAGCAAGGATGGAAAGTTCGCTGGAAGATCCGTTGCTCCCTCTTTCACCAGGCTTGCCGCGTAGTCAATCATGTTCAGGAACAATCGATCCGCGGCGGGGTTCGAATCCAGGTTCTCCAGTATCCTCAACGTATTGAGCACATAGCGACCTGAGCCGAATGCATAGGAGCACGCGAGGACGCCGGACAAGTAGCCGCTAGCGCCGACGCCAACCCCGAAGCCCGCTGCGGCCACATCGTCTGGCATGTCCTGCCCATCGAACAGGTAGCGCGGTATAACCTGCTGATAGTAATCCCAGTCCATAATCCCGCCGGCTTGCAAGCCCTGGAAGATCGGATGCTTTTTGGCAACGTCCTCCCGGTGATATAACCAGTTACGATGCTCGAAGCACCTGCCCTTGTTCGCTCGTGGCAGCCAGCCCACGGCATCATCTCCGCGTTTGAACGCGGATGGGACGAGAAAAATAGCTACCGCGCCGGCCACGACACGTTGCGCCAATTCCTGCCAATCGGCAAGCTCGAAGGCAAAGCGGCTCAGATCCCCCACGACAATGACTTCACCTCGCTGCTCCGCCCCTTGTCCGAAGTAGCTGCACACGACTCCGTGAGCTCGGAGCCATGCTTCGGCATCTTCTTCCATTCCGAGCAAGGTAACCCGCCTCTGGGTCTCCGAAAACACGGGGGAATCTGCTAGCCTAAATTGCAGCCGGCCGCCGGCGGGAGCGGCTCCCTTTTCGATTGAGGCGGCGAAACAATACGCTCCCGCCCCTTCGTCAATAGTGACCTCTTCGGCCAGTACGGGAATCGCCAAAGGAATCGCATCGTCCGAAGTTGATTCTGGTATGGTAAACGTGAGACTACGCTCCCACACCACCCCTGCTGGTCCTGTGATTCGCATACGCACGGGGTACGTTCCCGGGTGGAGAATATTCTCGTTGGCTAGGACTGCTTCTATCTTGAAGGGACGGCCCACGTAGCCGTGCAAAGGCTCGACAAACATACACCAGCGCAGTGGAGCCAAGCCATCGGCCACGGCGTCCAAGGTGCCGGGTTTCAATTCCCTCCAGGTTGTCCAGAGCCCTTCGCCGGCCATGACCTGGTCCACAGTGCCGGTGAGATTGTAGCCGCAGATGTGCGGATTCGAGCGAATGGCGTCAAAGCCAAGAGTACGCTGCCTTGAATCTCTTCGGGTACATTCCCCGCAGCTTGCTGCGAAAGAATGGCTGCTGCGCCGTTGATACCCCGCAGCTTGCTGCGGCGCAGTTCATTGTAATCGCTGACTTTCGCGCAACATATCGTCGGGGAACGGATAGACCCCATCCATCCCGTATTTATGCCAGTCCGCGACGAACTGGTCGGCCATCGCTCGATAGAGCGTCGCATCTTCAAGATCCGGGCGCAGACCGATCTGCTCATACAAGCGTGTAACACGGATAGCGTCAACCAGGCTGCCGATGCCATATTCCGAGAGAAACACGGGCTTCGTTTCAGCGCCAAGTGTCCGCAGAAACCGAATCGTTGCCGCGTCATGCGGCACCCCGGGGTATACGTGCGCGTCACCTACCCGGTCATAGTAGCCGCCGAGCGGCAAAATATCGTTTTTGCCAAGCGGGCCGGCGCTCGGCGCCCCAGGAGCTTCGTCTCCCCACGCATACTGCCACTCCGACGTTCCGGGATTGCTCGCGGAGCCAATGCTTTGCTCACCATCCCAGCGCCCACTATTCAGCAAAACGAGCCGGGTATCGTCCAGCGCGCGTATCGAAGGAAGCATGCCTTTGGCATGGCGTGATATAGGATTGTCCACCGTCTCGTTCAGTAGTCCCCAAACCACCAGGCTCGGATGATTGCGGTCGCGTCGCACCATTTCCCAGATCGAACGGTTGAATCGGTCCGCCATTTGGGGTGAGTCCGCTAAACACCATCCGGCGTACGTCTCTTCGTATACCATCAGGCCGATTTCATCACACAGGTTAAGCTGCTCCGGGTAGGCCATGCCGGCTATGAAGCGAATCATGTTCATACCGGCCGCCTTGGCGTACACGAGGTCGCGGCGCCAGATGTCGGCGTTGTGCGGAATGCGCATACCGATCGGAAAGTTATTCACCGTGTGCGACGAACGCAGGAAGATACGTCGCCCATTCAGCCGGAAATAGCCGTCGGCTCCAATACGAAAATCTCGAAATCCGCACCGAACACCATATGTATGCTGAATACTCGAAGCTCCTTCGATCGCCGCTTCCATAAAGATCTGTATGGTATACAGGGCAGGATCTTCCGGGCTCCACAGACGGGGCGAGCGCACCTGCAATTCGAGCTCTACAGCTGCTGCACCCGGCTCTACCTCGATCTCGGTTGTAACCAAGGCTTCAGTAACCAGGTCACCTGTGGCGCCCGAGCCAATGGTGGCCGTTAGCCGGCATTTTGCACGGATCGCGGCGTCATTCGCCAGGCTCATATCGAGCTTGACCTTGCCGCTCTCGGGATTTGCCTGAGCAAAGACATCTGCGATTCGCACGACGGGTAGAATGCGAAGCTCGACGGGCAAGACAATGCCGCCATGATCGTAGCCGGCCCCAACCCGGTAGGGAATCACCTTACATGAATGCGGCACCTCGGCCAGGACGAAGCTATCAATAGGATCGTTCGAGGGATTGATAATGCGAACCGCGAGAAGATTATTGGCTGTCGTCTTGTATGCTGATGTAACATTGAGGTCAAAAGGCGTCTCGCCTCCTTCGTGCGCACCGACATAGACCGCGTTCAACCATACCTCGGCGTAATAGTCGACCGCGCCAAAATGTAGGAAGACCTCCTCAAAAGGACTCGGCGCCAGTTCAGGCGCAAACTCGAGCCAGTACCAGGCAACGCCGTGATACCCGGGATACACCTGCTGGATGATCCCTGGTACCGGCACACTGGGGGCATCCTGCCCTGGATATTGGTTGAACCATTGCTCTTGGCGGCCAATATTCGTGGGGTCGGTGTTAATCTTCCAGCCGGCGTCTAAGATTGATACCTTCGAAGGAGTGAACATGTGCACTGTCCCCCTACTCTTTACACATATGGGGCGCAGTCGCCGCGATGGGCGGCAGACCGCCGGCCAATGAGCGCGATCTACGTGTGGCTTGGAGAATATGGCGGGAAGTGCCCATTGCGGGCCCAGGGGATGAGCGACCTTCCCGACTGAACGAGATTAGGCGGCCTGAGCCTCGTTCTGATGCTCGTCGCCGCTTTGTAGGGGGTAGCTCTTCATGACACGGTCATAAGCGATTCGCAGATGCTCATCAATTAATGTCCGTGCCCGTGCCTCATCTCTATCTTTTATGGCGTTGAGGATTCCCTGGTGCGAGGTCGCGGCTTGATCACGGAAGTCCGTATTTGCAACGTTGCGGCTGAGCAGCATGATGTGGATCTGCGGCCGGAGGTTCATCCAGCACTCGTAGAGGCGCTGATGCTGGCTCGCTTGAAAGATTAGGTCGTGAAACGTAATGTCATGCTGGGCGGCTTCCTGTTCTGTCACACCTCCGGTATACGCTGTCATCAAATTGACGATCGCTTGCATTTCATCTAACTTCGCGTCATTGGCAAACTGAATCGCTCGCTGCACCGCAAGTCGTTCCAGCACCAATCGCAAACTGTACACCTCGTCCACGTCCTCGCGGCTGAGCCGGGCGACATACGCGCCGCGATTCCGCCGGATCACGACTAACCCCTGCCGTTCCAGCTGCACGAAGGCTTCGCGAATCGGTCCCCGGCTCACGCCCATTGTTTCTGCAAGCACTTCCTCGCGCAGCCGCTCACCGGGGCCAAGCTGCCCGCTCAGGATAGCCGACGTCAGCCGTGTAACGATTTCACTCGCGAGTCCGCGACTGATTGGCAAGGCTAGTGTATCGCTAAGCATATGCTGCCGCCTCTCCAAAAGGTATCCACACATTTAGAGCAGAAGTGTCACCAACTACTGTTAACAATTAACATCTTATCTAAGAGATCGGGTGTTGTCAAGCGCGAGTTTGTTAAGTAACCCGAGTTGCTACCTTGCCAGACAGTCAAAGCTATGGGCAAGGAGAAAGAGTACAAGCTTGAGCTCGAACCCTGCTGGCGTCACCGCATGGATAGTCTTTGGGAACCCTTTCGTGATCAGACGTCCTGCTGCTTCGATATATTTGCGGTGGAGTTCACGACGATACGTCTCGTAGGGTAGAATGGCGCGCTTCGCGTTCTTTTTCCGGAGGGGTGCAAGCTCAATCCCACTGCTCGCCAGGTCGGCTTCAATCTCATACACAGTGAACGCTGTGTCGCCCCGCATGCACCCAGCACAGCGCGACCTCGTCGGTCACCCACTGGAACTGCGGTGCGTCGTCGCACACATGCAGCCGTACCACCGGCACCGCGCTTTGCGCGTGATAGGACGACACGGCCAGCGCCTCCAGAATCCACTTGCGTGTTTGGACGCCCACACCCGGCACCTCCTCATCGCGCAAGCGCTGCAGCGTCGCCTCATCTAAGGGTCCGTCAGGATATAACCTATCCAAGTATGGTGCCTAATCAGGCGTAGATCCCACTCTAAACTGGGCAGGTTATTCTTTGACGGACCCTAAGGTGACAGTAAGGCGTTCTCGCTCAAACCAGTCCCGGTGGCGAAGGACGATGATATCTTGGGGTTCAAAGTGTTGTTGCGGCCACCGGTAGCCTTCTGGCATCTGTCCTCAAAGCGATCGAGTGTGCGATCGGCACCTCGCCATGGCCGATTCGCAAATGCCTGCCTGAGCAAAGTTGAGGTGGGGACGTCGTTAGACGTGCCAGATCAGCGGAGCCAGAAAGGCGACGACGAGGCCGGACAGAATGGTCAGGGGCGTGCCGACGCGGACGAAGTCGCCGAACTGATAGCGGCCGGGGCCATAGACGAGCAGGTTGCCGTGATGCCCGATCGGCGTGAGAAAGGCAGCCACGGAGGCCATGGCGACGGTCACCACGTAGGGCTCGGGCGAGCGGCCCAGGCCGTGTGCCAGCGCCACGGCGACGGGCGCGAAGAGCGCCGTCGTCGCCGCGTCCGACATGAATTGGGTCAAGATCGAGACGACGGCGAATAGGGCGAGCAGGACGAGGAACTGGTTCCAGCCCCCGACGGCGCTCTGGAGCCAAGCGGCCATCAGCTTCGACACGCCACTCTTCTCCATGGCCGCGCCGAGCGGCAGCGCTCCGGCGATGAAGACAAAGATCCGGGGGTCGATGGCACGATAGGCCTGGCGTCCAGTGATGCAGCGGGTCAGCACCATTGCGACGGCACCGGCGAGCGCTGCCATCTCGATCGTGAAGAGATTCGTAGCGGCGAGAACGATCGTCGCGAGCATGATCACCCCGGCAAGGCGGGCCTTCCGGCGCAGCCGCAACTCGGCCTGGAACGGCACCATCATCAGGAAACGCCGATCGCTCTGCAGGCGCCCGAGGGCATCCTCGTCACCTTCCAGCACCAAGACGTCGCCGGCCTTCAGCCTGATTTGGGCCATCTCCTGGTCGAGCCAGGATGCTTGGCGCCACAGGCTCACGACCACGGCTCCAAAACGGCGCCGGAAGTCGATCTCGCCCAGCGTGCGTCCGGCGATGTCGGCTCCGGGCGCGACGACGACCTGTACGAGCTGTTCGGCGGCATCCTCGTTGTCCTGGGCCGTCTGTGGTGCCCGCGTACCATAGCGCTCCACCGGCCGGAATTCCACTCCTGATTCCTGGCGGATCGCGATGAGCTCCTCCGGGTTGGTTCGAACCAGGAGTGTGTCGCCGGCGGTCACTTTCCGGTCTCCAAACGGCCGTGGCAGCTGGCGTCCATCACGAACCCATCCGACGACTTTGAGGTGGAAACGATCATTGGCCTGAACTTCGTCGCGCGTCTTGCCGAGAAACGGCGAGTCCGGTAGGATCGTCAGCTCGGTGAAATAATCGTCCAAACGGAAGCGCGAGGCCGCATCCTCGCCGCCCTTCCGCGTGGGCAGGAGCCACCGGCCGACCAGCAGCATGAAGAGCGTACCCACCAGTGAGAGGCTGAGGCCGATCGGCGCAATCGAGAAGATCCCAAGCCCCGGTCTGCCAGAGCGCTGGAGCACGTCGCTCGCGATAAGGAACGCCGGCGCGCCGATGATCGTAATCGTCGTACCGAGCGAGGCCGCGAATGAGAGCGGGATCAGCAGCTTAGAGGCCGGGATCTCCCGCTCGCGCGCGAGGTTGAGCGTCACGGGGAGCATGACGGCGGTGGTCGTCAGGTGATGCGTGAAGGCGGAGAAGAGGGCGACAGAGGGCATAATGACGGCGATGGCCTGCGTATAGCTCCTGCCCGCCAGACGTCCGATCCAGCCGCCGACGATCTCGGATAGACCGGTTTGATGAAGCGCCCCGCTGAGCACGAAGATGGCCGCGACGACGATCGCGGGCTCGCTGCTGAATCCGGAGAGGGCCTCGGCGGGCTTCAATAGGCCTGTAACGTAGAGCGACAGGATAATCAGAACGGCGACGACATCGTTGCGCAGACGTTCGGTTAGAAGCAGCGCGAAGGCGACGACGAGGATCGCCAGGAAGGTGATCTGGGGTGTGATGATAGACCCGACCAACATGTATTCTCCAGTCATAAAGGGCCGCGCGAACCTGTCGAGCGCGGCTTCTACCGACGACATTAGGCGCGGCGCGGCTCTTTGCAGGTTGCGTGCCGTGCGCTCCGGTGTGGCCTGGGAGTTTGGTCGGGTTGAGTAGGATAAAAATGATTATCGGTGGTTACTTGACTGTCTATAGGTCTGCTATACTACTGTCGAGATTAATCGAGGAGTTTGGGCAATGGACCATGCCCTTGAGCGTCGCCTAGTCGCCGCGACGGCACAGGCGCTTCGGAACGGCTTACGTTTGCGCGGCATCCGCGCCGCGGAGCACATGTGAGCCGGTATGCAAGCTCCGGCGAGACGCCGCTGGCCCTGCGCTTCGGCTGCGTCCGCGCAGCTCTCTTCGACATGGATGGGGTGCTCTACCGTGGGATGACGGCGCTGCCGGCGGTAAACGAGACGCTTGCGTTCCTTGTCGAACACGGCGTTGGCTACGCATGTATTACCAACAATGCTTCTCGCACCCGCGAGCAGTTCTCCGCCAAATTGCGCCAGATGGGCATTTCCGTGCCAGCCGAGCGGATCATGACCTCGGCGACGGCGACCAGTATCTGGCTGCGCGCGCGGGCGCGTCGAGGCACCACCGTTTTTGCGATCGGCATGGATGGTCTGCGCGAAGCGCTTTTTGGCGACGGATACTTTATAGAGCAGCCAAGCGGGCCGGAGTACGTCGTCGTCGGCGCGGACTTCGAGATCACCTATGCCAAGCTCAAGACTGCCTGCCTCGCGATTCGGGCCGGCTCGACCTTTGTCGGTACCAATCCGGATACGACCTTTCCGAGCGAGGAAGGGATCCTCCCGGGAGTCGGCGCCTTCATCCTAGCGCTGGAGGCGGCATCCGGTGTAAAACCAATGATTATCGGCAAGCCCGAGCCGGGAATGTTCGAAGCAACGCTGCAGATGCTGGGCGTTCCTCCCGAAGACGCGCTCGTCGTCGGCGACCGTCTCGACACCGATATACTCGGGGCCAGCCGAGCCGGGATTGCCTCGGTCATGGTGCTTACCGGCGTCTCTTCGGCAGCGGATGCCGAGTCGAGCTCCGTCAAGCCGAGCGCAATCTTTCGCGATCTGCCCGATCTGCTGCGTACCTGGCGCGAGCACAGCGATCGCGCCTGACCGGCGGACGACAGCCGTGGACCGATCGGAGACCCAAAGCCCGGAGCGCACGTGAGTGCTTATCTCGACATTGAAACTGCCTTCGACGGATCGATCACCGTGATCGGCATCTTTCGTCCCGATTTCGGCACCATCCAGCTCGTCGGCGGTGGAGTTAGCGACGTCAATATCTACCGGGCACTGGAGGGGATCGCCACGATCTACACGTACAACGGCGGCAGCTTCGATCTCCCCGTCATTCGCAGCCGCCTACGCGTCGACCTCAAGCAGGACTTCCACCACCATGATCTCATGCGCGATTGCTGGAAGCAGGGGTTGAAAGGCGGACTGAAGAAAGTCGAGCTGAAGATCGGTATTGCACGCGAGACGGCGGGCCTGACCGGGTGGGACGCGCCGAAGCTGTGGTACCGCTACGAGGCAATGGGCGACCAGGCCGCGCTCGATCTGTTGCTGCGCTACAATCGCGACGATGTGATCAACCTCCCACGTCTACGCGCGTACCTTCATCGGCTGCCTGAAGAACCGGTCTGCGAAGAGACGCTCGTCTGGCAGCAGTAGAGCAGTGTGCTACCAGTACTCGGATGCCGCTCGTCCACGGGTCGATCGGCCGCGGGAGCCCAGCTCCGGACTGTCTCGGGCGCGTCTCCTCCGGCGCCGGCCGGTGAGTTCTGACATCTGGAGAGAGCCGCATGCAGCAACACCTGCTCAATCACCGCTATGAACTGATCGACCAGCTCGGACGGGGCGGCATGGCGACCGTGTACCGCGCGCGCGACACGCGCCTCGGTCGTCCGGTGGCGATCAAGTTACTCCACGCTCATTATGCGACCGACGACGAGTTTCGCCAGCGCTTTGAGCATGAAGCACAATCGGCGGCCGGGCTCTCCGCCCATCCCAATATCGTCGACGTCTATGACGTCGGCCAGCAGGATAACATTCCGTATATCGTCATGGAGCTGGTCGAAGGCTCCGATCTCAAGGCCATTATCGAGCGCGAGGGCACACTGCCGATCGAGCGGGTGCTGAGTATCGCGCAGCAGGCGGCCGAAGGACTTGAGTATGCCCACAGCCGGGGCCTGGTCCACCGTGATGTGAAGCCGCAGAATATCCTCGTGTCGCCCGACGGGACAGCGCGTATAACGGACTTCGGCATCGCCAAGTCGCATCTCTCGACTGCCGTAACCCAGGCGGGTATGACCTACGGCACGGCAGACTACATCTCGCCGGAGCAGGCACAGGGGCTGCCGGCCACGCCCCAGTCCGACATCTACAGCCTGGGCGTTGTCGTCTATGAAATGCTGACTCGTCACCTGCCCTTTGCCGGCGACTCGCCGATGACCGTCGCACTCCAGCACATCCAGCAGCCGCCACCACCGCTCACCCAGTGGAATCCGACCATTCCGGTCTCACTCGAGCGGATCGTGATGAGCTCGCTCGCCAAAGATCCCCGGCAGCGGCCGGCCAGCGCCCGGGCCTTTGCGACGGCACTGCGTGAGTATCGCACAGCGCGAGCGCAGGAGACGGTCGCAGTTCCCGTCGCGCCACGCCCGGCACCCCGGCCCGCGGCGCCGCCCCAAAGCGCCGTCGGCACTACGATCCCTATGCCGGCAGTCCCTCGCCAAGCAGTCTCGCCGCCGCGTGTCCGGCGTCCGGTAGCGCCCGTTCCTCCACCGCTGACGCGCGCCGAGCGACGCGGCGGATCGGGCCTGGCTGGGTTGATCCTCGGCCTACTGCTCCTGATTGGGATCCTCGGAATCGCCTATGTAGCCTTCACGACCGATACGCTGGCCCATCTCTTCGCGGCCGCGCCAACTGCCGTGGTTGTGCCGACGGCAGCGCCTCTGCCAACGGCTACGACGGCGCCCACCGGCACCCCCCTCGTCCTGGTGCAGGTGCCCAATTTCCTCGGCAAGTCGGAGATCGACGTCGTGGCCCAAATTGGGCAGCTCGGCTTCAAGCGTGGCGTCCTCGACAAGCCCCGCAATCATACCGCGCCGGCCGGGACCGTCATCGGACAGGCGCCGCCGCCGGGCTCGAAGGCCCCACAAGGCAGCGAGATCAAGCTGCTGATCAGCCTGGGACCGGCCGTCGCGACGGTTCCAAACCTTGTCAATCAGCCGTTCGACGCCGCGCAGGTCGCACTCCAGGCAGCCGGCTTCAAGGTCGTGCGGCGCGACCAGCCGAGTCCGACGGTACCGGCCGGAACGATCATCAGCCAGGACCCACCTCCCGGCGACGTGAACCAAGGGGCGACCGTAACGCTTGCCGTGAGCCAGGGCGACGTCGTTCAATTTCCGCCTGTGATTGGGAGCGACCGCGCGAGTGCCGTGGCGGCGATCAAGACGATCGATGGGCTCGTGCTGCAGCTCGTCGACGAGCAAGGGCCGGATCGGCTTCCAGGCTACGCAAAGTACCGCCCGAACCAGGTCGTGAGCGCCACGGCCAATGGCAAGCCGGTTCAGAACAACCAGCTCGTGCCGCGCGGATCAGCAATTATTCTCGGGGTGCGTAAGCCCTAAGCCGGAGGAGCAGCAGCAAGGCCGCCGGAGCCACGACCTCTAGGCCGTCGAAACCTTGTCGCGACGCGCCTCGATGACATCGCGTACGCGGTTCAGCTTGTCCAGAATATTAGACAATTGAGCGAGGCTATCGACCATCACCGTGGTGATCAGGGTTGCGCGTTCCGCGTGGCGATTCTCGATCTGCTGCACCGCGCCGATGTTGACGCCCGCATTGGCGATCGTATCGGCGACATCACGCCAGAGTCCAACGCGGTCCCAGGCTTCGATACGCACCGGAACGGGATAGCGCTGGCTCTCGTCAGTCGTACCCCACGCGACATCCATCAACCGCTCAGGGTTGCGCTCGTTGATGATGTTATAGCAATCCGCGCGGTGGATCGTAAGCCCTTTGCCGCGTGTCACATACCCCACGACCGGGTCGCCCTCGACCGGGTTACAACACCGTGCGAGACGTGTATAAATGTCGTTCGCGCCCCGAACCTGGATCCCGATCTTAGGCGATTCCATTGGCCGGGGAGCGAAGGCCGGCAGACTCATCAGCGGGTCCGGCTCCGGGGCGCGCGGGTGCTCACGGCGTTCTTTGATAACCTTGCGTAAGAACTCGCGCGGATGATGGTCGCCGATCCCGATCGCGTAGAAGAGATCGTCGACCTCTTTGAAGCCGTTGACCGAGGCGACCTCGTCAAAGGCCGTGGTAAGGCCAAGCTTCTTGAGCTCACGCTCGAGCATGTCTCGGCCGGCGTCGATGTTCGCCTCGCGATTGAGCCGGCGGAACCAGCGGCGAATGTGATTGCGCGCATTGGAGGTCTTGACGAACTCAAGCCAATCGCGACTCGGGCCGCGCTCTGCTCGGGTCGTCATGACTTGCACCATATCGCCATTCTGCAGCTGATAATCGAGCGGGACCTGCTTACCGTTAACCTTGGCGCCCACACAACGGTTACCGACCTCGCTATGGATGCGATACGCGAAGTCCACCGGCGTCGACCCCTGCGCCAAATCGATAATCATGCCCTTGGGCGTGAAGACGTAGACTTGCTCCTCCAGCACGTCGGCCTTGATCGCCTCGACGAAGTCCTCAGCTCCGCCGAGCTCCTGGCGCCAGGAAAGGAGGTTCCGCAGCCAGTGCAGCTTAGCTTCGAAGGAGGTCTCGACGCCCGGCCGGGTACCTTCTTTGTAACGCCAGTGCGCGGCGATCCCATGCTCTGCAATCTCGTGCATCTCGGCGGTCCGGATCTGGATCTCACATGGTTGGCCGCCGGGGATGATCACCGTCGTATGCAGCGACTGGTACATGCTCTCCTTCGGCACGGCGATGTAGTCGTCGAACTCGTTGAGCACGGGCGTCCAGCTCGCATGTACGATCCCCAGCACACGGTAGCACTCGCCGACTGTCTTTACAATCACCCGCACTGCAAGCTGATCGTAGATCTGGTCGAGCGATACCCCTTTTCGCTCCATCTTGCGATAGATCGAGTACATGTGCTTGGGACGCCCGGTGATCTCCGCCTCGATGCCTTCTTTGGCCAGCTCCTGGCGCAGCCGCCCCATCACGCGCTGGACTATTCGCTCACGCGCCTCCCGCCGTAGATGCAGCTGGCGGCTGATCTCTTCATATCGATCCGGATAGAGGTAGCGAAATGCCTGATCCTCGAGCTCCCACTTGAACTGCCAGATGCCCAGCCGATGCGCCAGCGGCGCATATATCTCCAGCGTCTCACGCGCAACACGCTTTTGCTTCTCAGGAGGCAGAGAGTCGAGCGTCCGAATGTTGTGCAGACGGTCGGCAAGCTTGATCAGCACGACGCGCGGATCGTCGGCCATCGCGATGAACATCTTGCGATAGGTGCCGGCCTGGGCTTCTTCTTTGGTGCGACCTTCCATCGCCGTCAGCTTCGTGACTCCATCCACGATGCGCGCGATCTCATCACCAAAGCTCCGTCGCAGCTCCTCGAGGCCAACCCGAGTATCTTCCGCGACATCGTGCAGCAGTCCTGCGGCGATGGACGCCGGATCGAGCTGCAGATCGACCAGAATGTGCGCAACCGCTAGTGGATGCCGGATATACGGCTCGCCGGAGGTCCGCCGCTGGAGGCCATGAGCTTTATGAGCCACGGCATAGGCTCGGCGGACGATCGTGGGATCGAAGTTCGGAAGATAGGCGCGCATCCGGAGCAGCAACGGCTCAGCTTCGGTCAGTACCTGCGGATCCAGTGCCTCAGACGCGTCGGCCGGATGGCCATCCGCCGCCACATCGGTATAGACCGGAAGTTGTTCGGCTTCGATGGCGGGAGTGGGGGTTGCATCCATGAGTTACCTTCGCAAACGCCCTGGCCAAGGAGGACCGACAGAACGAGGCGCTCCAAAGTAGGCAGCACGAAGTATAGTACGGCCAAAATAGAGTGTCAAGAAGTCTTATGTCAATGTACATTGACCACTCACATCTCACATCACCTAGAGCTGCCGGAGGAGGTCGTTCAGGGTTTGCTCGAGCTTACGCAGAAGGTCGCCGAGCGGTGGCTGCCCCAGATTGAGCTCGAGTGGAATGCTTGTATCAAGGTCGACGCTCGTCGTGATCGGAATCTGACGGTTGATGCGCACAGGGACGGTCGTCGAGATCGGCACGTCAAAGTTGAGATCTACAGGAAAGTCGACCGGCCCTACCGGAACAGTGATCTTCTGGCGAATAGGGACCGACATATTGATAGGAATAGTAAGGGTTTCGTCGATCTGTACCGACGTATTGATCGGGAAGCTCTGCTTAATGGGAAAGTCGTAGCGAACGCTTTGTTTGCGGAACTCTTCGACATTTTGCGTCGCGGTCTGAAGCTGGGCGCGCAGCACTTCGCGCACGCGGTAGACCGCGCCGATGGTCAGGGCATTCAGCAGCATTGAGAAGATGATAAAGACGGCCAGGACGATAGTAATCACGTTCTCGCGTGCCCAAACTCGCGCATCGGTGATCGGCACATTGCGCCGTTTCTGCATGATAACCCCACTTACACTGCCTCGTCCCGCAAGGTCAGGCAGCCGTCTAGTATGCTAACGCAGCTTTACTCTGATCGGCCGCGGCGATCGCAAGCCCAGATGCGACGCTCGTAAAAACATCCTGCTCGACGACGCTGGCGCACGGAAAGGCACTCTGT
>JBBSGA010000135.1:0-15112 GCA_038254585.1 Chloroflexales bacterium | reverse complement strand
GAACTGCCTAACCCGAAAAAACGTGCATCACACCCGATGCAACGCGGCCGTTTGACTCTGCGTGTAGACTAGCGGTAACCGAAAGTCGCGATCGAGGCCTTCGACTTCCCTTCGCGGCCTTCGACTCTACCTACCGAATACTGACAGTGAGGCTCACGTAGCGGCGATACCTTCTAATACGCTAAGAACCGGAGTTGGGTAGTTTAGATCTGGGTGGGAGGTCGATCATGCAGAAGTGGTCGTATCGTCTTCGGAGGGCGGTCGGTATCTGGCTATGCGCCATCCTGTGCTTCGGGGCTGCTCTTATAGCAGCCCCGGCAAGTGCGGCAAGCGCTACGGCGGAAAGTATTCACGTCAGCGCCGGATTGAGACTAACGATTCGGGGCAGCGGCTTTGGTCGGAGCGAGCGAATCACCACTTGGGCCAGCAGCATTCATGGCGCGGTCTACCCGACGGACGGGGCCGATTCCGATACTAGTGGCGACGTCGGAGTCACGATCACAGCGCGACGATTCTGGGAGCCTGGATAGTGGGCCGTGACGCTGCGCGGTAACAGCAGCGGTCGCGAGGCGGTTGCAACTTTCCAGGTACAAGCTGCGCCGCCCGACGGACGACTCGACGTGGAACCGGTTAGCGTACGAGCCGGCAGTAGTGCGAGTTTCCACGGCGCGGGATTCAGCAGCGACGAGAAGGTCAGCATTTGGCTAACCCGTCCCGACTTGTCGACGATGGCGCTTGACATGTCTCCCGGACGGAGCGATGGAGATATCTACTTCTCCTATACCATCCCGGGCGATGCTCCGGCCGGCCAGTGGTACATGACAGCCTATGGCAATTCCTCGGAGCGATTTCTGATCAGCTCGTTTACGGTGACACGCTGACCGACCTGCTGCGACCCGAACATCGTCTTCTAAAGGGTGTCTTGTTCTAAAGGGTGTCTTGGCGGTGTTCGGGTCGTCAGCATAGCAGAAAGCTGCATGCTTGTGCTGCGGGCGATATGATGCCTCAGAGCCGTCGTCTTGAGCGTAGGTCTCACGCCGGAAGATGTCGAGGGAGCGCTGGCAGCCTGCTCTGAGGAGATACAAGTATGGCAGAGTTGACCGGCGATCAGATGGACTTCCTCGCGCATGAAAGAGTCGCGCGGCTCGCAACCGCGGACGCGGCGGGAAGGCCGCATGTGATACCCGTTTGTTATGCGTTTGACGGCAAGTCCTTCTTTATCGCGCTGGATGAGAAGCCGAAACGCGTCGAGGCTAGCCAGCTCAAGCGTATCCGGAACATCCTGGTAAATCCACATATTGCACTCGTAATCGACCGGTACAGCGACGACTGGAGCAAGCTCGCCTACATCCTCGTTCCCGGAGTGGCTACCCTAATAGCACCGGGGAGTGCCGGGCACAGCCGCGCAATCGGTCTGCTGCGGGAGCGATACCCGCAGTACCGGACGATGGCGATCGAGGAGCAGCCTGTGATCGCGATTCGTCCTTCGTCCGTCACCGCGTGGGGAGCAATCGACCGGGGATCTACGACGAAGGCTTAAGGCCACGAGCTCCTGGTAAGGCACGTACCAGTGCCAGAACTTCACTTATGGCGCTCCTGTATACTCACCCCCTACTCGCGTGCCTCAGGCATAACCCGGATTGATAAGCACGTCTTCTCCAGGCCACCTAGCCACACGGGCACAGCAATATTTCGATACCCTTGATTGCAGCACGATGGACTGGTTAGTGTCTACCAGGCTCTGCTATGATGTCGCGTAAAGGAGGACACGCATGGCGAGGGCAGGCATGACCCTGGCGGATCTCGATACTCCGTGCTTGGTCGTCGACCTCGACCGGATGGAGAAGAATATCCGGCAGTGGCAGGCGGCGATCGGCGGGAGCGGCGTCAAGCTGCGACCACATGTAAAGACCCACAAGGTGCCGGCCATCGCGCGGATGCAGCTCGACGCGGGTGCAGCCGGCATCACGGTAGCGAAGGTGGCCGAGGCCGAGGTTTTCGCAGCCAGCGGCTGCGACGATATCTTCATCGCCTATCCGGTGATCGGGGAGGCGAAGTGGCGGCGGGCGGGCAGTCTGGCGGGTGATTGCACCTTGACAGTAGGAGTCGACAGCGCCACTGGAGCACGCGGGCTGAGCGCAGCTGCGCGGGCCGTGGGAAGCACGGTCCGCGTACGCGTGGAGATCGACCTCGGGATGAATCGCTCCGGGGTGGTGCCGGAAGAGGCGGCCAGCTTATGCTCACTGGTCCAGGAGCTGCCGGGCCTCGAACTGGACGGCATTTTTGCCTTCCGCAGCACCTCGTTCGCGGGTGCCGGCGAGCGAACCGCAGCAGCGCTCGGACGGGAGGAGGGCGAAATGATGGTCACCCTAGCCGACCAGTTGCGCTCGCAGGGCATTGCGATCCGGGAGATCAGTGCGGGGTCGACGCCGACCGCGCAGCCGGTTGCACAGGTACCGGGCATCACGGAGGTGCGGCCGGGCACGTACATCTTCGGGGATTACATGATGGCAGCTCGCGGAATCGTCGATTACGCCGACGTCGCGCTGTCGATCCTCTGTACAGTAGTGAGCCGCCCGGCGCCAGATAGGGCGACGGTGGACGGCGGCTCCAAAACCTTCTGCGGTGATGTCAACCCGGCGCGGCTGAAGCTCCGAGGCTATGCGCGCGCCGCCGGCATGGACGCGTATGTCGAGGTGATGTCGGAGGAGCATGGCGTCGTCCGTCTCGGCCCCGGCGCCGATCCGCTGATCGGCGATCGGGTGGCCTTCTACCCGATCCACGTCTGTACGGCGGTCAATCTGTCGGACGAGCTTATCGGCGTGCGGGGAGACCGAGTCGAGCAGATCTGGCCGATCGCAGCGAGAGGAAAGCGAACCTAGACCGACATCGCGAGGTGTGGCGACCGGCGTATATGAGATGCCGGCAAACACGAAAGGAAAAGACGTGCCAAAGCAGCAGATACAAACCGATCAGGCGGCCACTCCAGGCGGGGCGTATTCGCAGGGCTTACGCGCAGGAGATTTCATCTTCGTCTCAGGGCAGGGCCCTACGGACCCGGCCAGCGGCAAGATCGCCGGGGAGACGATCGAAGAGCAGACAAGGCAGGTGCTCGAGAACATCAAGTCGATCCTCGAGGCAGGTGGGGCAACCATGGAGGATGTCGTCAAAGCGACGGTCCATCTGAGCGACCTCAGTCTCTTCCCGCGCTACAACAGCGTCTACGCGAGCTACTTTCCCGATCCTAAGCCGGTGCGAACGACGGTGGGCAGCCAGCTGCTCGGAATCCTCGTCGAGATCGACGTGATCGCATACGTAGGCGACAAGGCAGCCGGCGGGTAGGGCGGCGGCTCCCGATAGCCGGCCGTGTTAGATTGGCCAGCGCGCCGGCGCCACTACACACGGTGGCGCGACCTCGGGCGAGGTCACGCCACCGTGTGCTGGCAGATCGCGCGGCAGTAGCTGCACACAGCTTCGAAGCTAGCCTGCAGAATCTCCCGTCTTGCCGACCTCGTTAGACAGGTCGCCCGCGGGCTTTGGGTTGTCGCTGGTGATATCCACGTAGCGCGAGCGGCGGGCGCGCAGCCCCTCATGTTCGGCGGGACGCTCAGGCGCGGGCTCGTCGTTGGGGCGCTGCATATGAAGCTCGCCGTCGAAGAAGCCGCCTTCGTGCAGAAAGAGTTTCACGGTGTCTAGCTTGCCACTCACACGACCGGTCGATGTAATCTCAACACGGTTGCGGCAGGTCAGGTTACCGCTATAGATCCCGGCAATGACGACCTCTTCGGCGCTGATCTCAGCCTCGACGTGCGCCCCGGTCTCGATGCGCACCGAGCGCTGCGATTCGATCCCGCCGCGTACGGTTCCGAGCACACGTACACCGGTCGCGGTCTTGAGCTGGCCCTCAAACGTGTCTTCCTGAGCGATCACGCTTTCGTTGTCGCCAGTAGGAGTAGCAGCGGCAGTAATAGCGTGTGGTGCTGGAACCGGGGGCGGCGGCGTGGCAGCCATAGACGCCGAAGTAGGCTGTTCGGTTCGACTCAGCGGCTCGTCACGGGTCGGCTGAGATGAGGTGCTCGCGTCACGGCGAGAAAACATAAGATGCCTCCTTTGCTAGAGACCCGCTGCGATTACGACAGCGCCGTCACAATACCATTGCATCTTGTGAGTGTCAAACGTATGCCGTGGCGACGAACGACCTGCGAGCGTTTCGCATCGCCAGCCGTTCCCAGGCACCTTCAATAGCCTGCCTTCGCGCTAACCTTCGGCCTCACGCTCGAACGCGGCTTCGCCGCCGATGCGGGCTGCCGCCCGGCCCAGCAGGACAAGTACGACGACGGCGATAACTGTCGCGAGAATCGCGGAAGTGTGCAGTCCGGCAAGGCTTTCGCTGGTTCCGAGCAACTCCTTGAGAGTCGCTTTGATGACCTCATTCTATGCGAGCGCCGCCACGAGGCCGAACGAGGCAGATGCAAGAGCGATCATCGTCTGGACAAACGCATGAGCGCCCCGCTTGTGGATAGGTCCCCCCCCGCAAACCATGTGAGCCGAATCATCACGAGGAGTATCGTCCCCGAATCCGCTAGGTGCCGCCCCCGTATCGGCGGCGGTTCCCCTCGGACGGGGTCGCGGCAGGGGCAGGCTGCTGCTCGGGGGGCTTCATGTGGAGCGTGCCCTCGAAGAAACCGCCTTCATGCAGCAGGATCCGGCCGGTCTCAAGCTCGCCGCTTGCGCGTCCGGTCGAGGTAATCTCAAGGCGGCCATTGCAGTTGAGGTTGCCCTTGTACGTTCCGGCGATGGTTACGTTCTCGGCGGTAACGTCGGCCTCGACGAGTGCATCGGCATCAACTTGGATATTCGACTTGGACTCGATCGTACCGCGGACAGTGCCTTGAACCCGGACGCCGTTCGTCGTAATCAGCTTGCCTTCGATCGTGTCGCCGGCAGCTACGAGACTCATGCTCTGCGATCCCACTGCTGGCGCGGCGGCCTGAGGCGGTGCCGCTACGGGAACCGTGGGCGCGAGCGGCTCCGGCGTAGGTGCGGGCGCCTCGACTCTCGGCGGCGCTGACATCTCGGGCTTTGGCGACGGTTCCGTAGGGGACTTCGACGGCTGAGAATCGCGGCGGGTAAACATAGGGTATACTCCTGGTGTTTGAAGGTTCCGCCAGTCTAGCACGCTGCGTTTACGACTGTCAATCAGCAGGACCTGATAGCGGAGTACGCCGATGGAGGGTGAGAACCCAGGCCGGCGCCTGCTGCTCCAGACGATACGCGGGCGCGACGATCAGATCGATCTCGTACGTGCCGCGATCGCGATCGCATGGGAAGATCGCGGCGCAATTGACATGGATGAGACGCTGCACCGCCTGGACTCCCTGGTCGCACGCACGCGCAGGCACGTCACACGCGATGCGCCCCCGGCCCACCTGGCGCGGCAGATTGTGGACTACCTGCACCATGGCGAGGGCTTTCTGGGCACGCCGAAGGTCTACGAAGATTATGACCCTGCCAACAGCTACTTGCCCGAGGTGCTCGAGCGACGGATAGGGCTTCCGATTCTGCTGGCGCTGCTGGTGCTCCACATCGGCTGGCAGCTCGGTCTGCCCCTCGAGCCAGCCAATCTGCCCGGACATTTCATGGCGCGCTGGACCGGGCCTGAGGAAACGCTCTTTCTAGACCTGTTTTACGGCCGGGTCCTAGATAGTGCAGAGTGCCGCGCCTTCTTGCAGCAGCAGATCGGGCATGCGATTACCGACCCCGCGCGATTTCCACAGCCCTCGCGGCGGCAGGTCCTGGCGCGGCTACTGCGCAATCTCAAAGGCAGCTATTTTCGCCGTGAAGACTTCCCGCGAGCTCTGGCGGCTACCGAGCGTATTCTCCTGATGGAGCCCGAATCGGGCACCGACCTTCGTGATCGCGGGCTATTGCGAGCCCGCCTCGGCGCGCTGCACTGGGCGCTGCTCGATCTCGAGCGCTACGCCGCGATGGAGCCCATGGCCGCGGATCACGAGCTGATTCGGAAGCACGCGCGCACGCTGGCCGATACACTCGGACAGCGCAACTGACTCAGAACCTCTCGACGATCGATTTCGCCTGTGTAAAGAGCAGCAGATAATCAGGACCGCCCGCCTTCGAGTCGGTTCCGCTCATGTTGAAGCCGCCGAAGGGCTGGACGCCGACGAGCGCACCCGTGATCTTGCGGTTGAGGTAGAGATTTCCGACGTGAAACTCCTCGCGGGCTCGCTCGAGGCGGCGGCGGTCGCGCGAGATGAGGCCACCGGTCAGGCCGTACTCGGTGCCGTTGAAGATCTCCAGGGCGTGGTCGAAATCACGGGCCTTGACGAAGGCCAGCACCGGGCCAAAGATTTCCTCGCACGCCAGGCGTCCGTCGGGCGGGAGATCGGCGACGATCGTCGGAGGGATGAAGTAGCCGGCGCCCGCGTGCGTTTCGCCGCCGAGCACGACGTGGCCCTCGCTACGCCCCAGCTCGATATAGTCGCGGATCTTGGTCCAGGCGTTTTTGTCGACGATGGCACCCATGAAATTCCGTGGATCGGCAGGATCGCCTACGCTCAAACGGCGGCTGAGCACGACGACGCGCCGCAGCACCTCGTCGTAGATCGACTCGACGACGATCGCGCGCGAGCAGGCCGAGCACTTCTGGCCGCCGAAGCCGAAGGCGGAGAAGGTGATCGCCTCGGCCGCGAGGTCCAGATCGGCCGTTTCGTCGACGACGATAGCATCCTTGCCGCCCATCTCGAGAATCGTGCGCTTGAGCCAGTTCTGGCCGGGCTGGCGGCGCGAGGCACGCTCGAAGATGCGCAGTCCGACCTCCTTGGACCCCGTGAAGGCGATGAAGCGGGTGAGCGGGTGATCGACCAGGGCATCGCCGATCGTCTCGCCGGGGCCGGGAAGAAAATTCAGGACTCCGGGGGGTAGGCTGCACTCCTCATTCATGAGCGCGACGAATTGAGCGGCGATAGCCGGCGACGTAGAGGCGGGCTTCAAGACGACGGTGTTGCCAGCGACGATCGCCGCGGTTGTCATGCCGACTAAAATGGCGAGCGGGAAGTTCCACGGGGGAATGACGACCCCTACGCCGAGCGGGATATAGCGAAGCTCGTTGCTCTCATCGGGGAACGGGACGACGGGCTGCGGGCCGTCGAGGCGCAGCATCTCGCGCCCGTAGTACTCCATGAAGTCGATCGCCTCCGCCACGTCGGCGTCGGCCTCGGCCCAGCTCTTGGAGACCTCGTAGACCATCCAGGCTGCGAACTCGAATTTGCGCCGGCGCATGATCGCCGCGGCGCGAAAGAGATAATTGGCACGCTCTGCCGCCGGCACCCGCCGCCAGCTTCGGAACGCCTCGGCAGCAGCCTGCATCGCCCGGTCGGCGTGCGCGGCCGTGGCCTTCGCGAAACGCCCGACGACCTCCTCGGGGCGAGCCGGATTGATCGATTCAGAGAGCTCGGGAGCAGAGACCTGCTCGCCGGCGATGATCAGCGGATAGGCGCGCCCAAACTGCTCTTTGACGCGAACGAGCGCCTGCTGCATCGCCACGCGGTTGGACTCGAGCTCAAAGTTGGTCCAGGGCTCGTTCTTGAAGGGCGTATGCATCACAACCTCCTCGTTGCTGCACTCAACGTATGCGCACCGCCGAGGCGGCTTTGCCCGACGGCTGTCCGACGTTCTGCGCTGCCTGCCATTATAGCATCCGAGATTGGGTGCGGACCGAGATCGAGCGCGAGCGATCGCGGACGTCCGGGCATGCGACATGCTATTTTTTGCTGCCAGTGGCGATGGCGCCTCGGCTGTAGATCCGGCCATCGTTCGAGAAACGAGACCTATTTTGCCACAGAAAGCATTAATCCATAGCGGCCGGAAGCGGTTGGCCTCCTGGCGTTATTGGATGCGCGCCGAGAGGGCCGTGCATCCGCGGCAGCGCGTCCGGATCGATGCGATCGAGCCCTCGCCTTACGATCGCCGCGCACAAGTCGTACGCTGGTTCAGCCCGTCGCTCGGGGTCGCTAAACGCCTGCACATCTATCTGCCTCCCGGTTACGACGAATCGGCCGCGCGCTACCCCGTGCTCTTTCTACTGCGGGGGCATGAGCGAGAATGGCTGAACGTCGACGAGGATTCATCACGGCAGGGGCAGAACCTGCTCGATGTGTACGAGCAGCTCTTCCTCACAGGAGCGGTGGGCCCAATGATTCTGGTGATGCCGAGCCTGACCAGCGACGACGGGATCGTGCATGGCATCGGCGTCGACAATCTGGCGCCATGGCTGGCCGGCCACGCGCGCGGCGTCGGCACAGGCCAATGGGAACGATACCTGGTAAACGACGTGATCTCGCTTGTCGACGCACACTGGCGCACGCGCCCGGGCGGAGCGCACCGGGGACTCGACGGCTTCTCGCTCGGAGGCGCGGTCGCGGCCAAGCTTGGCGCCAAGCACCCGGGCCTCTTTCGTTCGGTCGGCGCCTACGACGGCACCTTCTTCTACAGCGACGACGACGGAAGCGCGGTGCAGACCGCCGATCGCCTGCTTTCCGGCGCGATCTTCCAGCCGGCATTCGGACGCGAGCTCGATCTCCGCCACATCGCCGCCAACAGCCCGGCAAACTTGATCCTCAGGGCAGACCCCGCCCAACTGCGGCGCACGACATGGATGATCCAGTACGGACCCAAGGAGATCGAGCCATGGGGCTCGAACTTCTATCGGGGCGAGCACCTGGTAGCGGCGCTCGAGCGCCGGGGCATTGCAAACGACGTGACGGAGACCGTGCTCTGGGATGGGGATCATACGTGGCGAACGGCGCACCGCCACATGGCGGCCACACTCCCGATCCACTGGCGCGTCTTGAGTGCCGAGCTGCCGATCGAGTCTGTTCCGACAGTGTTCACTGGTCGGTCCGCCACGGCCGCTCCTGATCGTGGGAGAAGCGCTTGACGCTTTTGCAGCCCTAGTGCTATCGTTTACCGTCAAGTCATTCGTGCCGCACTCCTGAAGATGGGTCTTCATGCACCGAAGCTATCACAAATGGTTCAGTTCAACTCTGGGACGCGATATGGAACTGCTGCTCTTTGGGCACGCTGGCGCGCCCGTCATCGTCTTCCCCACCTCCCAGGGCCGGTTCTACGACTACGAGGATCGGGGCATGGTCGCCGCGCTTAGTGAACACCTGGAGCGCGGCTGGATTCAGCTGGTCTGCGTCGACAGCGTCGACGCGGAGAGCTGGTACTGCGACTGGGCAGATCCCGCGGGTCGCGTTCAGCGCCACATGCAGTACGAAGCCTACCTGCTCAACGAAGTCGTGCCTGCCGTCAGGCAGCAGAACATCAATAGCTTCTGGATGACGACCGGCTGCTCGTTCGGAGCCTACCACGCGGTCAACCTGGCCCTGCGCCATCCGTGGCTCGTACGGCGCACAATCGGGCTAAGCGGGCTCTACGATCTACGCAGCTTCGTGGACGGCTACTACGACGAGAACTTCTACTTCAATAACCCGGTCGACTACACGGCCCATCTCCACGACGGCAACCAGATTGCCGCGCTCCAATCGCTTGACATTATTCTGGTCACGGGCCATGACGACCGGAATCGTGGGTCAAATCAGCGGCTCTCGGCTAACCTATGGCAGCATAGCGTCGGAAACGCGCTGCGGATCTGGGACGGGTGGGCGCATGACTGGCCATGGTGGAGGCAGATGATTACGACCTATATCGGTGGACATGACTGAGCCGGCCGCGCGGCATCGATCTCTCGCGTAACGCATTGGAGTCCCCATGCCACAGGAAGGCGTCAAGAACATCGGGGTGATCGTCGGGCGGGAATGGTCCTGGCCTCCGGCGTTTATTGAGGAGGTCAACAGCCGGAATGCCGGCGCACAAGCCGAGTACGCGATCCTTGGTGGGACGCGCATGAACCAGCCGTGCCCGTATGACGTGGTGGTGGACCGCATCTCGCACGAGATTCCTTACTACCGAGCGTACATGAAGAACGCGGCGCTGCAAGGCACCATCGTGATCAACAATCCGTTCTGGTGGAGCGCCGACGACAAGTTCTTCGGCGCGTGCCTCGCGGATAAGCTCGGCGTGCCGCATGCGCGCACAGTTGCGCTACCCTCGCATTCCTACATCGAAGGTGTCGTCACCGAGTCGCTGCGTAACCTCCAGTATCCGATCCCCTGGCAGGAGCATATCGACTACGTCGGCGGATTCCCGGCGATCCTCAAGCCGGCGTGGGGCGGCGGCTTCAAGAGCGTCTACAAGGTAAACAACCTCGAGGAGCTCTGGCGCGCCTATAACGAGACCGGCACCGAATGCATGATGCTGCAGCAGTTCATAGCGTGGGACAAGTACGCTCGCTGCCTGTGCATCGGCAAGGCGAAAATTCTGGTGATGAAGTTCGACGCGAACGCGCCGTGGCCGCACCGTTACTTCGTCGACCATAATTTCCTGACTGCCGACGAAGGGGCACGTGTCCTCGACGGGGCGCGCAAGCTCAACGAGGCGCTGGGCTACGACATGAACACGGTCGAGTTCGCGATTAAAGACGGCATCCCATATGCCATCGACTTCACCAACCCAGCTCCGGACATGGATGTGAACTCGCTCACCCCCCACTACTTCGACTGGGCGGTCAAAGCAATGGCCGATCTGTGCATCGAACGCGCGCTCACGCGCAGCAGAGCGTCCCAGCCGGCCTATCGGTGGGACGCTCTGCTGCGCGGTGAGGAACCGGCAGGAGTAGGGGCACAGCGCGCTTCTGTGCGGGAGCCCGCTCACTAGGCAGACGGCTGAAGGAGCCGGATGTGCTGACGAGGAGAAAGCAATGTCGCTGGTAGGCGAGGCAATTCAGGCGTATCACGCTCTGCTCGACGACGATAGCGCGTGCGAAACCCAGGCGCTCCTGGACCAGGGGCAGCGGCGCGAGGGCCTCTTCTTCGGCCAGCGCGCACTCGTGACCGTCCTGCGGCCGCACTTCATCACGCAGGAGCACGAGAGCCTGCTACACGACGCCTGCCAGGCCGTGGCAATCTGTGCGCGGCAGGTGATGGAGCATGTGCTCCAGAAGCCGGCACTTCTGCGGCGGCTCGCCTTTACGCCCGGCGAGCAAGAGCTGATAGCGATCGATCCGGGCTACCCCGAGTGGAGCGTGAGCTCGCGGCTCGACTCGTTCCTCGACGCCGAGACCAACACGCTCCAGTTCATCGAGTATAACGCAGAAAGCCCGGCCGCGATCGCCTACGAAGATATCCTCTCCGAGCTTTTTCTCGACCTGCCGGTCATGCGCAGCTTCAGGGAGCACTATCACGTTCGCTCGCTCCCGGCGCGGGCCCGGATGCTGGAGGCCCTGCTCGACGCCTATCGCGTGTGGGGCGGAACAGGGGAGCCGCGGATCGCAATTGTCGACTGGAAGGACCTTCCGACCCACTCCGAGTTCGTGATGTTCCAGCGCTACTTCGCCGACCATGGCCTGCAGGCGATTATCTGCGCACCCGAGGATCTACGCTATGCCGGAGGAACGTTGTCGGCTAGCGGCCAGCCGATCGATTTGATCTACAAGCGCGTGCTGACCGCGGAGTTCCTGACGCGAACCGGGGATGCGGTCTTTGAGCATCCGCTCGTACAGGCCTATCGCGACCACAAGGTCTGCCTGGCGAACAATTTCCGGGCCAAGCTGCTCCACAAAAAGGCAATCTTCGCCCTGCTGAGCGACGAGACGGTGATGGAGGCAGCAGGCGTCGAAGCGGCGCGGCGCGCGCTCCTGGAGCGCCACGTCCCATGGACGCGCTTTGTCGAGCCCGGCCGCACCACCTACCATGGCCAGGAGGTCGACCTTCTGCCTTTGATCACCGCCGAGCGCGATCGCTTCGTGCTCAAGCCTAACGACGACTACGGCGGCCACGGCATCTCGATCGGCTGGGAGACCGGCGCCGAGGAATGGGATCAGGCCGTGGCTCTCGCGACGCGCGAGCCCTACGTCGTCCAGGAGCGCGTCCACATCGCCTACGAGGACTATCCCTCCTGGTGCGGAGACCACCTCGAGATCGGGCGGCGGCTGGTGGATAGTGACCCTTTTCTCTTCGGAACGGACGTCCAGGGCTGCCTCACGCGGCTCTCGAGCGTGACCCTGCTCAATGTAACTGCGGGCGGTGGCTCGACCGTACCAACGCTGGTGATCAGCCAGGAGGACGGGCACTCCGGGCCAGAGAGAACGGCCGCGCCGAGAGGCCGAGGAGCGTAGCCGCCAGCCGGCCTAAGCGGCCCACGCACGTGGAGGTGCCAGCATGGTGAGTCGTATTCCACACAGCCAGGGCTTCCCGTTCACGATCGGCGTCGAGGAAGAGTACCAGATCATCGACCCCGGAACACGTGAGCTGAGCTCTTATGTGACCCAGATTCTCGAGGCAGGCAAGATCCAGCTTCAAGAGCGTGTCAAGCCTGAAATGCTGCAGTCGGTGATCGAAGTCGGCACGCATGTCTGCCAGACGGCCGAGGAAGCCCGGCGCGAGCTCGCACAGCTCCGCAGCGCGATCGCCGGCCTGGCCGCGGACAAGGGCAAGGCAATCGCCGCGGCCGGGACGCATCCGTTCTCGTCGTGGCAAACCCAGACGGTCTACCCGCACGAGCGCTACTACGGTGTGATGTCCGAGATGCAGGAGGCGGCGCGGCGGCTGCTGATCTTCGGCATGCACGTACACGTCGGCATGCCCGACCTGGAGACGGCCGTTCAGCTACAGAATGTCGCGCGCTACTTCTTGCCGCACCTCCTGGCGCTCTCGACGTCGTCTCCGTTCTGGATGGGCCGCAATACCGGGTTCAAGTCCTACCGGTCGGCCGTCTTTTCGACCTTCCCGCGTACCGGCATCCCCGACGTATATTCATCCGCGGCCGAGTTCAACAACTACGTCAACCTACTGATCAAGACGGGGTGTGTCGACGACGGCAAGAAGATCTGGTGGGATATCCGGCCGCACCCACATTTCGGGACACTGGAAGTCCGGATCTGCGATATCATCACGCGGCTCGACGAGGCCGTCGCCGTCGCCGCGATCATTCAGGCGCTGTTCGTCAAGCTCTGGAGCCTTTTCCAGGGCAACCTGACCTTCCGCGTCTACCGCCGCGCACTCGTGCAGGAGAACAAGTGGCGCGCGATGCGCTGGGGCCTCGACGGTAAGTTGATCGACTTCGGCAAGCAGGCGGAGGTTCCGGCACGTGAGCTCATGCCGGAGCTCCTAGAGTTCATCGACGACGTCGTGGACGATCTTGGCTCGCGCATATTGATCGAGGGACCGGTACACCGCATGCTGACCGAGGGCACGAGCGCCGAGCGGCAGCTGGCAACCTACGAGCGTACGGGCGACCTGAAAGCAGTCGTGGATCAGCTCGTCGCCGAGACGGCCGAGGGCCTGGACGAAGTCCTCAAGCCAGAGGGAGCACTGGCCAACGAGGCCGGCCACGCGTAGGCACTCGATCGCTTCGGGGTTCTAGACGCCTTGTGCGGCGGGATGGACAGCGGCCGCTGTCCGTCGCGTTCGAGTCGCAGCTAGACGTGCACTGCTTCATCCTCCATCAGCTCGTGCAGCGGCTCGAAGACGAGCTCGTGATGATCGGCGTCGACCAGGATCGTGTCGCCGGGCTTCAGGCGACCTTCCAGCACCTGGCGCGCGACGGCGTCGAGCAGCTCGTGCTGAATGGCGCGCTTGAGCGGCCGGGCGCCCCACTTCGGATGGTAGCCCAGCTCCGCAATGTGCCGCTTGGCAGCGGGCGTGAGCTGAATACGGAGCTTGCGCTCGCCGAGACGCTCGGCAAAATCCTTGAGCTGAAGGTCGACGATCTCGGCAATCTCTTCTCGGCCGAGCGATCGGAAGACGATCGTCTCGTCGATGCGGTTGATGAACTCGGGCGGAAAATGCTCCTCGAGGATCTCCTCGACCTCGGCGCGGCTGCCCGATTCGTCGGAGCCCTCGTCGCCGGAGAGGATGTTGCTGGTCATAATAATGACGGTATTCTTGAAGTTGACGAGCCGGCCCTGCCCGTCGGTCAGCCGGCCGTCGTCGAGCACCTGGAGCAGCACGTTGACGACATCGGGATGTGCCTTTTCGATCTCGTCCAGTAAGACGATCGAGTAGGGCTTGCGGCGTACGCGCTCCGTTAACTGGCCGCCCTGATCGTAGCCGATGTAACCCGGAGGTGCGCCGATCAACCGGGCGACCGAGTGCTGCTCCATATATTCGGACATATCAAGGCGCAGAAGCGCGCTCTCATCGTCGAAGAGGAACGCGGCCAGGGCGCGCGCGAGCTCGGTCTTGCCGACGCCGGTCGGGCCGAGGAAGACGAACGACCCGATCGGGCGCTGCGGATCCTGGATCCCGGCACGTGACCGGCGGATTGCATTCGCGACGACCGCCACGGCCTCCTCCTGGCCGATGACCCGGCTGCTCAGACGTTCTTCCATCTCGAGCAACCGCGTCAGCTCGTCCTGGAGCAGATTCGCCACCGGGATACCGGTTGTGCGCGCCACCTGTGCAGCGATCTCGCCGCCGGTGACCTCTTCCTTCAAGAGCATGCCTCGCTCCTGGAGCCCGTTGACCACGGCGACCTGCTCCGCCAGCTCGCGCTCCAGCCCAAGCAGCGTTCCATACTGCAGCTCGGCGGTCCGGTTGTAGTCATATTCGCGCTGTGCCTGCTCCATCTCGGTCCGCGTGGCCTCGATACGCTCTTTCAGCTCGGACATGCGCGTGATAGCGGCGCGCTCACTCTCAAGGCGCGCTTCGAGCGCCGCCTGCTCCTCACGCAGATTGGCCAAGGTGAGCTCGATGCGGCGGGAGCGGGCACGAGAAGGCTGGTCGGTCTCACGCCGGAGCGCTTCGCGCTCGACCTCGAGCTGCAGGCGGCGGCGCTTGATATCGTCCAGCTGCTGCGGGTCGCTGCTGATCTCCATACGCAGCTGGGCCGCCGTCTCATCCACCAGATCGATTGCTTTGTCGGGCAGGAAGCGGTCGGAAATATAGCGATCGGCCAGCATCGCCGCGGCGACCAGCGCCCCATCCGTAATCCGCACGCTATGATGGGTCTCATAGCGCTCCTTGAGCCCGCG
>JBBSGA010000134.1:0-15192 GCA_038254585.1 Chloroflexales bacterium | reverse complement strand
GCACCACGATCTTGCCACACGCGCGAGGGCTCATCCAATGCAGGTGGGAATGGGTGTTCGGAGGTCATCTTCACCCTGATTGCACAAAACTTACGCTAGATAGCCGGCCGGGATGCTTTGCTCGGATGGCCGGGCACGTAGGCGGATACGGGCTTGAAGAGTTGGCACCGAGGCACGGAGATAGATCATCAGCGTCGGCGGTGTGGCGACGAACAGCAACGTCTGGTAAAGCCGGCGATACGTCCGAAAGTCGCGATGCGAGAGGATGCCCTGTTCGAGCAGGCCCTTGACGAAGACCTCGTAGTCTTCGTAGATCGAGCGGTCCTGTATCACAGAGATGGGCGTGTCTGCGATCTCCTGCTGCTGCTCGAAGCGCTGGGAGAGGAACCAGATCTGGGAGTGGAACCCCCACCGCCCAGGATCGGCGTAGTAGTCGGCCAGATAGGGCTGATCGGCTACGAATTCGTAGTACGGCTGCCAGCCGAAGGTGTCCGCGAGCAGGCCGACGGCAGTCGACTTCCCGGCGCCGATATTGCCGGCAACAGTGACGTAGACCTTCTTTGACGGGCGCTCCCGCGTCATATGCCTATCCCCATCCCGCTAGCTGTGAACGGTATATCAATTGTGACCGTGGTGCCGGCGCCAGGAGCGGTTGCGATCATGCAAGCGCCGCCGATCAGGCTGGTCCGCTCGTGCATGCTGAGGATCCCCAACGAGCCGCGGGTAGCATACCCGGCCTCGATCGCCGGTAGATCGAAGCCGTGACCATCGTCGGCGATGGTCACCCTAATCCGTGTGCCTTGATCGGCGAAGGTAATCGTGGCCGTGGCGGCGCCCGCATGCTTGCGCACATTCATCAACGCTTCCTGAACGATATAAAAGACGGCGGCTTCGTACGAAACCGGCAGGCGGCGCAAGCCTGGAGGAACGAGCAGCCGGATGTCAAGGGCATGCCCACCCCGTAGCTTCGCGACATACTGCTCCAGTGCCCAGTAGAGGCCGTGCTCTTCGAGCCCAAGCGGCCGCAGCTCGTAGAGAGCAGTTCGAAGGTCGTGCATCACCCGCGCCAGCTGGTCGTCCAGATCGTCGATAGCCTCGGGCAGCATGCCGGGCGCACGTTCCAGGACCCGGCGGAGGTAGGTGAGATGGAGGCCGGCTGCCGCCATTTGCTGGATTGGGCCGTCATGCAGATCCCGTGCGACTGCCGCACGGACTTCGCCTTCGAGGCGCAGGATCTGAGCGCGGAGCGTGCTTAGCTGATCCTTGAGATAGACATTCTCCGCCAGGAGCTGTGCTTGCTCCACCGGCTGGGCGCGGACCTCCGGCGAGCTTCGACTCACCTGCTCATCCATGGCGCGAACTCCGCGTTCCGCTCACCACCCGATGGGTAGACGGCGGCCATCGTGTAGTAGGCCCGAGAAGACTGCGGCAAAGACGACGATAGCGCCAACAGCCAGGCAATGAGCTATGAGCTCCGCCTCACCGGGATGAACCGGTGCTCGAGCCACCAGATAGCGTAGATGCCTCCCGAGAGCAGCAGCGCCGCGACGACGTAGGCCGGCGCTACGGGAGATTGCGTCAGAAAAACGGCGATCATCCCGGCCGACGAGCCGATCAGCCAGCAGACCAGGACAGCCTCGCGGCGGGTCATGCCCAGCGCCACGAGGCGGTGAGAGAGATGATCTTTACCCGGCGTAGTCAAGGGATTCAAGCCGCGCCGGAGGCGCGAGACGACGACGAGCGTCGTGTCGAAAAGCGGCAGGAGCAGCACGACCGGCGGGACCATCCAGGTGACGACGTATGTATTGGCGAAGCGCAGCTTGATGGCCACCGAGGCCAAAATGAAGCCGATGAAAAGCGAGCCGGTATCGCCCCTAAAGATCGATGCGGGGTTGAAGTTATAGCGCAGGAAGCCGATACATGCTCCCAGCAGCGCGGCGCTCAGGGCACCCACGAGGAACTGGCCGTTGAGCGCAGCCAACAGAAGGAAATGCGCGGCGGCAATGGCTGCAAGACCGCCGGACAGGCCGTCCATGTTATCCAACAGATTTAGAGCGTTGGTGATCACGGCAATCCACAACATCGTAACGGCGACGTCGACTACCTGGCTGTGAAAAATATGCACCTGGAGGCCGCTGACGACGACGACAATGCTGGCCAGAAGCTGGCCCAGGAGCTTGAGCGACGGGCGCAGGCCGCGCGCGTCGTCGATCACGCCCATAATCGACACACTCGTGGCGCCGACGACGATGCCGATCATCTGGCGCACCTCGGCGCGACCGCCGTAGATCAGCAGGGCGACGATGAAGCTAGCATAGATCGCGGCGCCGCCGAGTAGTGGTGTCGGCTCTTGATGCAGCTTGCGATGGCTCGGTGGGTCGACGATGCCGGTGGCGAGCGCCAGCCGACGTGCGACGGGCGTAGCGACGACCGAAAAGAGCAAAGCGACGACAAAGATGAGAAAGAACTCCGTCACACCCTAGCTCCCGCCACCAGCTTTCTGCCGCTGAATCGTCGAGACTAGCTGTGTAAGCCGGTCGATATCCTCCTTGCGCTGCTGCGTTTGCGCAATCTGCAGGCCGGCCTGCGCCTGTTGGAGTGCCGCATCGTACTGCTGCGTCTCGCTGAGGGCGACCGTGTACTGCTGCCGCAGCTTGATATCGTCCGGCGTAGCGGTGACGGCGCGGTCGAAGGCCGCGCGCATCATGTCGCGATCCCCGAGTGCGCCCGCAACGCGAGCAAGGGACGATTGGAGCTCCGCATCCTTGGGACGAGCATCTACCGCCGTCCGATAGGCACCCAATAGGCGCTGGAGCGCCGCCGGATCATGCTTGAACGCAGCGATCGCGGGATCGAGCGAGCTCTCGCGCCCATCTTCGAGCACGTCGCCGCGGCGCTGGATCGCAGCAACGTATTGATCGGCTGCGAGATCGTTCTTGCCCATCAAGCGGTACAGGTTGCCGAGCTTGAGGTAGGTATCGGCAAAGCGCGGGTCGAGCTTTTCGGACTGCTTCAGCTTCGCCTCGATCTCCGGATACTTGGACGGCCCCTGCGAGGCCATCGTCGTCGCCCACTCATCGAGAATCACGACATCGTTCGGAGCGACATCGTGTGCCGCCGCATACCAGTGCAGCGACTGGTCGAGCTTTACGCGATCGTTCTTCAAGCCGTACCACAAGGCGAAGAGGCGCCCAAGGTTGGCGTAATGATCTTTGTTGCCAGGGTTGAGCTCACGCGCGCGCTCGAGCACGAGGCGCGCATACTCGAGCAGCTGCTCGACGCTGTTCCCCTGCCAGGTGCTGCGTGCGCGATCCTCGGCGCTTCCACCCTGGAAAAGGTCGGTAAAGCTCTGGTTGGGCCGCGGCGGCGCGACATCCGCATCGGATTGCGGCGCGCGCGCTTTGTAGCCGTATGCCAGCTGGATGAGCGAGTTACCCAACTGGAGGTAGTAATAGTCCTCGTTCGGCGCGGTCGCCACGGCATTCAGGACGCGGCTGTACCTGAAAAGCTCCTCGTCGATGGTACCTGGCTGAAAGGAGGCAGCCTGGTTATACCACATGTCGGCGTAGTCGACCTTGAGGTTCCAGAACCAGAGACCCAGAAGCGCCGTGACGCCAATGAAGGCATAGGTCCAGCGGAACGATCCCGCACGCCGGGCCGGTACTGCCGAAGCGCGGGGAGCGGCCCCGGCTCGGCGCGGACCGGGCTGGCTTCCGGCGCGACTCCCACGACCACGCGCGCCCTTGCCGTTGCCGCGCGCCGGTCCAGGGTCGACGGGGGCCGGCTCAGGGCTCGGGCCAGCGTCGGCCGCGGCAGCGCCAAGGCTCAGCTGTCCATCCATCAGCCCGCCGACCACCAACAGGCCGAGGGTAACCCAAAGCATAGTGAGCGTCGAGACGATTGGAATCCCGGTCAGGCCCTCGAAGAGGTGCGACAGGATGACCGAGATACACGCGATGAAAAGAGCTTGAGAGACAAAGTTCGTCGAGCCCTTGATCAGGCGCCACGAGAGCCATCCGGCGCTCAAGAAGAGGAAGAAGTAGCTCAGGAGGCCCAGCGCTCCCTTGGTGACGAGCTCGTCCAGCTCGGCCTGGTGCGAGCGATCGGGCGATGCTCCGCGCGCCTCATAGCGCGCGAGCTCCGGCGGGTAGAACGGGTTATAGGCCGTAAACATCGTCTCCGGTCCGTAGCCGATGATCGTACGGATCGGATTGGAGACGATCAGACCCAACGCACCTTTGCCCTGCCCGTCGCCGGCCCAGATCAGGGTTCGTACGCGGCCGGTCCCATCGCTCGTCTCCAGAAACTCTCCGAAGCGTCCGACATAGGGGATCTGACGCAGGCGCTCAAAGACCGGGGCGTGGGACAGATTAAAGACGAGCAAAAAGGCCACGGCAGCCAGCTCGACGCCGACCGCGGCCAGCATCAGCCGTCGCAGGAGGCCTGCTCGTGGCAGCGCCAGCGCCACGGCGTTCTGCTGGAGGCGCCAAAGGAGCAGGTTCACAAAGACGGCGAGCCCGACCAGGAGCCCGATCTGCGGTCCGCGACTCTGAGAGTAGAAGATCGCCAGCAGCAGGGCTACGAGGACGACGAGATACCCGGCGAGCTCAAGCACAGCAAAAGGAGCCGACTCGGACTCCGGCCGGCGCGGCAAGAAGAAGCTCGCCACGACGAAGGCGAGGATGCCGGCGACGCCGAGGGCCATCCAGGCGCCCCAGTTGGCGAGCAGTGGATTCGGATCGACCTGCTGCACTCCGCTCGAGGCGCCATATATCGCCAGGAAGGCGAGGATCCAAAGCGTGAGCGCACCGCCGGTGAAGCCGGCGAGCGCGCGCGAGGGCGTCTGCGTCTGACGCCGGCTCACGAGCGCAAATGAGGCCGTAATAATTGCGAGGCCGAACGGGAAGACCCACCAGTATCGAAAGTCGTTGACGCGTACCGCGGCTCCGACCTTGAGGAGACCGAGCAGGAGTGCCTGCTGGCCAAGCAGCAGCACCAAGAGCGCACCGGCCCAGAGCCAATCGCCACGCGAGCGCGCGCCTTTCGCGTGGCGGAGCGCCATCAGCGACGTCGCGATACGGAAAAGGACCAAGGGCACGACCATAATCAGGTACGCGGCCACGAAGATCGAATTACCCAGCGTGGACGAGATACGGGTGAGTACGTCACCCTTCCAGGGCAAAGGATCGTGGCCGTAGTGCTGAAGCAGGCCGTAGACCGAAACCGAGAATCCGGCCAGGACGACGGTCGTAATCAGCCGGTCAAGCTGGGCGCGCGTGCGCAGATTGCCAACGATCACGGCGAAGAGCGCAATGTACGACAGGTTCGTATAGGTGCCCTGCAGACGATTGTACGAGCCCCACCAGGAGATGTACGGCGCCACGGAGGTGGCCGTCGCCAGCAAGAAGACCCCTGCGAAGACGAGGGCGGGAATGGCCAGGGGGGCGCGCAACCAGGCGCGCCAATTGATTCGATCGCCGAGTACGGTGGTACGCTCGATCGACTTAATGCCCCACGCGGCGAGCGCGACGAGGGCGAGCGCGCGTACGACGGTTGCTTTATCGGGCTCGAAGTGGCGCGCAGTTAGCAGGTTGAAAAAATATGGAGCGAAGACCAGCGCGAGCAACCAGCAGGCCTCGATCGTACGGTCTGCGAAGGCGCTGATCCGAGTTTGGCGTGTCAAGAAAACCTCTTTACCTGTTCCCTGCCAAAGCCGGAACAGATGGTTCGGACGAGACGAGCGCGACTTTCGAGGCTCCCGCACGGCCCAGCATCGTGCGCGCAGTTGTGCGGCTCGCCTCGGTAACGGGCACGCCGTCGAGCATCGCCGCGACCTCGTCTACGCGAGCATCGGCCTCGAGCGCCTCGACGGTCGAGCGTGTCCGCCCGCCCTCGACCTGTTTCGAAATTGTGAAATGGGCATCCGCGAAGGCGGCTACCTGTGGTAGATGCGTGATGCAGATGACCTGATGATTACCGGTCATCGTCCACAGCTTCTCGCCCACGACCGAGCCGGCGCGGCCGCCGACGCCCACGTCGATCTCGTCGAAGATCAGCGTGGGAACCACGTCCACGCTCGACAGGATCGACTTCATCGCCAGCAGCAGCCGGGCAGACTCGCCGCCCGAGGCGATGCGAGCGAGCGGCTTGAGCGGCTCGCCCGGATTCGGCGAGAGTAAGAACTCGACGCGATCGATTCCCGTCCGGTCGAAGGCGATCGGCGTGCTGCCGGGATCGGACGGAAGCTCAACGCCCTCTCGCTCGTCGGGCACGTGCTCCAGCGCCACCGCGAACTTCACATGCGGCATCGCGAGGTCGCTCATCGACTGGACGATCCGGTGTGAGAGCTCCTCGCCCGCCGCCTGTCTCCGGCGCGACAGCTCGCCCGCCAGCTGCGACAACCGCCCCAGGAGGTCGCGCTCGCGCGTTTCGAGATCGGCCATGTGCTCGGCCGAATGCGTCAGCCGGTGCAGCTCGTCGTGGGCTGCCGCGACCCCCTGGAGCATCTCGGCGACCGTGCCGCCGTACTTCCGCTGCAGGTTGCGGAGCAACAGAAAGCGCTCCTCGATCTCCTCCATACGCCCTGGATCGAAATCCAATCCATCACGGTAGTCGCGGAGCGTGGCCGCCAGATCCTCCATCCGGTAGAGCAGATCGTTCGCCTGCTCGAGCGTTTCCTTGAGGGTTGTATCGTAGCGCTGAAGCTCGTCGATCTCGGCTACGACCTTCCCGAGCCCGTCGACGACGGCTTGGCGGCCCTGGCGGCCCTCTTCACCTGCCGTGAGCCGGGCATAGACGCTATTTGCCAGCGTCGTGATCTTGGCCGCGTTCTGAAGCAGCCGCCGCTCGCGCGCAAGATCGTCTTCCTCGCCGACATGCAGGCCGGCGGCTTCGATCTCGTTAATCTGGTATTCGAGCTCTTCGATCCGTTCCTGGCGCCGGGCCTCGGAGCGCCGCAGATCGCTCAGCTGCTGTCGCACATCACGCAGCCGGTCGACGGCCTCGCCAACCGCGGCGCGCAGCGGCAGGAGCTCGCCATAGCGATCAAGAATCTCAAGGTGCGTGCGCGTATTGAAGAGCGAGACGCCTTCGTGCTGGCCATGGATATCGACGAGACGGCCGCCTACCTCCCGCAGCGTGGCGCCGGTAACGGCTCGGCCATTGATACGCGCAACGCTGCGGCCGGATTGAGCATTGATCTCGCGTGCTAGAATGACCTGATCTTCGCCCTCGTCGATCAGGCCATACTCTTGAAGCACAGGGATAACGTCGGGGCAATCGCCAAGCGAGAAAACGCCCTCGACCCTGGCAATCTGGCTGCCGGCACGTACAAAACTCGGATCGACCTTTTCTCCGCGCAACGTCCCCAGGGCATCGATGATGATCGACTTGCCGGCGCCGGTTTCGCCGGTCAGGACATTGAAGGCAGGAGAAAGAGGCAGATTCAGACGGTCGATGATTGCGAAGTCGCGAATATTAAGCTCGATCAGCATCGAAAAATCACTATATTCCCCATGTGGGAATACATCATGAGCGTCGAAAAGAAACGACTTGAACCCGCTCGCATTGTACCATACAGGCGGTCGAGCGCCAGGGATTTCACGGCTATGCTATAATCGGGCGCGTTTTTCTTGATCGATACCATGCGGACGATCCGCATGCGCGTGCGGAGGAGTCCAAACATGTTGGGTGCGCCAGCGCCACACGCCCGCGCAAGCATTCCCGCCAATGCGCTGGGCGACGAACCTGTTCTATTGCCCGCGCCGCTCGAACAACAGATCGAGGCTATCGTCGAGGAGGTGATCGGCGATGCGCCGCTGGTACAGCCGCTTCCTCAGCTGGCCGACCCTCGCTCGGCCGGCAGCCGGGTCGTGGTCACGGGTATCGGCGTCGTGTCGCCGGTCGGCATCGGCCTCGATTCGTTCTGGGACAGTGTCTCACACGGTCGCTCGGGCATCGATCGCTTCACGCTGATCCCGAACTACCGGGCGTATCCCAGCCAGATTGGCGGCGAGGTCAAAGGCTTCGAGCCGCGTGACTTCATCGACTTCAAGGAGGCGCGGCGGATGTCGCGCATGACACAGTTCGCGGTGGCATCGGCGCGTATGGCGCTCGAGGATGCGGGCCTAGGGCTGGATCGCCCAGGGGACGACATCGCGGTGGTTTTGGGCTGTGGCGGCACTGCCTTCCCCGAGACCGAGCAGACGATGCGGACGCTGCTCGAGAAGGGCGGGGCCAAGGTGAGCCCTTTCTTCATCCCTTCCGCGCTACCGAACATGCCGGCATGCCAGGTTGCGATCCAGCTTGGCCTGCGCGGCGCGAACTCGACCATCACGACGGCCTGCGCGGCCTCGAGCCAGGCGATCGGCGAGGCGGCGGAGCTGCTGCTGCGCGGTGATGCCGAGGTCGTGCTCGCGGGTGGGACGGAGGCTCCGATCTGCGAGCTAACGCTGGCAGGTTTCTGTGCGATGCGCGCCCTGTCGAGCGCCTTCAACGACGAGCCGCAGCTGGCATCACGTCCCTTCGACGCGGCGCGAGATGGTTTCGTCGCCGGCGAGGGAGGGGCCGTGCTGGTGCTCGAAACACTCGCTCACGCCGAGGCGCGCGGCGCGCGGATCTATGCCGAGCTCATCGGCTACGGCGCTTCGGCCGATGCCTACCATGTGACGGCGCCCGACCCCGTGGGGCACGGCGCATCGCGCGCCATACAACGCGCGATGCGCCGTGCGGAAGTCATGCCACAGCAGATCGACTACATCAATGCGCATGCGACCTCGACGCCGGCGGGCGACGCGGCCGAGACCTTGGCCATCAAAGCAGCCCTCGGCGAGTATGCCTCGACGGTTGCGATCTCGTCGACGAAGTCGATGATCGGGCACCTGACGGGGGCGGCAGGTGCCGTCGAAGCCGTGGCGACGATCATGGCCCTCAAGCATGGGCTGCTCCCCCCGACGATCAACTACGACACTCCGGACCCGGCCTGCGACCTCGACTACGTGCCGAACGTCGCGCGGCCCGCGGCCATCAATATCGCGCTCTCGAACTCCTTCGGGTTCGGCGGGCAAAATGCAACGCTGGTCTTCCGTAAGTGGGAGGAGCGCCGCGTATCGCCGGCAGAAATGGCACTCGAAGCCGAGATCGAAAGCCGTATGGATGAGCAGTAGGATGCAGCAACAGCCCGACTCGAATGCGTGCTTCGTCTGTGGTCGCGAAAATCCATCGGGGCTCAAGCTCGAGTTCTTCCAGGTCGACGGGCGCGTGGAGACGACGTTCACGCCGCGTGCGGAACACCAGGGCTGGCCGGGCTTCGTCCATGGCGGCATTCTCTTCGCGGTTCTCGACGAAACGATCGGCCGGGTCGGGTTCACGATCGACGCGTACGTAATGAGCGGCCGAGTCGAGATTCGCTATCGGCAGCCGGCGCCGGTTGGGCAGCCGCTGCGTGTCGTCGCAAGCCTCGTGCGCGACCGTGGGCGGGCACTCGAGCTTCAGGGCTTCGCCCAGCTTCCGGACGGCACAGTCGTCGCCGAGGCCTCGGGCCTGTATATGCGTGTTCCGGACGACCTACGATCCTCACTCGAGCAGCAGATTGCAGAAGGGTTCTAGCGAGCCGGCGTATGAAGCCTTGTGCGCTGGGGATCGACCTTGGCGGCACAAAAACCGCGGCGGCGATCGTCACGGCGACAGGCGCTGCAACTGCGGCCAGAGCGGCTACCTCGAAGCCTACGCCGCTGGGCCGGCGCCGACATCGTCGCGTTGGACGCCACCACCCGTCCGCGTCCAAAGATTGATCGTCCGTGTAGAATAAGCTCACGTGATTGTGAAGGAGGGACCATCGATGAGGTTTCTAGACAATCTTGGCAAGTCCCTGTCGTCAGGGGTCGAGCGCGCCAAGTATGAGGCGGATAAATTCCAGCGAACCAGCAAAATTAGTGGCGAGATCAGTAACTTCAAATCACAGATTGAGACGAATATGCGCCAACTTGGCGAGCGGGCGCTTGAGCTTTACCAGCAGGGAACGCTCCAAGCGCCTGAGATCGCCAGCCTGGCGCAGATTATTGCACAGCTCCGCGAGCAACAGGAAGCCAAGGAGCATGAGCTCGAGCGAGCCAACGCGGAGACCTTCGAGCAGTTCCAGGCATTGCAGCCTCAGCCCCAGGAGAGCGCGCCGCCGGCCGGCGGCCAGAACGTGCAGATCGCCCGCGAACCAGTTGACGCGGGCTTCCCGACCCCCACCGGGGGGAGCTCCGAAGCAGCTCCACCTACCAGCACCGACACGTCCGGGAGTGGGCAGGTGAACTCTTCGTCGGTCGGGCCGGTCGAAGCGCAGGGAACAACGCCCTACGCGTGCCCAAACTGCGGCCAGGCAATCCCAGAGGGCGCCGTCTTCTGCCCCAACTGCGGCACACGCGCCGCCGGACGCTAGCGCGTTCTCATCGCATACCGTCATCAGACGCGCCGGCCCTTCGCCAGCGCGTCGCACGAATGGCGGCATCATGCGCGCTCCGGCATAGCCATTGCTAGGCGCTGGACCAGCGTGGTACAGCCGGGAGCGGCGAAGATATCTCGTGCGGGACTGAGTGCCGCTCAAAGGGAGGGACATGGAACAGCGCGTCTACCAGGGGGCGATCAGGCCTGAGAGGCTGGCCGAGGCACTGCTGGACGAGTGGGATCGTGACGATACGATCGCGCAGGCCTTCGGAGAGGACGATCGGATCGTCGTGCAGATCGGGCAGCGCGAAGGTGGGCTCTTCAGCGACGAGCCACATCAGTGCTTGACGCTGGATATCGAGCACGTGGACGACGGGGTGCAGGTGACGATGGGCCAGCAGCAATGGTTCAAAGGCGGTGGGACGCAGATCTTCGCGGGCGGACTCATCGGCTTTTTTCCCTTCTTCTTCACGTTTCCTCTCGGACGGCTTTTCGGGGATGGCGACGGAATCGATCAGAGCCTGCCGGGGCGTATCTGGCAGTCGATCGACCGTTACGTCGCCAGCACGGGTGCGACGGCACCAGCTACCGGCAAGACCACTCGCCTGGCGACGGTTGCCTGCCCCGAGTGTGGCGTAGCCAATCCGCTCGGGGCACAGCGCTGCTCGGCGTGCGGCACCCAGCTCGCATCCACGCCAGCGTGTCCTCAATGCGGACATACGAACCCTCCGGGCGCCAGCTTCTGTAACCGCTGCGGCCAAAAGCTCAACTCGGCCGCTTCGCCAGGCACTTCGCAGTAGGCGAACCTGGGCATAACGACGTTGCCGGGGCTTGTCGGGTCAGGAGTTCCAGGGTACACTGAGATTGTGAAAAACTTCTCTGGAGCCCGGCTATGCTTCGAGCACATGTAGACGAGTTACTCGGTCGCGCTGCAACGGGCGAGCGTTTATCGGCCGAGGACGGCCTGCAGCTTTATCACGAGGCCGACCTGAGCGACCTCGGGGGGACGGCAGACGCGGCGCGGCAGGTGCGCGTACCGGGTGACGTCGTCACCTACCTCGTCGACCGCAATATCAACTATACGAACGTCTGCACCACGAACTGCACCTTCTGTGGCTTCTACCGGCCGCCGGGCCATTCCGAGGGGTATGTGCAGACGTACGAGCAGATCGGCCAGCGTGTCGCGGAGCTCGAAAGCGTGGGCGGGAGCCGGATCCTGATGCAAGGTGGGCACCATCCCGATCTGAAGCTCGACTACTACCTTGGCCTGCTACGCTACCTGCGGGAGCACTATCCTTCGATCGAGATCGACGCGTTCTCGCCGTCTGAGATCGAGAATTTCTCCGAGCTCTACGGGATGGGCGTACGAGAAGTGCTGGAGGAGCTCAAGGCTGCGGGGCTGCGCGGGCTACCGGGCGGCGGCGGAGAGATCCTGGACGACGAGATCCGGCACCGGGTCAGCCCCAAGAAGCAGATGACACAGGGATGGCTCGACGTGATGCGCGAGGCCCAGGCGTTAGGGCTCGCGACAAGCGCCACGATGGTGATCGGCTTCGGCGAGGAGCTGCGGCACCGCATGAACCACCTTATGCGCTTGCGGACGCTGAACGACGAAAGCCTCGCTGCGCACGGCAACGGCTTCACCGCCTTCATCGCCTGGCCGCTGCAGCACTCCGAGATGACGTCGATGGGCCGCTCGCGCTTCAAGACGTTGTACGGCGCGACGGCAGACGAGTATCTGCGGCATATGGCGATTGCCCGGATCATGCTCGACAACGTCAAGCATATGCAGGCGTCGTGGGTCACGATGGGGCCGAAGATCGGGCAGGTCTCGCTGCACTACGGCATCGACGACTTCGGCTCGACTATGCTGGAAGAGAACGTGGTCTCGCAGGCCTCGCACGATACCTACCAGGCGATGAGCGAGCGCGACATCCACGCCCTGATCCGCGACGCGGGCTACGTCCCGGCCAAGCGCGACACCCATTATAATATTCTGAGAGTCTTTCTGGCACCCGAGGATGTGCCGGGCCTCCCATCGAGGCCGAAGCGGGTAGTCGAGACGATCCCGCTGGCAGTCCGCTAGCGCGGGCCGGAGCAAAAGCTGGGGTGGTATAGGCAAGCATGGCTATACCACCCCTTATTATTGCCTTCCGGCGCCCACTATGCTTCAATAAGGGCCAGATGAGCGAGTCGCGCAGAAGGAGTGCGCCCGATGAAAGAGTCGATCGACGCGATTTTGCACGGGGAACAGGCCGAATATCTCGACAGCCTGCTACCTACGCGCGACGCGGTACTTCAGGCACTGGAAGCCGATGCGGACCAACACGGCGTTCCGATCGTCGACCCGGAGGTGGGGCGCTTTCTCCAGATCGCAGCGCTTTCGGTAGACGCACGACGAATTCTCGAAGTCGGGACTGCTACGGGCTACTCCGGGCTGCACTTCCTGCAGGTCCTGCCTCCGGATGGCGAGCTCATAACGATCGATATCGACGATGCACGACAGCGCGCGGCGCATGATTACTGGCGGCAGGCAGGCGTCGCGGCACAGGCGACCACCTTGCTTGGGCCGGCACTGGAGCTATTGCCGACGGTCACGGGGACCTTCGACCTCGTCTTCCTGGATGCGATCAAAGATGAGTACCGGCGTTATCTCGATCTCGCGCTACCACTGCTGCGCGCCGGCGGCCTCGTCCTCGCCGACAACGTTCTGCGGGCAGGTCGCGTTGCGCGCCGGGATTCCGGTGACGCGGATGCCGCCTCCCTCGACGACTTCAACCGGTACGCCATGGGCCACCCGCAGCTCCGATCGCTCGTTTTGCCGCTCGGGGATGGGTTGCTGTACGCCGTGAAGACGGCGGAGTGATATCTCCCTGGGCTACCGCTTCCGGTCCAGATGATAGAATAGCGGGAACGGCGCAGATTCTGGTTTCTGTTGCCGGTAGTGGAGCTATGCAAGCCACCGACGTACTGATTTTGGCGGTTGCCCGGCAGGCAGGGGGGCTGATGGTCGCCGGCATGACGACCAAGCGCGACGAGAAGACGGGGCTGCGCTGGGTGCGCGTGGTGCCTGAGAATGGGATCTGGATGCCGGACGAACTGCGCTATGCCGACGGAAGCCTGATACGGCCGGGCGATGTCGTGCGCATGGAGCTTGGCGAGCCACGGCCGTCGCCGCCGCAGGTCGAGAACGTCGGGGTCAGTCTCGAGGCCGCGCCGCGGGAGCGTGTACGCCGGCTCTCCGGGGAGCGGCGAACGGCGTTCTTTGACGGTCACCTCGATCAGGCGCCCGCCGAAGTACTGAGGGAGCGCAGCCGGTCGCTGTGCCTGATCCGCCCTGAGCTGGTGCATGCGATCATATCATGCGACGAAGAAACAGGTAGGTTCGAGACACGCCTCGCGCTGATGGTCGGCAGCCTCAAGTCGAACGAGGAAGGCATCGCCGTCGCCGACATCTACTGGCGAGCGCTCATGCGAACGTGGCTTGGCGACGAGGAGTATCTCGAAATAGACGACGCCGAGCTTCTATCACGGCTGGGCGAGCTTTACGTCGTCGTCGGGCTGAGCCGCAAAGGTGGGCCGTTGATCGTCGGCATCCACACAGTTCCCGAATACACGACGACGATCGACGAAGAGGCGTTGTAGAAAGCGGGGAGCATGAAGCAGCGCCCTACCGGCGAAAACGTCGTCGCAGCGTCGTACGATCTCAACCCACTGCTGGCGCTCACGCCGGCGCTTTTGCATCACCTCACGGGAGGTCGGCGAACTGAGATTATCGCCTACCTGAAAAAGTGGAACGAGCATGCGACGCTGCTGCGCTATCTCGACACATGGCTTGCAGCCCAGCCGGAGCTTGCAACACTGCGGCAAGCGCGGGCCGAGGCGCTGATCGCACTGAGCCAGCCGCGAGACGCGCTGGCAGAGCTCGACGCCATCGATCGGGAGCGCGAGGTGACCAAGGAGCGGCGGCGCCTGCGTCTCACGGCGCTGATCGCGGCGCAGGACTGGGATGCCGCGTCGGCTCTGCTCGGGCGCGGAACGGACTACGATCGCGGCGACATTCTGGTAGCGCAGGGAAAGAAAGCAGAGGCCAAAGGTGCCTATCTCGCCGGGGCACAGGAGCGAACGGGGCCGCCGACGCTGCGTGACGTGCGAACGGCCCTAGCGTGCGAGGAGCCCGAGCGGGCTGCCGCCCTGCTGAACGAGCGGAACGCGGCGCGGAGTGAGGGGCAGCCGTGGCCGGAGGAGCTCCGGCTGCGGGCGGCGATCGCGGAGGCGCTCGGCGATCCCGCCGGTCAGGCAGATGCCCGCGCACATCTTGCGAAGCTAGAGACGTCCGAGCGAGTACAGCTCGTCGAGATGCTTGGTCTGAACGAGCATCTCGACCTCGAAGTCGTGCCGGACGTTCCCGTTGCCGAAACGGCGAGCGCGGAGGTGCCCGCCGAGGCGCGCGAGCTGCTCCATGAGCATTGGGGCTATCCCGATTTTCGGGGCGGCCAGGCTGCGACGATAGCCAGAGTTCTCAAGGGCAGCTCCACCCTGGCAGTGCTGCCGACTGGGGCCGGAAAATCGCTGACCTACCAGCTTCCCGCGCTGCTGCTACCCGGTGCGACCGTGGTGATCTCGCCGTTGATCGCACTGATGAAAGATCAGCTCGACGGCCTGCCGGGTGCCGTGCGGGATCGAGCCGTGGCGATCAACAGCACGCTCGGGTCGGGCGAAGCGGCGCAACGGCTGCGCGAGGTCCGCGCGGGACGCTAT
>JBBSGA010000133.1:0-15297 GCA_038254585.1 Chloroflexales bacterium | reverse complement strand
TGGTGGCTCGTGTTATACGATGACCAGTCGAGTGGTAGCCGGGTGCTTGACCCATATCTTCCCGGGGTGGCGGGGGGGGGCCGCCGGCCGCGCCCCCCCCCCCCCCCCCCCCCCCCCCCACCTCCTGACTATCAACCTCGCCGTCGGCTCGGTGAACCATGCCTAAAGAGACCTGCTCCGGCAGGTCTCTTTAATTGTTTGCGCTGGCGCATCGCCGCGGGGATGGCTTCGGCTAGCCACTATCGCTTTCCGCCAGCACCTTTGCCAGCAGCACGCCCTGACAGAGGACGGCGCCGTCGGCAGTGCGGCGCTGGCGCTCGAGCGCGGACGCAAGCTCGACGAGCGTGGCATTCAGGTCGTTCTGCTGCTGCAGGATCGGACGCAGGTATTCTTCCGTTACCAGACCGGCGAGCCGGCGGCGCAGCCGTGCCACGCCTGGGATCGACGACCTAAAAGGCCGCGGCGTAACAGTGCGTTTGAGGACGGCCTGCGTGAGCGCCCACGCCGTTTCAGATCCTGCCGGTGGGCCGGTCTCCGCGGGCGGATCTTGCCAGGCGTCGAGCCGTCCGGTAGTTCGGGCGCCGCCCGCTACGAAGTGGGATTGCCACGTGCAGTAGCTCCAGAGCAATCCGTCGATCTCGTTGTCGTCGCCTGTGCTCCGCAGATGCCGGAGCTCGGCCGGCAGCCACTGGCTCGCCAGCCAGACATTATCGTGGTGCTTGAAGAGCAGTCTCAGGCGGTTGGCATGGTAGAGCCGGTAGTAGGCGACGCTGGCGCGTCCGAGCCCGGAGGTCTCTCCATGCTCGGCGACTGCGCCGGGCACGTAGCGCACGCGCAGCCCGGCCTCCCTGGTGCGGAGACAGAAATCGACCTCTTCGTAGTAGGCCGGGCTGAACGCCTCGTCCATGCCGTTCAGCCGGTCCCACGTCTCACGTCGAGTGGCGAGGGCAGCGCCCGTGACATACTCGACATCCACGATTTCATCGTAGGTGGCGTCGTCCGCTTCGCCATACCCTCGGTGCGATGTCAGCGCAAGTGGCAGCTGCAAGATGCCGCCCGCGTGCTGTAGCGTGACGCCGCCGGGGAAGAGGAGCTTGCCTCCCACGACCCCAACCGCAGGCTCGCGCAATGCATCTACCAGCGCATCTAAAAAGCCCGGCCGAAGCTCGACATCCGGGTTGATCAGCACGACGTTGTCGGCTGAGCTTCGCGACACGCCGAGATTGCATCCACCCGCGAAGCCGAGGTTCCGCTCCGGCTCGAGCACGAGCGCCCCGGGCGCACTCCCCCGCGCAACCGCGGCGCTCTCGCCTGCTCCGTTGTCGACGACGACGATCTGAAGCCGGTCGGAAGGGTAGCGCTGGGCAACGATCGAGCGAAGGGTCGCCGGGAGCTGGACGGCATGCCCGAAGGCGACGATCACCACGGCAATGCTGGGCTCGGTCATCGCACCTGGAGCACGATGGCTGTCATATCGTCGTTACGGCGGTCGCTGCCCTGCCACGCCACGACGGCGTCCAGGAGCTCCGCGACCACCTGCTCCGCCGGCTGATCTCCACATTGCGCAAAGAGGTCTGCCAGCCGTTCGAAGCCGAACATCACCCCGGTAGGGTCGAATGCCTCGACCAGGCCATCAGTTAGGAAGAGAACGCTATCGCCGGGCGCGAGCTCAACGCCGCTTGCCTTATACTCGATGTCCGGAACGATCCCGAGCGGAAGATTGGAGACCAAGGGAAGCCACTCGACCGTTCCATCCGCCCGCCGGAGAACTGGCGTAATGTGCCCCGCGCTGGCTAGCACCAGCCGGCGCGTTTCCGCCTCGTACACGGCGTAGCAGAGCGACACGAACGTGTTCGGCGGGACATCCTGGACGACGAGCCGGTTGGTTTCCGTGACGACTCGTTCCGGCGTCGCATGGTCGAGCGCCTCCGAACGAACGATCGAGCGGGCGACGGCCATCAGCATAGCAGCCGGCAAGCTCTTGCCTGAGACGTCCCCAATGCTGAAGCCGAAGCGATGCTCGCCAACTGGCAGAACGTCGTAGAAGTCGCCGCCCGTCTCGAAGGCCGGCAGACAGCGGCCGGCGAGCATCGCCCCCGGGATAGGAGGCAGCGCCCGTGGGAAGAGATTGGCCTGGATCGAGCGAGCGATCTCCATCTCCTGCTCGACATGTGTCACGGACACCTGATGCAGGCGCGCGTTCTCGAGCGCGATTGCCACTTGTGCCGCGATCGTGCGGCACAGCTCCAGCTCTTCCTCCGAGAAGCTGCGGGTTATATGGATCTGGTTCAGACTGATCACGCCGACCGAGCGTCCGCGTGAGATCAGCGGAATGAGCAGGGCCGCCTGGACGCCGAAGTGGCGGGCCGCCCCACGCAGCGCCCGTACCCGCGGATCGTGATCGAAGTCTGTGACGTAGCCCGGCTCTCCTCGGCCGGGCTCGGCTTCGAGATAATCGCCGGGCTGAAATGTCGCCCGGCTGCCTGTTGCGCCGAGCATAGGGAACTCGGCCACGACTTCGCCGTGGCTGCCTGCTTCGTCGAAGAGCATAACCGCGCAATGATCGGCGTCAAAAAGCTTGACCACCTGCTCCGCCGTAATGCGGACCACCTCGACCGGATCGAGCGATGATGAGATCAGGCGCGAAACGCGGTGCATGAGCGCGAGGTTATCCGCGCGCCGCTCCGCGATGGCGGCTGTCGTTCGCGCATCGCGATATAGGCGGGCGTTTTCGACGCCGATCGCCATTTGCTGGCCTACGGCCTCCAGCAGCGAATGCTCCTGCGGTGCCAGCTCCCGCCCCGGCGGCCCGTAGAGGGCCAGTACGCCGAGGATATGCCCATGCGCTTGGAGTGGGAGGACAAAGATCGATTCGTCCTCGGGGGCCACGCCGCCGAGCAATCCAAGCTCCTCCTGCGCCAGGCGGCCGGCGTGTGGGAACTGTGATCTTCGGATGATCGGCTGATTGTGCTGAAAAACCCGGATCGTAATCGGATCCGGCTCCGTTGGGCGCGCCTGTGCATTGACGAAAGCCGCGTGGCTGCTTCCCGCGAGGCCGTAGGCCGCGGCCCGCCGGAGACCGGTGTGCGGGTCAGAGAGCCATACGATGCCGGCATGGAGGTTGAGCAGCCAGACGATGCGCTCGAGCGCCTCGGTCAGCCGGCGCTCGTCGTACTCGCCCCGGCTGAGTCCGCTCGCGATCGCGGTCAGCACGGCGAGCTCTTCTGAGCGAGCGGCGACGCGTGTCGCCAGCGATTGGCTTAGCTCATCCTGATGCCGGTAGAGCATGGCGTTGTCGATCGCGACGGCGGCCAGGTCTGCGAGAGCTTCGACAAGCTGAAGATCGGCCTCGCTGTAGGCGCCGTACTCGTAGCTTTGGACCGAGATCACGCCGGCGCTTTCACGACCGATCATCAGTGGGACCCCGATCCATGCGCGCGATCGCCGTGCGTAGTTGCCGAACTGCACCGGGACCGGCGCGTTGGCATCCATCTCGGCGTGAAGATCCCTGAAGAGACGCGCTTCCTTGAGGTCGAGGATCCAGCCGGTCAGCCCGCCGACGCGCTGGTCGCCGGCGTCGACGGGCCGGCCTTCGTCGATGAACAGAGCGAAGTGGTATTGCTTCGTATCGGCCCGATCGCACAGCGCGACGAAGAAGGCGTCGACCTGTAGGACCTCTTTCAGGCGATCATAAATCGTCTCAAAAACATCCTGAGGGTCGACGGCGCCCCGGCCGGCGAGCGCCACCTCGCGCAGCAGGCGCATGTTGCGCTGCTGCCGGACCAGCTCCGCGCGCAGCCTGTCGGTCTCGGTCGCCTCTGCTCCTGCACGCGGTAGCGGATCCGTCACTCCGCCACCGCCTCGCAGATCATCACGAAGCCGCTGGCTGGCTGCCGGGCATCGTCCGCGAGACGGGGCACGTGCCGACTGGTGTCGATCTCCGCGCAGTAGTCGACGTCGTGCGCCAGACCAAGCAGGGCCAGACCCTGGCCCGACGCGCTCTCGCCGAACGCACGGGCAAGCTCCTCATGCCGTGGCTTCCCCGGCTCGGCCACGATCGAGCGGTAGAGGCGGAGAGCGAGCTTGGCCGAGTCGTCGAGGTCGAGCCCGCCGTCGAGCGGGGGCGCCGGCAGTAAGCTGGCGAAGTCGGCGTCGGGCTGCCAGGGAGCGAGCCGGCCGCCGTTGATCTCGATCAGACGCTCTACCAGGTACCCTGCACACATGACGTCGTCCTGCCCGACGCGCGTGCAGCGCGCGCGACCGGCGCAGACGACGCCGATATCGGCGCCGAGCTTCTGCGCCAGCGTATAGGCCGCACGTACTGCGGCGGAGCCGTTCCGCATGCACGCGGCGAAGATGGCGCGAGCACCGGCCGCGGCGCGCAGAGCGTTCGTACCGTTCGAGGTCGTAAAGATCAAGTCCTGCTCGCAAAAATCGGCCCTGGCGAGCTCGACCGGCGAATTGCCGTACGCAAAGCCCGCGGGCGCAAGCCCGCCGCTCTCGCCGAGCAGCACGGCCTGCGGGTGTGTTCGCGCGTCGGCCCGAGCAGCCACAACATCCGTGGCAAGTGTGACGCTCCGCGCCCCGCGCTCGAAAAGTGTGCAGAGACTGGTGGTAGCGCGGATCACGTCGATAACGAGTATGACGCGAGAGGATAGGTTGGTCGTCTCCTGAGGGAGGATGGCGACTTCGATCTGCATGCACACCTTAGCAGGCGTAAATAGCCCGCTTCTTCTGCCTCGCGCTTAGTATAGCACACAGCTTCTACGCGTTGATTGGCATCGGGCGGATAGGGCTAACGGGGCTGTATGCTATAATCCACGTCTTGCCGGAGGAGAATGACATGGCCCAGCTGACGAACTTGAGTGCTTTGCGCGAGGCAGGTGCATTGGACGAATTGATCCGCCGTGTCCACCAGGACAAGCAGGACTTCGTCATCGAAGATCTGACGATGCCTGTTGCCGCGGTCGTCGACATCAATAAGTATCAGCTTCTTACCGATCTTCTGGCACAGGCCGACACTGCTGTCATCGCCGCGGGAGCCGAGCCAATGGTTCGTGGCAGCGACATAAAGATTCGTGAGATCGCGGAGCGCCATCTGGCGGGCGATAGCATGGACGATCTACATCGCCGCTTCCCGCAGCTGCGTCTCTCGCAGATTCACGCTGCGCTGGCCTACTACTACGACAATAGCGAGCTGATCGATGCGTTGATTCGAGGCCGGCGCGAGCAGCGATCAGCTGCACAGCCGGGGGCGAGTATTATCGCCCACGACGAACGCCAGCCGGCCGACCAGTCGCGCGAGGAGCCGTAGCCCTAGTCCTCGTCGCCCCGTGCGCCTGGTCCGTGTTCCGCTGCCATACGTGATGAGGAGGAGCCAGTGGACGACTCGTTGGAGCTAATCAAGCGCTCCCTGAGACGGGGTGATGGCGCGCTGGTAGGTGGACAGGGTTCGGTGCTGGGCGTGGACGTCGGCAGCTACGGCTTGCGGGCGATCGTGGCGGATCTGCATGGGACGAAGGTTCATCGCGCCGAGCGCCCGCTTCCCACGGGGGATGCGGAGGTGATTGTCGAGGCGGCACTGGCACTTGTAGACGATCTGCTTCAAACCAGCAGCACCTCCACACGCCAGATCGTGCGCATCGGCATCGGCTTCGGCGGGCCCGTGGATGCGGATGCCGGCCTGACGCGCATCCACCACCGTCGCCCTGGCTGGGAGAGCTTTCCGCTAGCCGAGCGGTTCGAGCAGGCGTTGGATGCTCCGGCGCTCCTGGATAATGACGCGAATGTCATCGCGCTGGGTGAGGCATGCTGTGGTGCCGGCCGAGACGTCCGCGATCTCTTCTATCTGCATCTCAGCACCGGCGTCGGAGGCGGCCTCGTAATCGACGGCCGGCTGTACCATGGCGCGACGACGACTGCCGCCGAGATCGGCCACACGATTGTTCGCCCCGACGGCCCTCCCTGCTCGTGCGGCGGCGCGGGACATCTCGAATCGTACGTCTCGGTTGGAGCCCTGCTCCGGACGTTGGGCCAAAAAGGGGTCGAGACCAACGATCTCGCGGCGGTTTTTGACACGGATACGGCGGCCAAGGAGACCGTCCGTGAGGCCACCGCCTTGCTGGGCGTCACCCTCGCCAACGTCGTGACGATGCTCGATCCGCAAATCATCGTCGTCGGCGGCATCGTGGCGCGCATAGGCGGCGAGCCATGGCTCGCGGAGCTCTCGCAGGCGCTCCAGCGCTCGCTTCCGCCCACGCTGGCCCACGATATCCCCGTCGTGCCCTCGACCTTCGGCCATGATAGTGTGGCCGTGGGCGGGCTCGCGCTCGCCCACGCCAGCCTTCAGGATTAGCAGGTTCCCGGTGCCACCGTCTACCACTCCGCGACGCCGCCCTCCTGAAGGATACGTTTGAAATCCCAGCGTGAAAACATGCGCTCGCCCGTCGCGATGGGGGATCGACGTATGGCCGGCGATCTCACACCGGGCTTCGTTATTTTCCGGCAAGAAGTGAAGCGCTTGCCTGCGTGTGCCCAAGAGCGCGGCCCTAGCCGTCCCAGCGTGTGCTCCACGCATGTACCCCTCCGTGCGTGAACGAGAAATGCTGAATGCGGACGCCGGCCGCGCTGAGCGCATCTTCCAGCTCGAGGCGGCGCTCGAATGGGCAGCAGAAGCACATGAAGCCGCCGCCTCCGGCGCCCGAAAGCTTACCACCCCATGCTCCGTGCGCACGAGCAACCGTGTAGACGTGGTCGACTTCCGGTGTCGCGATATGCGGCGAGAAGGCCTTTTTGACTTCCCAGGCCTCGTGTAGCAGGCGCCCGAAGTCCGGTATGCGGCTCGCGCGCAAGAGCTTAACGGCCTCGTCGACGAAAGCCTTCGTCTCATGATGGTAGCGCAGCGTTGCGCCCTCGGTCATACGCCGCACCTGGTCGTCGACCACATTGCGGGTGAGCATCCCGCGGTCGCTGACGAAGGCGAGCACCAGACTTGCCTCGAGCTCGAGCAGCGCCGCCGCATCGGCAACCACCGGCTCGACAATCGTGGCGTCGGCGTTGAAGTGATAGATATTCAGGCCGCCAAACGCGGCCGCGTACTGATCCTGCCAGCCTCCCGAGATGCCGAGGTCCTGCCGCTCGATCCGGTAGGCCATCCGCGCGAGTGCGTGTGGATCCAGGCCAAGGCCGAAGGCCGCGTCCAGCAGCTTCAGCATCGCCACGACTAAGGCGGACGAGGAGCCAAGGCCTGATCCGGGCGGCACGTCGGAGAACATCACGATCTCGACGCCGTCGATCTCTGGGTGCGCGTTGAGGACGGCCTGCGGCAGCGGAAGGGAGCCCTCCCAAGCGCGGCCCGCGACGCTGCGCGTGATCGTCTGCAAATCCAGCGAGCGGATGATCACGCCAGGCTGGTCGATCGGGCGCAGCATACAGCGTACGTACTTGTCGATGGTGCAGTTCAGCACTTTGCCGCCGTAGCGCTCGGGATAGGGACTGACGTCGGTGCCACCGCCGAAGAAGCCGATGCGCATCGGCGCCTTCGCCTTATAGTGATGCAGGCCGGTAGGCATCGGCGTTGGGCTCACCGCACGCTTACCGGGAGGTCCGCACGGCCGAGTGGACCGGCACATCGCTCGGCGCGTCTGAAATCTCCTGATGGGCGGCTGGAAAGGTGGCCGACGATGCCTCCTGCCAGCACCACCGGCTCGGAATCGCCACGCTGCCGAAGCGCTCGGCAAGCGCCTCTGTATGGACCGTCAGGAGAAACTGCCGCTCGCGATGATCGATGGCTTCGAGCATTGCCGTGTCATAGATCGCCGCCGTCACCAGATACTCACCGGCAAGCAGGGGCAGCTCATCCACGACGTAGTCGACGTAGCCGCGGCCGGCGATTACCGGAATGGGATATCCGCTGAAGCGCGTATTCGGGCCATTGATCTGAAACCCGCTCCGGTGGTAAATGGCGAGGCCGAAGACCGGCTCTTGGATCGGCCGGTGTGCCTCGTAGTACATCCGAACGTTCAGCGGCTCGCCCGTCTGAAAAACACCGCGAGGCCGGCCTCGCGCGTCGAGAAATTCGACATGCGTGATCTCGGCTTCGCGCGTACCCCACCGGTTCGCGTCCTGCGCCGGCGCGCCGCCTGGCGCGACCTCCGCGAGACCGTCTGCCATGGCATGCGCTGCCCGCTCATGCTCGATCCTCTCCCGGTCCTTCTCGTTGCTCCAGCGCAAGTAGGCGTCCGCCACTGTCTCGGTATCGCCTAACGCCTGCACGCGCCCATGGTCCAGCCACACAGCCTGGCTGCACAGATTGCGGACCGCGACGAGACTGTGCGACACGAAGAGAATCGTGCGCCCTTCCTCCCGGAACTCGTGGATCCGGTGCATGCACTTGCGCTGAAAAGTCTCATCGCCCACCGCAAGCACTTCGTCCGTAATCAGAATATCGGGGTCGACCGCGGTCGCGATGGCGAAGCCGAGACGCATGTACATACCGGAGGAGAAGTGCTTGACCGGCGTGTCGATGAACGGCCCGATCTCGGCAAAATCGATAATCTCGTCGATGCGACGCTGCATATCGAGGCGGTTGAAGCCGAGCAGCGAGCCGTTCAGGTAGATGTTATCACGACCGCTGAGATCGGGATGAAACCCCGACCCAAGCTCGAGCAGCGCCGAAACGCGCCCGCGCACGGCAACCTGGCCGCTTGTCGGCTCGAGGATGCGACTCACGAGCTTCAGCGTCGTCGACTTGCCCGATCCATTGTGGCCGATCAGACCGAGCGTAGTTCCACGTGGCACCTCGAACGAGACGTCGCGCAGCGCCCAGAAGAGCTCGCTGCTTCCGCGTGGATTGAAGAGATTGACTACGCGCTCCTGAAAGCTGTTGCGCTTCTCGAGATGGAGCTTGAACGACCTCGAGACGTTGTTGAATTCGACCGCATTCACCACTAATTGCCGTTCATACGATTAGATCTCCTCGCCGAAGCGACCGCTGTTGCGATGGAAGACATAGGCGCCGATCGCCAGAATGACAAGCGCGGTAAGCAAGGTTCGAAAGACGCCGTCGAGCGCCGGCAGTCCCGGCGCCGGATTCGCCGCCTGGCCGTAGAGAATATCACGGTAAAAATCCACGATCGACGCCATCGGGTTGAGCCAGCGCACGGCCTTGGCCACGGCAAGATTGCCGCGCGTGACCGACTCGAGCGAAAAGAAGATCGGCGTCAGGAACATCCAGAGCTGGACCAGGATGTCGACGATGTGCGTCGTATCGCGAAAGAAGACCGCCATCGTCGAGAGCAGAAGCGTGACGCCGATCAAGAAGACGATCTGGATACCCAAGATCACCGGCAAGAAAAAGAAGGTCCATGAAAATTGCAGGTGATGGACCACGGAGAGCTGGACCGCCGCCATTACCAGCAGCATCACCGGCAGCGCCAGCAAGTAGTTGACCAGGTTGGCAAGGACGACGGCGATCGGAAGGATCTCGCGCGGAAAGTAGACCTTCTTCACCAGGTGCGAGTTGTCGAGGATCGCTCGCATGCCGCCGGTGACAGCCGTCACGGCGAAGTTCCACGGGAGCAGCGCGACGATCAGGAAGACCGGGTACATCGGGATTCCGTTGCGAAGCAGAACGCTGAAGACGAACCAGAAAATCAGCATCATCATCAGCGGGTTCAGCAGCGACCAGACGTAGCCCAAGATCGAGCTCTTGTAGCGCGCCTTGAGGTCGCGCACCACCATGTTGCGGATCAGCTCCCGGTACGCCCAGAGCTCCTCGAGCTTGGTGGCGATACCGACCGCCCGGTCGAGCAACACGGCGAAAAGGCCGCCCAGCAGCCCGACGAGCCCTGCGACCAGCAGCTTGAGCAGGCTGTAGGTCGGAATCACCGTCGCGCCCGTCGCCGGAGCTGCGATGAAGGCGGCCCCTTGTTGCCGCGGATTCTGCCATCGTGTGTGGTAGGTGTCGTAGAGGTATTTTTCAGAAAGCCCGAGGGCGATCAAGGCGTCGGAGGCGCCTTTGCGCTTGGCGATCGCCTGAGCGACCTCGTCCGGGTTGCCCCCGTGGGCGATGACGCCCTCGGCGCGGCGAAGATCGTGCTGCGTCAGCTCATACTGCACTTCCAGCGCGCGTGCGATTGCGTTGCGCTGGTCCGGCGTCACGTCGGCCAGGCCACTTCCGGCGCTTTTGGTCGGAGTGACGCCGCCATAGAGCGCGCCGGTGAGTATAAGCTGGCGCAGGAGCACCTCTTCGCGCGATCGCACCGGATGGCCTTCAAGCGATGCCTGGAGCTGCCGCCCAAGAATATCCCGCAGGACCGTAGTTCCTTGAACGGCGTAGATGCGCCGCGCCAGGCCCTCCGCGGCGTCATTCGCCAGGGCCATCGACTCGGTCACGAACGGCGTAAAGACGACGACCTGGATCGCCGCGGCGCCTGCTTCTGCCCCGACGAGCCGGTAGTCGATACCGCGGCGACGCGAGCCCAGCCCCTCGTACTTGTCGGTCAGAACCTCGCCAAGCTGGGCCTCGAGGTCGCGCAGTGTGGGGCTCTGGGTCGCTTTCTCGACCAGCCACGGAAAGCTCCGTAGGTCGACTCGGACGCTGGCCTGCGCGGTGTAGAGCGTGCGCTGTGCGAGAATGGACGGCGCGGCGATCGCGGCGGCGGCGAGCGTTGCTACGACCATAAAGATGAGATGGTACAGATGGAGGCGTGCGGGTGCAACACTCCCACTAACCCAGCCGGTCGTCGCTACGCGGGCCACAGCGTCACCTCGAGTGTCGTGCGTCCCGCAACGTCAAGCTGTAGCCGGTCGCCGGCTGCCGTCACCGGCTGTCTCCCCACGGTAACGCGATCTGGGGTGAAAGGTAGGATCAGCGTCAGGCCGCGAAGCGCATCGGCATTGTCGTTTACGAGCTTGAAACGATAGGTTGGCTGCTCGCCCTGGAGCTGAATCCGCACATGCTTCAGGCTATGGCTCCACGCGACGATGTCGGGTATAGAGGCGACCCAGAAAGGCCCACGGGCCGCTATGACCTCGGCCCACGCAGCTCGCTGTTCTGGCGACGTCACCTCCTCCGTGTGAGCCCAGATGTCGATCGCGCCCTCGTTGAGCCGCGCAATCTCGAGACGCTGCTTGACCTTCCGCAGCGACTGTGGCGTCAGGTATTCGTCGGCGACGACTGTGATGGTGTCGTGGCCCGGCAACTGGCGCAGCGCATAGGTATCACGGTCCGCGATCCGGAAGCGCGGCTGCCGCGTATTCGTGCGCGTCACCGAGCTAATACCGTTCGCCGCGAGCACCTCCCAGCTGTCCCACTGCATACCCCCGGTCCAGCTCCAGGGAAAGGCAAGGCTTGTCGCCCGGGGTATACCCATCGCCTTGGCGACGGCGATCCAGGCCTCGAAGTCCGCGCGCCAGTCCGCCGGTCCAACCAGTCCACCCGCGAAGTGGGCGAAGGTATGCGACTCGATATCCTGTCCCGCGGCCTTGAGACCCGCTATTTGTGAGCCGAAGTACCACTCGGGTGCGCTGCGCTCGTCGGCGTATGGATCAGCTGCGAACCACGGCGTGCTGGCCCAGTAGGCGGTGGGCCAGCCGTTCGCCACGGTCGCCCAGCTGCTGTACGTTGGATTACCCATGAATACGCGATGCTCGCGATTGCCCATCAGAAAGTTATAGCCGGTTGCATACCAGGTGCCGCGAATGTGGCCGGCCGTAAAGAGCCTCAGAATCTCCTCGGCACCGCTGCGCATGCGCTGCGCCCGGAGGAGCGGGTTGACGCTGTTTTCAGGATCGTCGCTCCGGCTATGTATGAGGCCGCCCATAGCCGTCTCGTAGTCGAATGAAAGCGCCATCGCCGCCTGCTTACCCTGCGGCCATGGGGCGATCCGAACGCCGACCTGTCCAAGTCCGAGCTCGTCCACGACGATCCGGTCGTCAGACCCCGGGTGAATCGAGATCGACAGGTGAGCTGCTCCGATCGGCGCGGCGGCCGACGACGAAATGGTTGCCCACGCGCGATGCGGCACTGTCTGCCAGGTGCCCGCGACGTTGCTGAACTCGACCCCTTCGGCGTCGCGCCAGTGAAAGCGGACCCGGATACGCGTCGGCGACGGTTTTTGAGGATTGTCGGCCAGAGCGCGGAACGCAACCCGGTAGGTCGCGTTCGCATGGACGGCGATGAAGGGGCTGGCGAGATAGTTGTTGATGCCGTCGATCTCTACTGACCGTCCGGCCGCGCCCTTCGCGAAGCGAAAATCGCTGACGCGCACCCCGCCCCGGTCGAGGGCCGTCCAGCCATCTGGCAGCCCATCGCCGTCCGCATCCGCGGCGAAGTCGTTATTGCCGAGAAGGTTGGGACCGGTGAGCGTTGCCGGGCTTTGGGTCGCTCCCCTCCGAACGATAATGCCCCCGGCCAGTCCTAGTGCCAGTCCGACGACTACGATGAGACCGGCTATCCGACCGTAGCGCACCCTGTATCCCCGTCGCAAAACGCGGCCATTCTAGCATAGATCCAAGTTGACGAAATGTACCAGGTTGGAGGATACCGTCCCAAAGCGCGCGGCGGCGTGATAGGCCTGTGATAGCTAGCTGGCGCCGGATCTGCTTGAGATTTCGCGCAGCCACCACGGCTGATCATCCCCGGCACCGGCTAATGACACCGTGGCTCCGTACTCCGCCTCGAGCCGATCGAGGACGACCTGGAGGTCGAGTGGAAGCGGCGAGATTGCGTCGATACGCTGCCCATCTAGGCGATCGAAGCCCAGGCAGTGCGCGTGCAGAAACTGGCGCCCGAGGCCCAGTGGGCGCGACTGGCGGTGCGGCCCATAGAGTGCGTCGCCGACGATGGGATGGTGCTTTTGGGCGAAGTGCACGCGGATCTGGTGGGTGCGCCCCGTATGCAGGCGTGCCTCGACTAGGCTGTAGCTCCCTAGGCGCTCGAGCTCGCGGTAGTCGGTGCGTGCCGGCCGACCACCAGCTACGACGGCCATCCGTAGACGGTCGTTCGGATGGCGATCGATCGGCGCCTCAATCGTCCCTTCCGGCTCCCGGAAGTGACCCTCGATCAACGCCAGGTAAACCTTGGTCATCGTCCGCGCCTGCTGCTGAGCCTGTAGATGCGTTTTGGCCCGGTCGTGCTTGGCGACGACGAGCAGACCAGAGGTATCCCGGTCGATGCGGTGGACGATACCCGGCCGGAGGTCTCCGCCGATCGCCAGATTCGGGTAATGGTAGAGCAGAGCGTTGACCAGCGTCCCGGTAGCATGTCCGGGTGCGGGATGCACCACCATCCCCGCCGGCTTGTCGACCACCAGGAGGTCGTCGTCCTCGTAGCGGATCGTCAGCGGAATCGCCTCGGCGATGAGGTCTGTCGCCTGTGGGAGCGGTAGCGTCACCGTGACCGCATCGCCGGCCTCCAGGCTCGTGCTGCGCTTGACCACCTTGCCGTTGATGCGCACGTGGCCGTCCTCGATCAGCTGCTGCCCGTAGGAGCGAGAAATGTCAGGCATGGCTGTAGGGAGGAAGCGATCCAGTCGCTCACCTACGTGCTCGAGTGGAACGAGCAATGCCAGCGGTTCCAGCTCAGCGCCCATCGTCGGTCTCGACCGCCAGACGCCGCTCGCGCGGGGCATCGGTGAGCAGCATATGGAGCGCCATCAGGCAAATACCGATCACCACGGATGAATCGGCGACGTTGAAGACCGGAAAGCGACCGCCGAGCGTCTTAATGAAGTCGACCACGTAGCCGAAGCGGAGCCGGTCGATGACATTGCCGAGCGCCCCGCCCACGATCAGACCCAGCATCACCGGGAGCCAGCGGTCGTGCTCCGGTAGATGGCAGAGATAGAAGTAGATCGCGCCGGCCACGATGACGAGGGACGTGATCGTAAAGAGCTGTGGGATTCCCTGAAACAGGCCGAAGGCAATCCCGTCATTTCGCACGTATGTCAGCGTGACCCACTCGCCGAGCAGCCGGACTTCGCCGGTTTGCGGAAGCGGCCAGGCGCGCAGGACGAGCACTTTGGCAAGCTGGTCAAGCACGACGACGACGATCGCGATGATCGCCGGGACGACGAGGCGGGCTGAAAGGCGTCGGAGAGTCATGCCGCGCTGTGCTCTTCCTCTTCGCGCTCACGCTGATGCCGGATGCAGAGCGTAGCCGCCGGGCGCGCTTCCAGCCGTTCCGGGTTGATCGGAGTGCCACAAACGTCGCAGAGGCCATAGCTCCCGGCGTCGATCCGCCGGAGCGCGCGCTCGACATTGTCGAGCTCCTGCCGTAGGTCGCCGCTGATGGCTAGGTTGCGCTCACGTGAGAATAGCTCCGATGCGTCCTCCGCCGGATGATTCTTGACGCCGTAGCCTTCAGTCTGGTCGATGTTCGCGCTCTCGTGCTCCAGATCGTCAAGCTCGACCTGCAGATCGGAGCGCATGCGTTCCAGCTGGGCGCGGAATCGATTCAGGTCAAGCGGCGATGCAGTCATGAGGTTACTCCTTCGTTGCATTATAGCATAGCCGCTCGCGCGGCCTGGCGTAACATAACAGCCATGGCGGTTAGCCTGAGGCGGCCGATACGATAGGTACCGGCCAGCTCAGGCAGCTTGTGTCCGTGGGTCGTGCTGCGCTCAGTACGTCGGCGGAGTCTTGGGAGCCATGACGAGCTCGAGCACGCGGTTGATGATCCACCCCGCGAGCAGATAGACGGCCATTGCGATCAGGCTTGCCGTCTCGAAGTAGCTCCGCCCGTATGCCGGCTCGCTGCCGAAGATGCCCTGGAAGGGGGCGACAAAGATGCCGCTCAAGCCATAGATGAAGCTGGCGAAGCCGTTTGCCGGATTGGCGCCGAGCACCAGCAGCACGAAACGAAGGGCAATCACTGCGATGATCAGCCCGACGATGAACCACACGATCTGCTTGGCGCGCTCCAAGGAGGCCAGCCTTTGGTCTGCAGGGCTGGGAACGACCTGTACGCGGTTCTCGACGACACTCGCATCGGCGCCGGTCGGCGTTCGCACGACCTCTTCTTGTATAACGCGACGCTCATTTGGATCTTGCATAGTGATACCTCCCAAAGAGTAGAGCTCTCATTCTGATCGGTGAGCCTGCCGGGACAAAGCGTTGGTATATGCCGGCATTAATAGCACAAAATATGCCGAGACCCCGAGGGTGGATAATGCAACCCCTTTTCTGTAAAAGTCGTGGATTCCCTTTCGGATACCTGCTGGTGGTGGTGGTTAGTGATCAAAGGTGAGATAGGCTTTGCCCGTCTCCCAATCCTCACTGATTTCCATCACCACG
>JBBSGA010000132.1:0-15391 GCA_038254585.1 Chloroflexales bacterium | reverse complement strand
TTAGTGACGGCCGTGGTGATGGAAATCAGTGAGGATTGGGAGACGGGCAAAGCCTATCTCACCTTTGATCACTAACCACCACCACCAGCAGGTATCCGAAAGGGAATCCACGACTTTTACAGAAAAGGGGTTGCATTATCCGTAAACAGCAGGTCGACGGTTCGAGTCCGCCTGCTGGCTCCACGACTTCTCTGCATTACAAAGCCATAGAGAAAAAGCCTCGCAGCCGCGCGGGGCTTTTTCTTGCCTTGAACAGCCCAACTCTAGAGACCCACTTTTCTGCATGCGCCCAGTGCCTTGATCCTGCAACTCCTGCTCGGTCCCTGCTATACTTTCTCACGACTATTCACACCTGATATTCTCAGGAGAGCTAGGAGGGGGCAGCACCACAGAATAGCGTGGAGTCAGGTTTTGACGCAGCAATGCCGTAGCAGTTCATCAATCGACCAGACATGGTCCGTCAGATCGGATGCCATCGCGGGCGTGCCGCTCAAACTGGTATGCACCTTACAGCATGAGATGAGGAACGCGAAGAGCGGATCGCAATGGAAGTTATCGTCGATGTCTATGGCCCAGAGGAACAGGCGATGGGATCGTACTATGCGATCTCGCCGCTGCAGTCCGCCGATGACGTCGGCGTCGTGGGTATGCCTCTACTCACACATCTATAGTGGCCGCCGAGCACACGACGGAGCAAGGACATGCCTATCACATACACCAGCCGGAAAGGGCTCACTTACTATCTCTGCCAGGGCCTCTCCAAAACGGGCCGTCCGCGCTACTACTTTGCGCGCGAGCCGAAGGGTGAGCCGCTAGAGCAGATACCGGCGGGATACAAGATCAGCGAAAGTGTCAACGGTGTCGTCTCGCTGGTGAAGGACCGCCCCGCGCTCATTCTCCCATCCGAGCTTGAGGCAGTCGAGACAGAGCTGCACCGGCACCCGCAGGGTGCTAGATATTGCGCCGCTGTGAAGCATGATCGCATCGAAATCTATGAGCGGGTCGGGCCGGATATTGAGCAGGTGCTGGGGATTTTAGGGCCACTGGTGATTGCTTCCCACGCGGCGATCGACGAGGCCCGTGCAGATTTGGATCGTCACGCACAGTTCACGCCGGTCTTGCGCTTCATTCTTAACGATGCAGGCCGCCGCATCTTCCGCGTCGAGCGTATGTGCTATCTGGGCAGCATCGACGACTGGATCGACATCGGTCGGCGCGGGTCGCTCGATCGCTTAGCCCGGCGCGTACTCCCTGCGCTTGGCACCGATGAGTTCTTCGAGCTAGGCATGTGGCAGGAGGAAGATGATGGCGAAACGACGGAATAAGCAACACGGGCGCGCGGCGGGTAAAGCAACGCTCCCACGGCCACAAGAGCCGTCGAGAGCCGAAATCCCGAATGCGCAAACCTTTGCGCGGATCATGCTGCTCGATCGCCAAACGCAGGCAACGCTGCGCAAGGTCACGTCTACCCTCAAGCCGGTGCTGTGGATGCGCGACCGCGAGCGCATCGCACTGATCAAACAGGCCGAGACCCCTGCGGCGTTGATCGAGCTGGCGCCTATGGCGACCGGCCTTGCCGAGACTACCTGGCAGGACCGGATGCGCAAGCTCGGTCCGGAGGTGATACCGCTGATCCGCGATCAGCTGAAGAATCTGCGCGAAATCCGGGATAAAGACCAGCAGGGACAGATGCTCGAGAAGCTGGTCGCCGAGCTACGCTGGCGCGGCGATGCGGGGGCCGAGGTGCTGCTCGATGCTTTCGACGCGCTCGACGACTATGGCCGAAGCCTCGCCTGCGTCGTGCTTGGCTTGCTCCATGCACCGGCCGGTGCCGACCGCATCTGGAGCTACTACCAGAAAGCGGTGCGGAACCAGCGTGAGACGTATTTCGTCGGCGCGCTCTGGGGGCTGATTGACCTCAAAGATGAGCGCGCCGGAGGCGCCCTGGCGGAGTTGCTGCGCCAGCGGCGCCCGTTCCAAGAGCTCTTCGGCTTTCTGGCTCTCGCAGGTGACCGGCGCGCCGTGCTTCCGCTGATCGAGGCTATCATCCGAGCGCCCGAGGACGATCGCTTTGAGGCTGCGATGGCATTGACGGGCATCGCCCATCGCATCGGGCGTGCGGCGTTGCTGGACGAGCTCGCAAAGATTTCAGAGCCTGAGCGGGGCGACGCCGGGCCTGCCGCGATGGCCGACAGTATCCTTGGCCGGCCTGAGAAGGTCGTCGAAGAGTACTTTGAAATGTTCTATCGAGGCATCACACCGGCGGACATGGCAAAGGCCTTTGGGGAATGATTGGTTATGGACATGCTTGGGCGAGCCCCACCGAATTGAGACGGCGACCGCGTCCTCGTACATCCGTCTGCCCGGGCCGCGAACCGGCTGATTGCTATTGATCGACCACCGAGCCGTCGATATGCAGCGGTTATCGTGTCCGGCCGCGTAGCAAAGAGGATTTTGCAAATATGCCGCTGCACTTGGAAGCATGGCAATGGACCGTCCTGATCCTGGCAACGTTCCTGATCGGTCTATCGAAGACGGGGATCACCGGTATCGGCACCTTTGCGGTGGCAATCTTCGCGCTTGTGCTGCCCGCCCGTGAGTCCGTGGGCGCGGTCCTGCCGATTCTGATATGTGGCGATATTATCGCCGTAACCGCGTACCGGCGGCATGCGGTCTGGTCGCATCTCTGGCGGCTCTTTCCGTGGGCCGCCATGGGGATCATTCTCGGCTATGCCGCGCTCGGGCGAATAGATGCTGCGGGGGTCAGCCGGCTTGTCGGCGCGATCTTGCTGGTCGTGGTGACACTGCAGTGGTGGCGCCAGAGACGCACGAGCCGGCGGGGCAGGGATCCGGCGGAAGATGTGCCGCGTGGCCTCTGGTTCGTAGTCGTAGTCGGAATGCTGGCCGGATTCACTACGATGGTCGCGAATGCAGCCGGACCGATCATGGTCGTCTATCTCCTGGCGATGCGCCTGCCGAAGATGGAGTTCATTGGGACAGGCGCATGGTACTTTCTTCTGCTGAACCTCTTCAAAGTGCCGTTCAGTGCGGGCCTCGGCCTGATCAACTCGGCCTCGTTGCTCCTCGATCTCAAGCTCGCGGCGGTGGCGGTCGTCGGCGCGCTGTCGGGCCGGGCGTTGATTCCTTTCATCGACCAGGCGCTCTTCGAAACGCTGGCGATGCTGTTCACGTTGGCGGCGGCCTTGCGCCTGGTTTTATGAGCAGGCGCCCCTCCACAGTAGACTTGACCCGCGCATCATAGAGGAGGCAATTCATGTCCGATCCATTACTCGCCGAGGCCGAGGTGCTCCACGACGAGCTCATCGCGCTCCGGCGCGACCTGCATGCCCATCCCGAGCTCGGTTTCCAGGAGGTTCGCACCGCGGGGATCGTGGCAGAAAAGCTGAGCGCGCTTGGCTACGAAGTTGTCAGCGGTGTCGGGCAGACCGGCGTCGTCGGGTTGATTCAGGGTCCTCAGCCTAACGAGCGCACGGTAATGCTGCGCTTCGACATGGACGCGCTCCCGATTCACGAGGAAAATGATGTTCCCTACCGCTCGCAGACCCCTGGGGTGATGCATGCCTGCGGCCATGATGCGCACGTGGCCGTCGGCATTGGCGTCGCAACCCTGCTCGCGCGGCACCAGGCTGAGCTGCCGGGCACGATCAAGCTGATGTTCCAGCCGGCGGAGGAGACGCTCGGCGGCGCGCAGAGCATGATCGCCGATGGCGTGCTGGAGGGGCCGCACGTCGACGTTGCGCTCGGGCTGCACGTCTCGTCGAGCCACGACCTCGGAACGGCAGTCGTTCGGAGCGGCGCGATGATGGCGGCCGCCGACGGTCTCGAGATCGTCGTGCATGGACGCGGCGGTCACGCGGCCCACCCGGACCAGACGATCGACGCGATACTCGTGGCATCGCAGATCGTCGTCGCGCTACAGACGATCGTCGCGCGCAGTCTCAACCCGGAAGAGACCGGCGTGGTAACGATCGGCAGCCTGCACGCGGGCGACGCAGCCAACGTCATCGCGGAGACGGCGACGCTGCGCGGCAGCATCCGCAGCTTTACGCCGGAGGTGCGCGCGCTGTTGCACCGGCGCATCCGCGAGGTGGCGGACGGTGTGGCGGCTGCCTTCGGGGCGCGGGCCAGCGTCAACGTTCGTGCCGGCGTCGATCCGACGGTGAATGCTCCTGCCCCGACCGACGTCGTCTACCGGTCGGCGGCAGCTGTTCTGGGCGAGGAGCATATCGACACGACCTGGCGCACGACAGGCGGTGAGGACTTCTCGGCCGTTCTGGCGCGGGTGCCGGGCAACTTCTTTTTTCTGGGGGCGCGTAATGTGGAGCGCGGCTTCAGCTACCCGCACCACAATCCGCACTTCGATATCGACGAAGCCTGTCTTCCTAAAGGTGTGGCAATCCTTTGCGACGCCGCTCTGCGCTGTCTTCGCGGCGAGGCGTGAGGCAGCCGGGTGAGATCGAAGTCGAGACTGAGAACGCGAATGCATTGGGTCTCTACCGCTCGTGCGGATTTCGCGAGACGACAGCGTTCAGGTACTACTATCTCGATGCTCAAGACAAGCGTACGAGGTGACAAGATGCGTGTTCTGATCATGTCCGACATGGAAGGCGTAAGCGGCATCGTCGTTTGGGACCAGGTCAACGGCGGTGCGCCGATGTATGAGGAGGGTCGGCGGCTGTACACAGAGGAGATCAACGCGGCTGTGCGCGGCGCCAAGGTGGCCGGCGCGACGGAGATCGTCGTCGTCGACTGCCACGGCGCCGGGGGCGGCTGGACCTTCAACTCGCTGATACCAGAGCTCCTCGACCCCGATTGTGACTGGGTGGCGCATCATGCGTGGTCGCGGTATACCGAACTGCTCGAGCAGGGCTGTGACGGCGTGCTCCTCGTCGGCATGCACGCACGGGCCGGGACGCCCGACGGCGTGCTGTGCCACACGATCTCGACGACGTCGTGGCTAAACCTGCGGTTCAACGATGACCTCGTCGGCGAGGTCGGCATCAACGCCGCGCTCTGCGGCCACTACGATTGCCCGGTCTTGCTGATTACGGGCGACGAGGCGGTCTGTTACGAGTCAAAAGCGCTGCTTGGCGATGGGCTCACAACCGTGGCGGTCAAGCGGGGGCTCTCGCGCTACTCGGCGCGCCAGATTCCACCGGTCCGGGCACGCCAGATGATCGAGGCGGGAGCGAAAGAGGCGCTCCAGAAGCCGCGCAGCGTCAGACCCTATGTGCCGTCGAAGCCGACGACGATTACGGTCGATCTCCCGACGGTCGACGCCGCCAGCCGCTTCCGTGGCCGCCACGGCGTCGAGCTTGTCGATCCACTCAAGGCCGTCAGCCGTGGCGACAACTGGATGCAGGCCTGGAACCAGATCTGGGATTACTGACGCCTGGTGCGGGGCCACGGCGGCAGGGGAGGCGCCGCGGCTAGAAGACCTCGTGCAGATAGGGCAGCATCGGCGGGAAGATCGTGCGCATTGACGATCTGGCAGGGGTGGCGATGGGTCGAACGCCATGAAGGTCAGGATCGAGGGCGAGCGGCAGCGCTCGCCGCCGTCTACGCGATCACTCGCCAAAGACCTTGTCCAAGGCCGAGACGGTCATCGCTCGGTAGCACGCGTGGACGTCGGGATCGGCACCCGCCGGCGCCGGGCCAAGGCGGCGAAGCAGCGCTGCCTCGACCTCGGGGGCCGCGATATGGATCGGGATGCTGTCGAGCTCGAGACCTGCCTCGTAGAAGGTCGCCAGGAGATCGGCAAGCGCGGGCACAGGCTCGGCTTCGACGCCGCCTTGGCTGTGCGTGCCCGCGGTAGCCGCCGAGCGCCGCGCACGCAGGGCGTCGATGATCTGCTCCCGGCTGCGGCCTCGAAGGTAGAAGATCAAAAACGGGTCTTCGTCGAAGCGCTCGCCGAGGAGGTAGTAGACCGCGGCGATATGCTTGCACGGCACGGCGTAGTCGGGACATGAGCACTCCATGGCGATGTCGCGCGGGCTCGTGGGAAAGAACGGCACGCCTGCCGCCTTGAAGGCCTCCTCGACATCCTGCGGCATCTCGCCCGCCAAGAGCTTGGCGGCAAAGATTGCCTGCTGCGCCATGCCGTCGATGGCACGCTCCCACTGTGCGTCGGTGAGCGGCGCGATCGCAATGCTGACCGTGTAGGGCCTCGACGCCGAACCCTGTACCTTCGCCTTTACCTGCCCGACTCCGACGTCGATACTGACGACCTGGCCGCCGCGGGCATAGGAGCGGCCGCGCTGCAGACGGCTGCCCCACTGGAACGCTTCCAGGACTGCGATCCAGCGCTTGGCCCACCAGGAGGAGCCGAACGCGCCGCGACTGCTCTTGGCCTTGATGCCATCCTTGACGGGACGCGGCTGCGAGGGCGGGTACCACTCGTCATCCCAGAAGTCATACCGCGGCGACATGGCTACTCCTCCGCGACCTCGGCGTGCCGCAGGGCGACAAGATCGCGCAGCTGTGAAGTGCTCAGCTCGGTCAGCCAGCTCTCGTCCGTGCCCAGCACGCTTTCGGCAAGAGTGCGCTTGCTTTCGATCATCTCGTCGATATGGTCTTCCAGCGTCCCGCCGCAGATGAACTTGTGAACCTGGACGTTGCGCGTCTGGCCGATGCGGAATGCGCGGTCGGTCGCCTGGTTCTCGACCGCCGGATTCCACCAGCGGTCGAAGTGAAAGACGTGATTGGCCGCGGTCAGGTTCAGTCCTGTGCCGCCCGCTTTGAGCGAGAGGATAAAGAGCCGTGGGCCGCCTGCGGCCTGAAAGCGCCGGATCAGCGTATCCCGGTCCTTTGGCGGCGTGGCGCCGTACAAGAACAAGACGTCCTCGCCAAAGGTCTCGCCGAGATAGCGCTGGAGCAGCGTGCCCATCTCGGCGAATTGTGTGAAGATCAGCGCCCGGTCGCCTTCGGCGTAGACCTCTTCGAGCATCTCCTCGAGGCGTGCCAGCTTACCGGAGCGCCCGGCGGTGGAGCTGCCGTCCTTCAAGAACTGCGCCGGGTGGTTGCAGACCTGCTTGAGCTTCATAAGCATCGCCAGCACCTGTCCGCGCCGCCGGATCGCATTGCCCTCCGTTTCGGCCTGATCGATCTGCGCGAGCTCCTCCTGCACGACCGCCTCGTAGAGCGTGGCCTGCTCAGGCGTCAGCGAGCAGTAGACCTTCATCTCGAGCTTCTCAGGCAGGTCGGAGATGATCGCGGGGTCGGTCTTGAGGCGGCGCAGCACGAAGGGCGATGTGAGGCGCCGCAGACGCTCGAGTGCCTGTGGATCGCCCGTACGCTCGATCGGGCGCGCGAACTCACGCCGGAACGCGGCTTCACTGCCCAGGTAGCCGGGATTGAGGAAGGCCATGATGCTCCATAGCTCGCTGAGCCGGTTCTCGACAGGCGTGCCGGTGAGCGCGACACGATGTTCGGCCTCGATCGTGCGCGCCGCCTGGGCTTGCTTGGCGGTCGAGTTCTTGATGTTCTGCGCCTCGTCAAGGATCAGCGTATCCCATGCGACGCCGCGCAGCGTATCCCTGTCGCGTGCCAGGAGTGGGTAGCTGGTGAGGACGATATCATGCGCCCCGGCCTCCCGCTCGAAATCCGGCCCCTGCAGGCGCTCCGGACCCCGGTGCATCATGATCCGCAGTACGGGCGCGAAGCGCTGGAGCTCACGCACCCAGTTGCCGACGACCGAGGTCGGGCAGACCAGCAGTGTGGGCGCGCCGACCTCCCGGCGCTGGCGCTCGTGAAGCAGTAGACCGATGGTCTGGACCGTTTTGCCGAGTCCCATATCGTCCGCCAGGCAGGCACCCAGCCCAAACTGACGCAGGAAGGCCATCCAGGAATATCCCCGCACCTGGTAGGGACGCAGCGTGCCCTGCAGCTTGCCTGGCGGCGGGAGGAGCTCGATCTGGCGCATGTCTCTGAGCCCGTCCAGCAGATCACGCAGTCCTCCCTCGGCCTCGACCCCGGCGACCTCGACACCTTCGGGCGCCACAGTTCCATCGCCCGCCAGGGCTAGCCGCAGGGCTTCGCCAAGTGACAGCTCCTCATCACGCTGCTCGAAGAAGGCGAGCGCCTGCTGGATATGGTCGGGGTCGAGCACGACCCATTGGCCACGCACCTGGACCAGGGGCAGCTTGAGCGCTACCAGACGCTCGAACTCGTCCCGGTCCAGCGCCTGTCCGGCGAGCGTCAGCTCCCAGTTAAAGCGGACGAGGCTGTCGAAGCTGAGCCGGCTCTTCTCATTGGGCGCGGAGGCGGTCGAGGCTCGCGCGCGGGCCTGTAAGCGCGCGCCGCGGCCCTGCCACCAGGCCGGAACGAGCACGCCGAATCCGCTCTGCTCGAGCAGCGGAGCAGCTTCTTTGAGAAAGGTAAGCGCATCCGTCGCCGCGAGCGACGTCTGCTCCGGCGCGGCATGGCGCAGACTCGCCTCGATCGGCGGAAAAAGGCGCGCGGCATATCCGAGCGCCGTCAGGAGACGCTCCTGCGGCTGCTCGAAGCGCCGGTCGAGGTAGCTGAAGACGGGGCTCTGCTCGCGCCAGACGAGCGCGGCCGGAACCAGCAGGCTCGGATCGTCGGTCGCCTGGAGCAGGTAGGCCAGCGCCCATGGGTCGCTGTCGTGCGCGGGCGGCTCGAGGCGGAAGGTGACCCGAAAAACGTCGTCGCCCGCGGCCCGCCCGAGCCCGTAGCCAGCCCAGGACTGCCAGCTCCGGTAGAGCTCGTCGGCCTCCGCGCCCTTGAGCTTGACGATCGGGTCGGGGCCGAGCAGCGCGCGCAGCCATCTTCCTCCCGGTGTGGTCGCCGGGAGCTTGGTCTTGCGCGGGATCGCCCGGATCGTAGCGTCGACGATGGCCGAGAGAAAATCGTCGAGCAAGACGCGTGGAACGGGCGCCCGGGCCGGATCGAGGACGGCGGCGCGGCAGAGCGGCGGCAGGCTCCGGGCGAGCGACCCCAGCTTCTGGGCGAGCGCCAGGTCGGGGCGCGGACGCCAGCCGGCTCGCAGTTGAAAGCCGTCACGCGAGAGCATGGGCATGACCTGCTGGCCGGCCACGAGCTCCATCGCCAGGAGGGCAGCCACGCGCCACGCGCGAAGGTCCGCCGCGGCGGCGCGCTCGCCCTGCAGTGCGAGCAGCAGATTCAGCGCGCTTCCCGCCGGCAGCAGCAGGCCCGTCACCTGCCACATACGCAGCTCAGGCGCTCCCTCGGGAGGCGTCGGGATACCAGTCGCCAGCAGCTCCGGGGAGGGCAGCGGCATCTTGACCACGGACGGCAGCCAGAGTGTGAGCATATGCTCGGCCGCATCGGCCGGCGGGACTCCGAGCGCCTCGATCTGCTCGCGCAGTGTGCCCGGGGTGCTCTGGAAAGGATGGGCCGGCAGCCGCGCCTGGCGCCCGCGCCGTAACGGTGCCTCAGGCGTCTCGCCCCACACAAAGAGGCACTGCGTCGACGGCAGCCACGTGCCGTGGAAAACGTGACCCTGCATAGCCAACATTATCGCACATCTACCGCCGGCGCCATGCTTCAAGCCCCGGCACGCGCTACATCGCCATCGGACTCTCCCGGCGTCGCTTCGCAGCTATCGCTCGACCAGTGGCAGAAAGACGTGCCGCTCCTCGTTCCCTCCGATAGTCGTCGTCGTGTTTGGTATGGCCGTGGCGGCGTCCGCCGGTATGGCCGTGGTGGTGTCTGTGGGTACGGCGATGGTCGTCTCTACCGGCATGACGGTGGTCGCAGGCGGTAACGAGGGTGTGCTCGTCACGGTGGGTGTGCTTGTCACGGTAGACGATGGAGCCAGGCGCTCGACCAGCGGAAAGGAGCGGCGCTTGCGCGGCGGGACCAGAAAGTTTTGCCGATGAGTCGTGCGGATCATCGCGTTGATCCCGTTGTTCGCATCGGGGATGCTGTAAGGCGCCTGGCGCAGGTTCGGGCCGTTCGGCAGCACACCATCCATGGCGAGACGCGCCGTATGGAACCCGTTACTGGTGGGAACGAAGGCGACGAAATGGAGGCCCGGCGTGTTGGCGGTTGCGCTCCACTGGTCGGCATCCGGACGCGCGGACCAGGCAAACGGGTTGTCGAGCGTGTTGAAATCCTCCCGCAGCGGGATCGGCGTCCCGGCAGGCCGGAGCACGCCATAGTTGTCGGCGACATCTACCTTGAGGCGGGTCGCCTGCTGCAGCGTCGCGTTATGCCCTAGCACGCCGCCCACGGCGTCCGCCTTGACTTGCTCGAGGCTGGAGATCTCGCCGGGGCCGTTTGGCAGGGTCACGGTGCTGGGGTCGGCAGGAACTGCAGCGCGCGGCGAGAACATACGCGCGACCCGTTTCGCATAGTCGAAGCTGTTGTACCAGAGCTCCATATCCTCGAACAGGTGCGAGAGGTGCATCGCGCAGCCGCCTGCAAAATACCCGTTGAGCGATTGATCGGTGAGCCCCGGCAGCGTCTCGAAGCTAGGGACGTTATCCGGCGCCAGCGCTGCTTTCTGCGTGCTGGTAAAGCCGAGCATCAGCTGAGCGCTGTCTGGGATCTGCGCTGCCCCCACCACCCCCGCCGCCAGCGCGAATTGCTTGGCCTGGCTTGGAGAGCTGAAGCCGCGGCCCACGAAGCCGCGGCGCACGCTTGTGAGGTCGAAGAGGTCGCCCACATAGGCACCGCTGTTCTGGTCCTCGAAGAGCGCATGCTCGGCCTCGCGAAGCGCGGTCTGCGAGTCGCTCCGGAACTTGAAGACGACATCATTTTGTTCCAGCACGATGTCGGCTGGATCGCTGGGGAACCGAACCGCGTCGAGCACGGCGTACTGGCGTGTGCCCGTTCGCTGCGACAGAGCCAGGTCCACCGGCATGCGATCGCTCCACAGTGATGCCGGGAGGTACGACCGAAAAAATGGCAAGCCCCACCCGACCACGATCGTCAGTCCCGCGGCTGTAGGCGCGTGGGAGCCCTCGACCTGGCGCAGCGCCGTCTCCAGACGTGCCTGTGCATCCAGGAGCTCGGCAGGAGCCCAGGAGCGCCCGCCGGCCAACCGAGCGGTGAAGACGTCCGTGAACCGAGGTGGAATCACGACTGTGACCCCATTGTCGGTAAGCATCTCCAGGCCATCCACGAGGTACTGCTCGCGCCGCCGAGGAGCGGCAGCCGCGGACACGCGCGTCAGGCCGGCCGCGCCTAAGTTGTCGAGGAGGTCATAGATCCCGCGGGCGCTGATAGCGCCCAGCGACAGTGCGGTCGTCCGCTTAAGGAAGCCTCGACGGCTCATGCGCCGATCATCTTGGGCCATCATTTCAACCTTGAGAAAGGGATAGCGCTCGTGGAGGTAGGATGCTGGGCGAGGTCCGTACACGAGCAGAGTCCCTGGGGCAAGCAGTCCAGTTTGGGGTAGTCAAAGACTACGCCTGAAGTTTACCGGTTTGCTGGTCCCAGATCAAGGCATTGAGCGGCAGGGTGGCAGCGCCACGGGAGGCGGCGCTGTCTCCTCTCTCGAGGCGGTCGATATCCTGGTGGAGTCAGGCGTCCGGGCCACACGCAGCGATGCCGCAGCCTGGCTGATCCATGCTGGCATCGAGGCGAACACCGCCATGTTTACGTCGGTGTACGAGACGGTGGTCGAGATCCGGCGCCTGCGGGAGGTCGCCTGTAATCAGGCGCAGCAGGCAATGCGACCGGACGGCGCGTTTCCCGCCTCGAAGCTAAGCCGCGACGAGGGAGCGCAGCCGATCCGGCCGGAGCCACCCAGACCATGAAGAAGGTGCGAGCTACCGGACGCCGATCACTGTGAAGTTGGAAGGGCGGTCCGGAGTGTGGTCTTGCTCGACGCGAGTAGCACCGAACCCTGCATGTGCCAGCATCCGCACGATTTCATCGCCTGAGTAGGGCCTACAGTCAGCGGTCCCGACCGGCGCATTAGGATCGCTGGCGTTCCACTTCTCGCGCGGTAAAACGGTGATTGCCAACATGCCGCCTGGCCTGAGAACGCGCCATACCTCCCGGAGGGTATCCTGCGGCTTGTGCCAGAAATAGATGGTGTGAATCCCGAATACCTTGTCGAACGAGCTTGCTTCGAAGGGCAGGTTGGCCGCTTCGCCGTATGTCAACTCGACTCGCCCTGCTTTGATCGCAGCCACGTTACGCCGCTGCGCCGCTCGGACCATGGTCCTGGAAAAATCGATCCCCGCCACTCGTCCCTGCCGCACCACTTTCGCAAGTTCCTGGATGGCTAGCCCCGGCCCAAAACCGATCTCGAGAATATGGTCGGCCGGCTGCGCGTTGAGGAGCTGGACGGTCCATAGGTTTTCAGGCCGGTGATCCCGCGCCATCCGCCGGCCGATGAATCGTCCTACCACGCCTGAAGGCCGGCGATACTGCCCGTCGATGAATCTTTCGAAATACATTTATCGCGCTCCTCTCTTGCGCTCCGACCGCACTGCCAGAGTCGACCGTCCTGATCATAGCATCACCGGCTGCTCGGGCTGCTCCACACTGCATGGCGTCCCAGGCCTGCTTTGGCGAAACACGTATCATGTCGGCACATCTTCGGCCCGGGTCGCTCAAGCTAGCGATTGGAAGCAATACTTAATGTGGCTGAGGCGGCGCAGGCGGGGACCAGTCGATGCGGACGACAACTGAGGTGCGAGATTGAGGGCGCGGGTAGACCCGCATCCCCGCCTTCGCGCTATAATCAGGGTTCATCGTCGTTCTCAGGGGTCGTCCCCTACCGGCACGAAAGGTCGCCCTCATCTGTTGTTGAAATTACCCCGACTGCTGCTGCTACCGCTGCTTGTGCTCGCGGCCGCGTGCTCCGCGACCACCCCATCGCAGCCTACGCCGCAGCCCACTCCCGCGCCCACGACTGGCGCGGCGACGCCGCCACTGGTCTTGACGCTCTGGCATAGCTGGAGCGGCCGCAGCGCCCAGGCGCTTGACCTGCTCGCACGCCGCTACGAGCAGAACCACCCGGACGTGCGCATTAGTCTCCGCTCCCGGCCGGCTGCCTCGCTGGTCCGCGACTATAGCGCGGGAGTTGCCGACGGGAGCGCGCCGCAGATGCTGCTTGTGCGCAGCCGCTATCTCGGTGAGCTGGCGGAGCGCCGCTATGTGCTCCCGCTTCAGGACAAATCCGTCCAGGAGCGTCTCGGCGATCTGCTGCCGGCCGCGGTCGATGGCGGGCGCATCGGCGGTATTCTGCATGCCCTTCCCATCACTTTCGACAGCTTGGTGCTCTTTTATGATCGGCGCCAGATGCCTCAGCCGCCGAAAACGCTGGACGACGCCATCGCCTTCGTGCCTCCTCAAGCTACGGCATCTCCCGAGCGAAGCTGGGGCTTGGCATACTACCTTTCTGCGCCGACGACACTCCCGTATCTCAACGTCTTCGGGGGCAGCCTCCTTGGCCCTGGTGGTACGATTGCGCTCGACGATGCCAACCGCGCCGGGACGCTTCGCTGGCTGGAGTGGATTCAGTCGCTGCACAGCGACCAGCGGACAACTGCTACCGATGACTTTGGCGTGGTCGACTCGCTGATCCAATCTAACCGTGTTGCCGCTGCGATCGACTGGTCGTATAGGCTTGCAGACTACCAGCGCCTCTGGGGTGAGGATGCCGTGGGTCTGGCGCCGCTGCCTGACCTCGGCGGCCAGAGTGCTAGCCCCACGCCCTGGCTCCTGTCCGACGTGATCTGTGTCAACACGGTCACGAGCCAGCAGCAGCGCGCAGCCGCCGTCGATTTCCTAGTTTTTCTCGTGAGCGGCTCGGCCCAGGAGCTTTTGTGGAGCCGCGGCTCGGAGCAGCCGGTCAACCGGCGCGCCCAGGTAGACGGCGCCGCGAAAGCGATCGCAGGGATCGTGGCAGGCACCGTCGCCTTCCCGAACACGACCGCCGCATCGCGCGCCTGGCCTGTACTTGACGAGATGGTGCGGAGCGTCCTGGCAGGCAGTGCTACGCCGGCAGAGGCCTTCGACAAGGCCGCCACCGGGCTGCGTGCGCTACCGGGACGTCCATAGACCTCCGGCCCCTTTCCCTAGTGGCCTCCGGCTTAGCGAAGCTCGTAGGTGACCTCGACCTGAGCGTCGATCGTCTGCTCGCCGGTCTCGACCGGCGCGGCCCCAGCGGCCGCCGGAGCCGACTCCACCGCGCCACGCATCAGAACCGGCCGCGGCGGCGCGCCTACGTTCTCGCTAATCGTGATTACCTGGCCGACCGTTCCACCTGCGGCCTTGGCCATGGCCTGCGCCCGCGCCTGTGCATCCGCGACCGCCGCATCGCGCGCCTGGGTCTGAAGCGCCTTGGGATTGTCGATCTCGAAGCTCATGCCGTAGATCGTGTTGGCTCCCGCGCTCACGACCTTGTCGAGCAGGTCACCGGCGCCCTTCAGATCGCGAATGACGACCGAGACGCTGTTGGTCACCTGGTACCCGGTGACGGTGTGCCCGTCCTGAGTATAGGTCGGCGAGACGTTGAAGTTGCGCGTCTGGATGTCCTTGGCCGCGATGCCAAGCTGCTTGAGCTGGTCGATCAGCGCTGCCATCTTCGCCGAGTTATCGGTCAGCGCCTCCCGCGCGCTCTTGGCTTCGCTACGCACGCCGAGCTCCACCGTCGCGCGGTCGGGCGTCGCCTTGGCCTCGCCGGTGCCGACGACCGTGATCTGTCGCACGAGTGCGTTCCCTATCGGCGCTGCCTGGATCGCCGCCGGCCGCGCCAGGACCGCCCCAAGCGCCGCCGCCCCGACGATCAGCGCCGCGATGACGCCGCCCGCAATAATCGTCGATAGCTTTCCGTTCATTTCTGGCTCCTTCGTATATCGTCCGAGTGCCGTTGTGAAGATTCGCTCACGCCGCCGCGCTCTATACATCCGGCCGCTCACTCGTGTAAGTGACGACGGCTCACCCGTTTCGGTTCCCGCCCGGTCTTCTTCTTGCTACCTTGGATCGACGGTCGCAAGATAGCTTGACTGATTGGAGATGCCGATGTGTCTTTCGCGTGGCGGCTGTGACGACCTTTTCGATAACCACGGGGATCCGCGCAATATCACGATGCGCACGATACAGGATGCCTCGAACGCGGCCGGTATCACCGTGCCGGAGGCACTGCAAAATATTCAGCGCGGCGTGAGCAAAGGCTTGACCGGGATGACGGATTGGACCGGCGCTCAGAGTGCCGCGGGTGGAGTGGTGATGCAGAACTACTCCAACCCCCCACTCTCCTCGGCTCCTCCGCCGCCCTCTCCAGGCGAGCGCAGCCCCGGAAGCTGAAGCTGACTCGCCCGTTGGTCCTGCGGGTGTGTCTCATCTTTTTGCGGAGTTGCTGAGGAGGGGCGAGTCGCATATAGACATTCAGAAAAAGATCTGGACTCCAACGATGGTTCTGGCGCTT
>JBBSGA010000131.1:0-15408 GCA_038254585.1 Chloroflexales bacterium | reverse complement strand
GCGACCCCGCCCCCCACGGCGATTCGCGCGAAATCGAGCGCCTCGGCGATGGTGGTCAGATCGAGGGAGACCTGTACAATCGGCTTCAACCTATCGATTCCCTTATTACCAGTCGAGAAACGGTGAGCGTCCTTATGCGCGCGCGGGCTCAAGCTGCCATGGGCTCGTCATGATCCCGCCGCCGTCGAAGGATAGCGGCGATTCGTCCACGATCGAGAGCCGGGGATGCGCCTCTACCTCGGCGCGCAGGCTCGGGCTGACCCACAACCGGTCAAGGGTCAGGGTGTCGCGGATGAAGACCATGCGGGCTGCCTCCGGTGGCTGTCCGCAGCCGCGCGTAGCGACCTCCAGGGCGCGCCGGTCGTCGGCCATCGTGATCGGCATGCTCACGCGCCACATGCCGAAGATCCCGGAGGTAACCGCGTTCGTGTACATAGCAGCCCAGTTGGTCTTCGCTACGACGCGCGCAGTCGTGATATTGGCGAGCCCCATGCCCGTGGCGTTGCCGTGGGTCTCGTTGGTAATGTCCAGAACGGCGATAACGGCGACGTCGGGACCGCCGAAGGTTTCGGGCTGGCGGGGGATCATCAGCCGGCCGATGATGTTGGTATCCATACCGGTGCCGCTGATGTTCTTGCCGAGCTGGCGCACGACCAGCACGTCGATCTCGGGGAAGGGCAGGCTTGCCATCAGCTGCTTAGCGCGCTCGAGCAGGCGCGCTTCGCGCGGTCCGCCGATCTCGGAAGCGATCAGGCCGACGATCTCGGCGGTCTGATCGTAGGCATTTTCGACGATCGCCAGGCCGCCAACCAGGTTGGTGTTGGCCTCGTAGATGCGCGCGGCGGGCTCCAGGTAGCGCTGGAAGCCGGGGGCGCCCAGCCGGTGCATGAGGGCAGCGCCGTGCTGCTTGCCGAGCCCGATCACGGCCATTTTGGCCAGGCCGCTCTCGATGTGGCTGCGGAAGTCGGTGTGCGGCTTCACCCGGCCGACAAGAAGCGTGGAGTCGGCCGCGGCCGAGATCACATCCTGGAAGAGCGGCGGGCCATCCGGGATCTGCCCGATCTGCTTGACCTCCATCGTCGCGCGGATCTCGGCGCCGACACTCTCATTCGTGATGCCGAGCTCGGCCAGGAGCGCTTTCTGCCCCTCGGCCGTCGCGCCGCCATGGCTGCCCATGGCCGGAAAAACGAACGGCCGGGAGCCGGCCTCGCGTAGACGGCCGACGACGGCCCTGACGATCGTCGGGATATTGGCGATGCCGCGACTGCCGGCCCCTACGGCGACCGTAGCGCCCGCCGGAATGCGGTGCAGGAGCTCACCGTCTTCCAGTGCGTGCCGCACGGCCGCGGCGACATCCTCGACCCGAGGAGCGTCGAAGCGCTGCTCAACTAGAAGCAGGCTCTCGGGCAGTGGAGCAGGAAAATCAAGCGTGCCGATCTGTTGAAGGAGTTGCATGGCCTTCCCTTCCCGTGGGCCGATCGGGCGCCGAGGCGGTTCGATCAACCGGACGGGATAAGCTTAAGGTTGGGCTTGACGCTGAGCGACCAGTCATGCTGGAGGCCCTGCCGGTAGCGAAAATACGCCGCGGCGCCAACCATCGCGGCGTTGTCGGTACAAAGGCGGATCGGAGGGTAGTGCACGGGCACGGGCGAGCGCTCGATCAGCGCGTCGCGCAGGGCACCATTAGCCGCCACGCCGCCGGCCAGGAGAACACAGCGCGCTCCGTACTCCTCGGCCGCACGGACGGTTTTGGAGACGAGCACGTCCACGACCGCCTCCTGAAACGCGGCCGCCAGCCGGGCGGTATAGGGATCGTCCGCACCCGCCGAGGCGTGCTCGGCCATCGCATGCAGGACATGCGTCTTGACGCCACTGAACGAGAAGTCGTAGCTGTCGCCGAGCCAGGCGCGCGGCACGCGCACACCCGCGGCGTCGACTCCCCGAGCCAGGCGCTCCATCCGTGGGCCGCCGGGATAGCCCAGGCCCATAATGCGGGCCGCCTTATCGAACGCCTCGCCGGCCGCATCGTCGCGCGTCTGGCCCAGGAGCTGGTAATCGCCGTGGCCGCGCAGCAAGACCAGCACGGTGTGGCCGCCCGAGACGATCAAGCAGACGAGCGGGAATGGCGGATCGACGTGATCCGCGGGGCTCGTTCCGGCGGCCACAAGCCAGTTCGCGTAGACATGCGCTTCGAGATGGTTGACGGCGACCAGCGGAAGGTCGTGCGCCCAGGCAAGCCCCTTGGCCACGTTAACACCGGTCAGGAGTGCTCCCGCGAGTCCAGGGCCATACGTACAGGCGACGGCGCTCACGGCATCCCAACTATCCTCGAGCGGCGCGAGCGCGGCCTCGATCACCGGGGCCATGCTCAGGATATGCTCTCGCGACGCGACCTCTGGAACGACGCCGCCGTAGCGCTCGTGAAGGTGCATCTGCGACGCCACCTCATTCGAGACGATTGTCCGCCCGTCGCGAATAACCGCGGCCGCGGTCTCGTCGCAGGACGTTTCGAGCGCGAGAATCGTAAACCTCGGTGGGTGGTCGCTCATACGGGCATTGTAACACCGCGACAGGCGCGAAGTGGAATCGGGCGCCATGTTATAATAAAGAGACTTCGATATAGGCACCCACGAGTACATTTGCCGAGAAATGACAAGGAGCGCAGCGCCGGTATGAAGCTTTCGTGTTTGCAAGAGAATCTCAAGCGTGGCATCGCTCTCGTGAGCCACGCGGTGCCGACGAAGAGCACACTGCCGGTCCTTTCGAACATTCTGCTCAGCACAGAAGGCGGCCGACTGCGGCTCCAGGCGACGAATCTCGAGGTCGGTATTACCTGCTGGCTCGGCGCCAAGATCGAGGAGCCGGGCGCAGTGACTGTGCCGGCGCGGCTGCTCTCCGATTTCATCGGCAATTTGCCGAACGACACGATCAAGCTGTCGCTCGACGAGCGCACGCAGACGATCCATCTGGATTGCGCGCGCTCGGAGGCGAATATCAAAGGCATCGAGGCGGGGGAGTTCCCGACGATCCCGGTCGTGCAGGCCGAGCAGCCGACCTTCACCATCGCGCCGGACGTGCTGCGCGACGCGATCAACCAGGTCGCGTTTGCCGCGGCGAGCGACGACACGCGGCCGGTGCTGGCAGGGGTGCTGATGCGCCTCCAGGGCGACAAGGCTATCTTCGCGGCAACCGACGGCTTCCGTCTCTCGGTGCGCACGCTCGATCTGCCAGAGCCGGTTCAGGCAGCACAAGAGGTGATCGTGCCCGTCCGTGCTCTGACCGAGCTGGCACGTATCATCGGGGATACGGAGAATCCGGTCGAGATTACTGTCACACCGTCGGGCGGCCAGATCCTCTTCCATTGCGACAACGTCGATCTCGTCAGCCGGCTGATCGACGGGAAGTTCCCGGACTACGAGCGCATTATTCCCAAGCAGTATGCGACGCGCTCGGTGTTGGATCGCAGCGCCTTCCTCCAGTCCACGCGCCAGGCTTCGGTCTTCGCAACAGGCAGCGCAAATATCGCCAAGCTCACGATCGAATCTGGCGCCGAGTGGGGACCGGGCCGCATGACCCTCTCGGCTAACGCCGCGGAGGTCGGCGACAATAAGTCCGAGATCGAGGGCCAGATCGCTGGCGAAGGCGGCCAGATCGCCCTGAACGTCAAGTACCTCCAGGAAGCGCTCAACGCCATGCCTACACCGCAGGTTGCGCTCGAGACGCAGACCCCGGCCTCGCCTGGCGTCTTCCGACCGGTCGGGCAGGAAGGCTATATCCATATCGTGATGCCGATGACGGTCCGCTAAGGGAGCGGGCCGCCAGGCGGTAGCAGCAACCAGGGCGAGGGAGAGGCGGCAAGGCACTCTTCCCTCCTTGTATGCTACAATTCGGCTATTCAATCTTACCCCCATTCCGCACGATCTCAACCGTGGATACAGTGCCGGGCCGCGACGCATACGGGCACGGCGGCTTCATCTAGGCATTGGTCACAGCAAAGCTAAGCTTCTCGGCGAACCATCTGCAAAGGAGCCGCGTGGCAGTTAGCCGCTATAGTAAGGTGCGGGACGACCGGATCTTTGGGGCAACCCACTGGATCGCGACCGTGATCGTGCCGTTCCTGCTCGCAGCGTTCGTGATCCTCTATCTTTTGCCCGACGACACCGAGCGACTCTTTGCCTGGACGATCAAGCCGCGGATGACACCGCTGATCATGGGAGCGGGATACATCGCCGGTGCCTACTTCTTCGCTCGCGTCCTCACCGCGACGTGCTGGCATCGTGTCGGGCTCGGCTTCCTACCGGTCACGACGTTTACGATCTTCAGGGCACTCGCGACGGTCCTGCATTGGGATCGCTTCCATCACGGCCACGTAGCGTTTGTGACGTGGGTCGCGCTGTATGCGATCACTCCGTTCCTGGTTCCTGCACTCTGGTTTCGCAACCGGGCAGCCGATCCTGGCACGCCGGAGACGGGCGACGTGATCGTGCCGGCGCGCGTGCGCTGGGCCATCGGCCTAGTGAGCGTCGCCAACCTCGGCGTCAGCCTGCTCATGTTCCTCGCGCCCGGCTTCGCCATCAGCATCTGGCCGTGGAAGCTTACGCCCCTGACGGCACAGGTCATTGGCGGCTGGTTCGCGCTTCCCGGCGTAACTGGACTTGGCTTCGCAAGCGACGCACGCTGGAGTGCATCGCGGATCCCGATACAGAGCGCCGCGATCGGCCTGGCGCTGATCCTTGTCGGCGTCTTCCGGGCGTGGGATAATTTTGACCGCACGAATCCGCTGACGTGGCTCTTCGTCGGTGCAATCGCCCTCACCCTCGCAGTCTTTTGCACCCTCCACGTTAGCTTGGATGCACGTCGCGGGAAGGGCTGAACTCGGGTAGACTCGATCGGAAACGGCGATCACGTTGAGCGCAGGAGAGGGTAACTGCTGTCGGAGCATCCCGGAATGGAGGAGCTATGTACGATGCCGTGATCGTCGGCGGCAGTTTCGCCGGCCTGGCCGCGGCGATGCAGCTGCGCGATTACAAGGTCCTGGTCGTGGACCAATACCCGATCGGCGCACACCAGATGTCAGCCTGTGGGACGCCGCTGGCGACTGCGCGAGCTGTCGGCGCGGAGGACTCGGTTCTGGAGGTGCACGACACAATCGTGATGCACTCCGGCGGCCGCAGCGTACGCTTTCCGCTGCGCGTGCCGTATGTCACCTTCGACTACGAGGGATTTTGCCGGGCGATGCTGGCCAAGACGAACGCCGAGGTATGGACCGCGCGCGCGACAAGCGTCGAGGATAGCCGGGTGGAGACGAGCGCGGGCGCAGCGACTGCCCGGTTCGTGGTAGACGCGACGGGCTGGCGGTCGCGCAAGAAGACGAACGGCCCACGGGAGGATCGAAGCTCCGAGGTTGGCTATGGCATCGAAACGGAGCTGGATGTGGCGCTCGACGTCGACCCAGGGCTGCACTTCTACTGGGAGAAGGAGATCGTGCGCAGCGGCTACGCCTGGGTCTTTCCCTGCGGCCCCAACATCCGCTTCGGGGTGTGTAGCTTCGAGAAGGGAGCGCGCCTGGGGCCGGAGCTTGCGCGGTTCGTGGAACGCTGGGGTTTGCAGCCCGGGCCGACCCACGGGGGGGTCCTGGCGATCCAGCGGCGGGCGGCGCTGCGAGGCAACGTTTTTGTCGTGGGCGACGCGACCGGCCGCTGCCTGCCTGTGACCGGCGAGGGTATCCGGACCGCGATCGTCGACGGCATCGCGTGCGGTCGTACCATCGCCGCCGCGCTTGGTGGTAGCCTCAGCGCGGCGGAGGCGCGCGCACACCATGCCAAGCATGTGCGCCAGACCGAGCGATTCCACAGCTACCTGCTCAATATGCAAAAGGCCGTGGCCTATACACCGGATCGGCTGATCGCGCTGGCCGGACGGCTCTGCTCTCCACCGGCGGTGATCGATCGCATCATACAGACCTATCTGATGCGCAGCGGCTGGGCTGCCGGCTAGGATCTGGTCGAGTCAATCCCGGCGAAGAGGTCCCGCTCCTGGGCCCGCGCTCCGTCCCACGGCGGAACCACGCGCGTGAACTGCTCAGCGCGGTTGAAGAGATGGCGGATCGATCGGGGAAGATTCCGGACCGATCCCATGCCCCCGAAGCGGAGCCTGGTAGAGGGCGGCCGGGTTAAGGTTATCCTCCGACCCCTGCATGCCCGAGTCGCGGTAACCGAGAAGATGCACGGCCGAGAGTCCGAGAGTCCGAGCGGCACATTCGAGCTCTGCGGTATGCAACGCGGCGACGTCCGGGTAGCTCTGCAGAAACTCGGGCTCGACCGTCCCGGACTCGCCGCGCGTCGCGCAGGCGCAGTGGACGGCAACGCCGGCCGAGGTATAGCGCAGGATGGTGCCGGCGTTGCCGAAGCTCTCGTCGTCGGGATGGGCATAGGCGACGAGCAGCCGCTGCTTCGCAGGAGTTTCCTTCAGCCACAGCGACTCGACGCCATACGCGGCGAGGTCGGGAGTGGCGGTACCGTCGGCAGGTTGCTGGGCTGCATGGGCCATCGTATTTCTTGATCCTTTATACGACTAGCGGCCGATTAGCGCGGCGCCATGCGGATCGCTCCGTCGAGCCTGATCGTTTCACCGTTGAGCATAGGGTTCTCGACGATATGCTGCACAAGCGCGGCGAATTCGTCGGGCCTACCCAACCGTGACGGAAATGGCACCTGCCGGCCAAGGGAGAGCCGCGCAGGCTCCGGCAGGGCGGCGAGCAGAGGCGTATCGAAGATGCCGGGCGCGATACTCACGACGCGGATGCCGAAGCGTGCGAGCTCACGAGCGATGGGCAGCGTCATCCCGGCGATGCCGGCTTTCGAGGCACTGTAGGCCGCCTGGCCGATCTGGCCCTCAAAGGCTGCGACGGAGGCCGTCGTGATGATTACGCCTCGCTCGCCTTCCTGATTGGGCTCGTTACGTGCCATCCGCTCGGCGACAAGCCGAAGCGCGTTGAACGTACCCACGAGGTTGACGTCGATCACGCGCCTAAAGCGCTTCAGGTCGAGCAGCCCCTCTTTGCCAAGCACTTTTTCAGCCGTGGCGATGCCGGCACAGCAGACCAGAATATGCAGGCCATTATTGCCTGCTCCCACCGTCTCAACCGCCTCAAGCATTGATATCTCGTCGGCGACATCGGTCTCGACAAACCGGGCGTCCTCGCCTAGCTCACGCACCAGCGTCGCTCCTGCCTCGCGATTGAGATCGGCGACGACGATGCGCGCGCCCATCTGTGCAAGTCGCCGCGCCGTCGCCGCCCCTAGGCCGGAGGCTCCACCCGTGATCAAAGCGCTACTTCCTGCGATGCGCATGCCGCCCCCGGTCTCTGCTCAGCACATCTTTTGGCCGGCCGACTCTGCGTGTCTCCATGGTGCACATGGCTAGAGCATCTCGACGGAGAGGGCCACCGCTTCCCCCCCGCCAAGACAAAGTGAGGCGAGTCCGCGACGCCCACCGCGATCCTGCAGAGCGTGGATCAAGGTGACGAGTATGCGAGCCCCCGAGGCACCGATCGGATGGCCCAGCGCGATCGCCCCACCGTTGACGTTGACCCGGTCCCAATCGAGGCCCAGCACCTGACCGTTGGCGAGGATCTGGGCCGCGAAGGCTTCGTTGATCTCGAAGAGGTCGTAATCGTCGAGCGTCGTGCCCGTCTTCTCGAGCAGGCGGCGAATCGCGGCCGGAGGCGCGTCGAAGAGCGCCAGCGGCCGGACGGCGGCTTGAGCATAACCGGCAACACGCGCAATCGGGGCTAGCCCAAGATCCGCGGCCGCGTGCGCGCTTGTAACCAGGAGGGCTGCAGCGCCATCGGTGATTCCGGGCGCATTTCCGGCCGTGACGGTTCCGCCGTCAGGCTTGAAGGCGAGCTTGAGGCCCGCGAACTGGCGGGCATCCGAGTCATGGCGGATCGACTCGTCGGTCTCGAAACGGGTCGTCTGCCCGTGCTTACCCGGGATCTCCAGCGGCACAATCTCGCGGCGGAAGCGCCCCTCGGCCTGCGCGGCGGATGCTCGCCGATGCGAGCGGAGAGCGAAGGCGTCCTGGGCCTCACGCGTAATGCCGTACTCGGCAGCGATCCACTCGGCGGACATGCCCATGTGGTGGCATTCGACGGCGCACCAGAGGCCGTCATGCACGGTCGCATCCACGAGCTCGCCGCTGCCGAGCCGGTAGCCGAAGCGGGCTTGCGGGAGCAGGTATGGAGCCGCGCTCATGTTCTCCATGCCGCCCGCGACGATCACATCGGCGTCACCGGCCCGGATCAGACCGGCCGCAAGCATAACCGCCTTGAGCCCTGAGCCGCACACTTTATTGATCGTCAGGGCTCCTACGCTTTCGGGCAGACCGGCTTTGAGGGCTGCCTGCCTGGCAGGCGCCTGGCCGAGCCCCGCGCCGATCACGTTGCCCATGATCACCTCGTCGACACGCCCACCTTCGAGGCCGGAGCGCTCGACGGTGGCACGGATAGCGTGCGCACCTAGCTCCGGGGCAGGAATCGCGGCAAGCGAGCCGCCAAACTTGCCGATCGGGGTGCGCGCCGAAGCAACGATCACAGCGTCACGAGCATCTAGCTTCATCATTATGATGGCCTCCTTTGGCCTACAGCGTCAAGCATCGGACAGCCCCGGCTGCCAGGCAGTGGCCGCGGCCCAATCCTCAGCTGCGCTCATGATCACATCGCAGATCGGATCCTTGACGTCGGCGTAGGTGCCAAGGCTGATCGAGAGACAGGACAACCGGCGCTTCGCCTCGGCGTACGCAGCCGCGGCATTCGGGTTGTAGAGTATGATCTCGACCATATGGCACCTTCGAGCGGCAGTCGAGCAGTGCTGAGAGGCCGTGCCCTCAGAGATCGCCGCCCATCTGCCGGTCAGAGGCCGGCCACCGCTCGGGCTTCCCAGAGCGACTGGCACTTACGGCGGCAAAGAGGTCGCTCAGGCGCTGCACGAGGCGCCAGTCGCCCGCAGGCGTGTAGAGCACGTCGCGCGCGTACGAGGCAACCATATAGTCCTGGCGGCCGACGGTGAGCTTCTCTTGATCCGTGAGCGGCGCTCCCAGCTTGTGCGAGATCGCGATCTTGTGCAGATCCCATTCGGGATGGTAACGATTGCCGATCCGGATATACTGCTGGTTCAACAACAGATCCCTCAGCTCGGCGTCCGGACCCTGCAGCTGTCCTGCGTCGGTTAGACCGCCGAGGGGCAGCACGACATTCCATTTGCCGGCCGGGCTGAACAATGTTTCGAGCTGAAAGACCTGCACGGAGAACGAGCGTCCGTCGGCGATGCTCACGCGAAAATTCTCGGTCAGCGGAATGCCAATGTCGTTGCGATCGGCGTATTGATGCATCGCCCAATCCGCATGGTACTGGACGCCCAACTGCTTGTACGACTCGGCCCGCAGGACGGTCTTAAGCTCGCCGTCGCTCAACTGCGAAAGACGCCGGATATCCTTCCAGTCGGCGCTGGGAGAGCAGATGGCATCGCTGCCATAGAGCTCGGCCTGCCAGATCCGGTTTTCAGCTGTGAACCGATAGGGCGGGGCCATGGGCGGTCCGAGCCGATTCTGCAGGGCAAACTGGTGCATTGCCCAATCGGGATGGTAGACGCTATTGACCCGTTCGTAGCTGTGGTTGATCAGCGCGTCGCGCAGCTGGACCTCCGGAGACTGCACCGGGACAGGCGGCGGTGGGGGTTCGTCCGGCATGTCGCGGTAGACGTTGGCCTTGAAACTTTCCCAGGGAAAGCCGCGCGGATCAGTCTTGCGCCCGGGGGCAATGTCGGCGTGCCGGACGAGGCGCGAGCGTGGAATGCGATACTGGCGCACCTTGGTCTGGACCAGCCATAGAACCGCGTCGAGCTGGTTCTGAGGATACTTGTCGTAGCCGTCATTCAGATTTTCAAGCTCGACACCGATCGATATCTTGTTGCAGTTCGCCTCGCCCTGCCAGTAGGAAACGCCGGCATGCCAGGCGACGTCTTTGTCCGGGACAAGCTGGAATATCTCGCCGAGCTTCGTGATGTAGTAGTGGACCGAGACGAGGTGGCGCCGGTCGCGCCCAGACAGCGTATACAGGTCGCCCAACCGGGTGCCAGCGGTCGAATGCATCACAAGCATGTCGATGCGGCGCCCGGGAGCCTGTGCGTCAAACGCGTGCGCCAAGGCGGGATACGGAATGATCGGATAATCCATAATGTCTCTGCGCTAGCTCGATTACGAGCGGGTATCGTAGCCGCGAGAGCAGGCAGGTGTCAAGTCCACCCTGGCCAGGCGGGTTTCCAAGACGTGCAAAAAGGCCCTGACAGGTGTCAGGGCCGCGTAACCGTGGCGACCTCGATAGGGCTCGAACCTACAACCTCAGCCTCCGGAGGGCTGCGCTCTATCCAATTGAGCTACGAGGCCAGAATACGATGGTTATACCATAGCAAACTTCAGAATGCAACCGTACGGCGAAGCCATAAGCGGCACGAGTCCCCCCGAGTGTATGCGCAGCAGGCGCGATTGCGCTCGCTTGAATCGTTTATTATCATCCGTAATAGCCATCGTCAGCCGCGGGTAGCGTAGCGCTGGCGCGCAATCTAGCTTGAGAGGTGTGACCTTGAAGAAAGCGTCGATCCGTCGATATCTCGTCCTGCTTGCCGCCCTGGCGCTCTTGCCGTTGCCCACTGCTGCACAGGCTCAGCCGAAGGTGATTACGCTTGGCGCGGATCTCACCGAGGGCCAGCGCGCGGCGCTGATGGCTCGCTTCGGCGCCACGCCCAGCGATAAGGTCTTGACGGTAACGACGGCCGAAATGACCGCGGCGATGCAAGGTATCTACGCGATACCGCCGGGCTATACGTCGGTCTCGTCGAGCGCACTGACGTGTGGTGCTCCCGGGAGCGGGCTACATGTGACGACTGAGCATATCACGAAGGTAACCGCGGCCATGTTTACGGGCGCGCTGCTCACGGCCGGGATCGGCGATGCCGATCTGATCGTCGCCGCGCCGCCGGATGCCGAGGCGGAGGGGATGACAGCGCTGACCGGGGTTTTCAAAGGCTTCCAGGAGGGCGCCTGTGGACGCGGCGAAATCGACCCGGCGCGGCGCGAGCTCGCCTACCGCTGGCTTGTGACGGCCAACGGGCTGGCAAATGCGCTGGGCGATCAGAGCGCGGCCACGGGGCTGATTTTGCGTGCACAGCAGACTGTGGTGGGGAATGCCGGAGGCGACCCCGCCGGAGCCGAGCAGGCGCTCAACTCCGCGACGGCCGGCTCTGGCGCCAACGTCTCTCCCGAGCAGCGCGAGGCGGTCCTCGATCTGTTGCGGCGAATCGCCCAGGCCAAGATCGACTGGGGCGGCTATGCGAAGGGCTGGGACGTTCAGGAGATAAGTCCGACCGAGGTGCGGCTGACGCCCCATGGATCCGGCGCAGGCGCCCAAGGCGGAGGCGGATCGACGCTGAACGGCAGGGTTCGCACCCCTCTGGGGCCGGGCAGCTATCTCGTCATCGACGCTCCCGGCCAGCAGCAGCAGCTAAATCTCAACGCCAGCAGCGTTGTAGTTACGCGTGACGGCCAGCCGTCACGCCTGGCCGACCTCCAGGCCGGCGATACGGTAGCTATCCAGATCGGGCCGGATAACGCCGCGCGACGCATCGACGCTCGGAGTGGAAACGCGGGCAGCACGGGCGCAGGCCGGATCGTCGTCGGAACGGTCAACGACAACAACGAGACCCGGCTAACGGTGATGACGGCTGCGGGGAGCCAGCAGTTCACGATCCCGCCCGGTGCCTACGTCGCCCGCGACGGCAAGGATACGGATCTGGGCGCGGTAAAAGTCAACGACAGTGCGACATTGGTCATCTCCTCGACCGGCAATGTCCAGGCCGTTTTCGCGCAGCCTACCGGCGACAAATACTTGCTCGACGGGACGGCACGTGGTCCGGTCGAAGGACAGACGCTCGCGGTGCGCACGGGCACCCAGACGATCGCGGTGCCGGTTCCCGAGACCGGGGTGGCCGTGACGCGCAACGGCAGGGCGGCAAGCCTGGAGGATATTCGGACGAGCGATCGCGTGACAGTCCATTTCAACGCCTTGAGCCAGCCCGTTGCGATCGACGCGACAGGCGTCGGGGGCGCACTGGGACGGCTGAGGAGCCCATGGCTGCTGCTGCTCTGCCTGATCCCACTCCTGATTCTGCTGGGCCTCTTTCTATGGCGCCGCGATCGCGTGGGACAAGCGCTCCTGGTTTTGCCGAGACGGCGCCGCCGCGCGGTCAATCCTGCCGACGTGGACGATCTGCTCGGCTAGCTCGGCTAGTGCATCGTCGATCACGTGCCTAGACGCGCGCCTACCAGACCACGCTGGCCGCGCTTCCAGTCGTCTCCGGCCATCGACCGCTTGCCGGCAGGCTGGACCTCGCGCAGTCTCACAGCGTCGGCTCCGGCGGTGACGACCAGGCCGGGGAGGTCGAGGACGGTTCCCGGTATTTCGCCACCTGCGTGCTCCTCGACCGACGCACTCAGGATCTTGAGAGTCTGCCCGTTCCAGGTCGTCCAGGTGCCAGGCCAGGGATCGTATGCCCGCACGGCGCGTTCCAGGGCGGACGCCGGCCGCGTCCACTCGAACCGGCCGTCCTCTCGAGTAAGCATGCGGGTAACCGTCGCACGTGTGTGGTCCTGGGGCGCCGGAACAAGGTCACCGGAGTCATAGAGCGGCAGCACGCCAACCAGCATTTCGGCGCCCAGGGCGAAGAGCCGGTCGGTCAGCAGGCCGGCGCGGGCTGATATGTCGAGCGGAACCGCCGTCTGGGCCAGGATCGGTCCGGCGTCCATCGCGCGCTCGAGAAGCATCACCGTAACGCCGGTCATCTCATCGCCGGCGAGGATCGCCGCGGCGACCGGCGAGGGACCGCGGTAGAGCGGGAGGAGCGACGGATGGATGTTCAGGTAGCCGAGCCGGGGAATCTCGAGGACCGCGCGGCGCAGGATCTCGCCGTAAGCGGCGACAACGCCGACCTCCGGCTGAAGGGCGCGCAGGCGCTCGACGGCCGCTGCGTCCCGGAGCGTCTCGGGCTGAAAAACCGGCAGGCCAAGCTCCAGCGCCGCCTGCTTGACCGGAGAGGGTTGCACGGCACCTGACCGACCGGCGGGCCGATCAGGCTGAGTAACAACTGATACAACTTCGTGGCCCGCCTCGACCAGCCGGCGCAAAGGATGCACTGCAGGCGACGGCGTGCCCAAGAATATGATGCGCATCGAGCCTCCTCCGGCCATGCATTCTACAATAGCATTCGCGACTGAGAGCGGTCGGCCACAGTCTTCAGCACCAGGCGGGCCGCCGCTTCGACGCCACCTCCACCTGTCACCAGCTCTTTGGCCCGCCGCACCATCGCGGCACGGCTGCTCGATCCGGTTAGGACCGTGCGAAAGAAATCGACAACTGAGTCGGGAGTAACGTGCTCGATCCAGATAATGCTGGCGGCTTCTTGCTCGTAGAGTCGTGTGCCCAGCAGCCACGTCTCGTAGATCGGGCCGGGGATCATCACAATCGGCGTTCCCAGAGCTGCCGCCTCCTGCGTCATGTTCGATCCCTCGGTCACGGCAATATCGGCGGCACGGAGGTAGACCAGCATCTGATCGGGCGGAACCACGTCGACGACCGTGACCCAGTCAGGCAACTCATCCGGAATACCCGGCGCATGGAGCTCAGCCTGGTCGCTGACGGCCAGCAGAAGCAGCCGTAGGCGTGGGCGCTCGGAACGCAGCTTCGCGGCTCCGCCGAAGACCCCTGTTAGCACACGCTGGCCGAACTCAAGGCCGAATGACATTCCACGCGGCGAATAGATCACGATCGCTTCGTCCTCGGCGAAGCCGAGCCGGGCGCGGGCTTCGTCGCGCGGGGGAACAGCCTCGTGCTCTAGGAACGGCCCGGTTCGCAGCACCTTCGAGCCGACGATCTCCAGCTCGGGCGGGAAGTCGAGCATGGACGGATAGGCCCAGATGACGGCCTCCATCTGCGCCATAAACGGCCAGTCCATAAAGAGCTCATCGCCGAGTGGATACATCGGAATCGATACCCACGCCGCGCGGGGAACGATCTGCCGTAGCGGGACCAGGTAACGCACGTTATCGTCGACGATAACATCGGCGTGCCCGAGGCAGGCACGCACGATCGCATCCCGCGCATCGCGTGGCCGCGGCGGCAGCAGGCTCACGCGCGAGCCTGTCCGAGCCGTGGCATCAATGTTGAAGGGTCGCAGACGCTCGGTGTCGAGGAGGTACTCGACGTTGACCGAGGGGTCAAGCCTCATAAGCATCCGCGCCAGTGCCGAGGTGCGGCCGATGTGGCCAAGTCCCCCGGTTGCCGACGGTAACATGATGACGTTCATAGTCTCTCCGGGGATGAGCGATGAAACAATGTGTGATTGTCGTGTCGCGGGACATGCAATGATCGTACCAGACCCGGCGGAGAAGGATAGTCGATGAGCGCCGAGCCGCGCGAAATACGTATCGGGGTTCTTGGAGCGGGGATTATCGCCGGGGTTCATCTCCAGAACCTACGGCAGATCGAGGGCGTGCGCATCGCCGTAGTCTGCGACAGTGACGAAGGTCGTGTGCGTACCGTGGCAGCCGAGTACGGGGCGCAGCCCTACACAGAAGCGACCAAGATGATCGACGAGGCATCGATCGATGCACTTTTCATCTGCGTGCCCCCGTTCGCGCGTGCCGGCGTGGTCGAGCAGGCAGCTCGGCGCGGCCTGCATCTCTACGTCGAGAAGCCGCTGGCGTTAGACCTGGCGACGGCGATGCGCGCAGCCGAGATCGTCGCGGAGGCGGGCGTGATCGCGAGCGTGGGCTACATGTGGCGCTATGCGCCCGTCGTCGAGCGCGCGTGCGCGGCTCTCGCCGGGAGCGGAAACGCGCTGCTGCTCGGCCGGATGTTGAACGGACCGCCGGGTCCGGCTTGGAGCTTCGATCGCAACCTGAGCGGCGGCATTATGATCGAGTTCGCGACACATATGGCGGATCTACTCCGGCATCTCGGAGGCGAGGTCGCGCGCGTCGGCGGGGTCGGAATGGAGGTGATGCCGGGCTCGCCTGCCCGCGGACCGGACAGCGCGATCCTGGCCTTGCGCTTTGGTAGTGGAGCATGCGGGAGCCTCGAGACAAGCTGGGCTTTCCCGGGCGCAATCTGGGACGTTCAGGCGCTCGCGAATGGCGCCCATCTTCATCTCGGCCTCAACCCAGAGCGGCTGCATCTCGACGCCCGAGGAAAGCGTCTCGACATCGAAAGCGAGGTACCGCCGGAAATCCGTGTGCATGGCTTTGGCGGGCCGAGCTGGTACCTGGCCGTACGAGCATTCGTGGAGGCGATCCGGACCG
>JBBSGA010000130.1:0-15422 GCA_038254585.1 Chloroflexales bacterium | reverse complement strand
CGGGCCCCCCCCCACCTGAGGCGCCGCGGGCGGGGGCCCACGCGGGCCCGGGGGGGGGGGCGCGCGGGGGGCCGCGCCCCCCCGGCGGGGGGGGGCCCCCCCCCCCCACGCTGGGCCGCGCTGCTGGAGCCGCGTCAGCGCGACGGTCTTCCCGTCCAAGGTCGCATGCACCTCTTTGGCGACCGGCCGGGGACGCGTGGCCGGCTCTGGCGGGCGCGGATCCTGCAGCAGCGCCGCGACCACGTCCTGGGGCGTGCAGGGGTAGGGCGCGAGGCGATAGCGGCTGGTCACGACCGCTTCTTTCTTCGTGCTGCGCTTCTCGCCTTTGCCCAAACGCTCGCGGGAGCCGGTCGCGAGCGCCTGCGCCTGCGGCACGCCTTTGCCAGCCGCCTGCACCACGAGGATCGCGCCGAGCGGGACCGGCGCATCCGGGGCGGGCGGCCGGGCGTAGAAGGCCGTGACGTCCCCTGCATCCTCCCCGACACCGGGTTCGATGGCTTGGAGGCTGAGCGGGCGGCCCACGATCCACTCCAACCCCGTCTGACTCTCACGGTAGGACTGGTCGGCGGTGCCAAACGCGGCCCACTCCCGCAGCAGGTCCGAGTAACAGCGCTCGGGCAAACTCAAGGCCGCGTCGAGCGGAGGGCAGCCGGGGTGCCCAGGCGCGGCGAAGGAATGGCGGGCCAAGCGGACGTTGCCGAAGATCGAGTAGTACGTGATGGCGCGACAGTCATGATAGGTGAGGCGCGGACCGTCCGGGGCCGGCACCGGCGCGGGTGGGCGTTCAGCGGCACGAGAGACACAGAAGCGGCGCAGCAGGGTCGCCCCAAGGCCGAGCAACTGGCGGAACAAGGTCAGTTCAACGCTATAGGCCGTCTGAGCACCCGCTTCAGGACCAGTGACGTCGGCGAGCACGGGTTCGAATTCCTGGCGCAGGTGCTGTACAATCGGCTCCGCGTTGGAAGGCATCGGGATCCTCCGCTGAGAACGCGACGGGTGGTATCGCCGCATTGTCACCCAAGGTGGGATGCCTTTCAACTCAGCCCCGCTGGGCATGGGCTTGCCCCATTGGTGTTCCACGGATTATGGTCGCACTCCAATCACTTTGCCCTCAAGACCAAGCTGTACAGGGCTGCGCTCCGAACCGCCTTTGAGCAGCTTCAAATGCTGGAACCGCACCGGTTCAGTCAACCGCCTGCGTAACATGAGCTTATCACAAGTTTGACGAGTATCGTATTTGACATAACCTGCCACAACAGAGGGTGTTTCTTCGTCTACAGCGGCGCTAGACGACGGAGGTGGAGCAGAAGCGCATGAGCATGCCGGTCGATGCTTTCGATCAGCATCGCGCGGCGTGGCACGAGGACCTCAAGCTGTACTCGACCCCACCGAGGCGTTCCCAACCGGCGCTGCGCCGATGCCATCGTTTACATCCTGCGCACCGGCTGCCAGGGGGAAGCCCTGCGTCAGACGCAGTTGTGTGCCAAGTCCACCGCCCATGACCGCTTTCAGACCCAGGTCATAGCGCTGGTGCGCGCGACCATCGAAAGCCTGGTGGTGACCGGCAAAACGTGACGGCAGAAGCGCTACACGAGATGTGTTTGGACACAGGCTACGACTACGCCGAAGTGCGCTATGCTGGAGGAATTCGGCTTCACCGCCCGCATCAAGGCGCGGGGCGACGAGGCGAAAGAGCTCAAGCAGGAGGCTGGCAAATGTGCGCGCCGCTGGGTCGTCGAACGGAGCCACAGCTCGATGAACCGCTTCCGACGCATTCTGGTACGCTGGGATAAGAAGCCCGAAAACGATCTTGCCTTGCTGCGTTTCGCTTGTGCTCTCATCGCCTCGTGTGCGGCTGGGTTATTCGGATAGGCAGTTAGCTCCATCACCGCACCATTCGGGCACGAGCGTGCATGGTCCCGATACGATGAGTCGGCTCGGTCATGCGCGGCTGTGCACGGCACTCTACATGGCGTCACTCAGCGCAGCACAATCCCGTTGGTAAGTTGTTCCCTAACCGGCTACAGGCAGCAGGTAAGCCGCACAACGTGGCGCGCTGTGCGGCGGCACGGAAGTTATCGCACATTGCCTGGGCGGTCGCCACTAAAGGCCAGCCGTTGACCCAGGCTACCACGAGCGACAGGGGGAGTACACGGCGCAGCAGCGCACATGGGCTGACAGAGCCCCGCTCCCGCTGTCGTGCTTCACGCGAGCGCTTTGCCGAGAAATGCAAGCATGGCGCTGTTGAATTGCTCGGGCCGCTGCAGCGGTGCGAAATGACTGACACCGTGTAGCTCGACGAATTCCGCGTTTGGAATGCTCCGAGCGAGATATTCGGCGTGTTCGCGCTTGATGAATTCATCATGCTCGCTCTGGACGATCGCGACTGGCACGCTGATCTGCGCCAAATCGTGCGCCGAATAATTGGGTTGCGTTTTCTGCAAGAGGCCGACTGCGTCGGCGAAGGCCTCGAATTGGTCTGGCGTGGCCGATAGCCGCGCGTAGTCCTGCGCGTGCCGTCCCAGGCACCGGGCAACGATCGGAGGGAGTTCCGTCATTGGCTTGACGCCGCTCGGATCCATGTTGCAGGCAAAGAAGAACACGCCCGCAACGCGTGTGGGAGCTTGCATGGCGAGAATCAATGCGACGACCGCGCCGTCGCTCCAGCCCACCATCTCTGCCTGCTCAAGGTGCAATGCATCCATCACCGCCGCAACGTCAGATGCCATCAGCTCATAGGTAAACGGTCGCCCGTCGCGCGTGCTGCGGCCGTGGCCACGGCTGTCGATCACAACGGCACGATAGCCACGCCTGACCAGCGCTGGAACTTGATAGCCCCAATTGCCACTATGGCCGAGGCCGCCATGCAGCAGGATCACGGGCGGACCGGACCCGTATGTTGCGTACATGATCACGGCACCGTCGTGTTCGACGGTGCCGTGATCATGTGTGCCCGGCAACGGTGCGGCGCCGTCCGCTGCAAACCTGCTGAGGTCGTCGTCGTACGTTTCCATGCTGATCTCCTTGGATCGGAACGCCTAGCAAACCAGGCTTTCCATCACGCTGTGGTGGTGGTGCGGTTGTTCGGCGTGCGCACTCGCGTGCGTTGCGTTGATACTGGTTCGCCCATGCCCATAAGCATACCGGGTTATTCGGATAGGCAGTAAGTACCGAGGATGACGAGCCTGTTATACTTGAGTGACAGCTGTATGGACAGTGGGTAAGGTGGTCGTCTATGTCAGGAAGGGAAACCAGGTACGAGCACATCCTCCTCGATGAACACGATGTGCCCATCGTCGAAGGTACCACCATGAAGGTCGTCGAGCTGGCTGGAGCAGCACTCGCTTACGACTGGTCTCCGGCGGCTCTGCATGATCAGTATCCCTTTCTGACCGTCGGCCAGGTCCACTCAGCCCTCGCCTATTATTGGGATCGTTAAGCAGCCCTCGATCAAGACAGGGCGCGCCGCCGACACTATGTCGAGGCGTTACGGCGCCAGGCAGGACCATCGCCGCTCCACAGCCCGCCTCAAAGTGCCCGGCGTGCTGTGATGGCAATCACACACTCCATGGATCATCACGGAGCGCGCGCCATCACGACAGGCTTACGCGCCGGGGTGTCGATGTCCTGACCGCGTACGAGGATGGTACAGATCTACACCCTCGTCCGCCGGCTCGCCCTTCATAATTCCGTCACGGATCAATAAGCGTCCAGCGTCGAGTCACGGCTAACCAGAACCATTCCTTCTTCGATCACCTGCGCGACCATCAGCCGATCAATCGGATCGCGGTGATGGAACGGCAGCGCCGACACCACCGCCGCGTGCTCGTATCCAGCAGCGCATTCACCGCGTATACTCTTCGAAGTCGGCCAGTGGTTCGTCGAAGTCGTCCGCCATGACCATCAGCCCCTTGCCACCTCCGAACTGCGGCCGGCTCACACGCTGCAGTACGGGCACGAGCTGGACAATTCGGTCTGCGTTCGTAGTAATCAGGACCGTGTCACCACTCACAGCCGCGTCGATGAGCTCGTTGAGCTGTGCTTGCGCCTCGTCAAGCGTCACGCGATGTTCCATGATTCTGCCTCCGTGCTCCTGCAGCCAAGAGCATAGTATAGGGGCAAGAGGGGCGAGCAGCCAGCTGTTGAAAGCGGTGTCTGCTGTGCATAAGACCTGTCGAATTGACGTCGTAGCCGACCTTGCCGGCGCGCACGTCGCGCGGCTCCTAGCCGTGCCGGGCCGGCCGGCTGAATCCTTGTAGGTCAGCTCGACGGCGGTCGTGCCGTACCACTTGACGTCGACGACCGACACGAGCCCGTGAGGCAATATGCCCTTGACCGCCGCGCGATGATGCCGCTACCCTCTCCCAGGATATTCCACAGTTCACCGGCACCCGAGCCGGTCTGCACAGGCTCATGACCAAATGCCTTGCAACTACGCTCGCCGGCGGCTCTCCCCGCTCGTGTGGCTAGGCGGAGGCAGATCGCTGTACGATGCGCTATCCGTGTATCCGTGTCGTATCCGTGGACGGCTGCTTCCCGCTTCTTTGAACGGTATTGGGCCGACGGCCTGTCAAAAATCGGCGCAACCAGCGCTAGAGCGACCGGCGTCGGTCCAAAGGGGTGAGCACTTGCCCAGCGACAGCATGTTCAGTTTGAGAATGCCATGGGCATAGAAGGTGTGGAGCGCCTCGACCTCGCGGGCCAGGTCGACTGCCACCCAGCGATCGAAGGCCTGCACCGCCGCGCGCAGGCGAACCTCCGGCGGCTCCGCTGTCTCCGGCACGTCAAGGCCGCGCCACGGCGTGCAGCTGGTCAGGCCGATCAGATCCACCTGGAGCTCCGCCGGCTCGCGGCCGTAGACGCGGGCCCACCGCTCGCGGCAGGCACGTGTGCCGCACGGGATCCGGATCGTGATGTCGCTCATCTGGCTCCTGCGATGGTCGGGGCGCGCAGCTCGTCGTGCGCGGCCTCGACCGCATGGTAGCGTTGGCGGCCTTCTTGTCAAACCTGGAATTTCTCGAAACGCGCGAGCTCGCTCCCTTTGTGACTATTTCTGGCACATGGAGGTGCTATGGTTGCGCTACTATCGAGGCAGCGGAGGCAGCAGCATGGGCATTGTCTATGAGGAACGCTTGTCGGACTCGCCGTACGTCGAAACGATTACGCGTGGTCGAACGACGAGCGATGGTTCTGCGATCCGTCCCGCCGAGAGCCGTTGGCATATGGTCGTCGTGCGACAGCATGGCGACGTACAACTCCTGGTCGTCGGACCGTTGACGAAAGCCGGCGTTATATCGTACACCGCGGGCGCTGACCTTCTTTGGATCAAGTTTAAGCTCGGCACCTTTATGCCCCATCTGCCCGCGAGGGATGTCCTGGATGTAGAGACGATGTTACCCGGAGCGGCGAGGTAATCCTTCTGGCTGCATGGTTCTGCCTGGCAATTCCCAGACTATGACAACGCGGACACGTTTGTCGACAGGCTCGCGGGCGACAATGTGCTGATGCACGATCCGCTCGTAAACGCTGTGTTACAAGGTCACCCACAAGCGATGTCGTCCCGCACCGTGCGGCATCGTTTCTTGCGCACCACCGGCGTGACCCACAGCCACATTTTTCAAGTCGAACGCGCCCAACGGGCGGCGGCGCTCTTACGGCAGGGCGTTTCGATACCCGACACCGTCTATGAGGTTGGCTATTTCGATCAGCCCCATCTCACGAGATCGCTGAAGCAGTGGGTCGGGCATACCCCTGCCCAGCTCAGCCGTATGAGTACGCCTGCTTGCCATTTCGTACAAGACAACGACCTGGTGCTGGATTATTCTACAAATGTTCTAGCGACAACTCGATAGCCAAAGGCAAAGGAGTATGAACATGCTGCTCGAGAACAAGAACGCCATCGTCTACGGAGCGGGCGGGGGGATCGGCGGCGGCGTCGCCCGAACCTTCGCTCGCGAAGGAGCCAGGGTCTTTCTCGTCGGGCGCACGCGCGAGAAGCTCGACGCCGTCGCCGCTGACATCACCGCCGCCGGAGGATCCGCCGAGGTGGCCGTGGTCGACGCCCTCGACGAGCAGGCGGTCGAGGAGCACGCCCGGACGGTGGCCTCCCGCGCCGGGAGCGTCGACGTTTCCTTCAACCTCATCACACGCGGGGACGTCCAGGGCACACCGTTGGTCGACATGACGACGGATGATCTCCTGCATGCCGTCGTCGTCGGGCTGCAGTCGAGCTTCATCACCGCGCGGGCGGCGGCGCGCCGCATGATTGAGCAGGGGGCCGGCGTGATCCTCCACCTGAACAGTGCCTCGGGCGCCGGGGCGATGCCCGGCATGGGCAGCACCGGACCGGCCGACGCGGCGACGGAGGCGTTCATGCGCTATCTGGCAGCCGAGGTCGGGCCGCGGGGCGTGCGCGTGTGTGGGATCTGGACGGCCGGCGTCGCCGAGACCTTGTCGGACGAGAGGATCGCCGCGGTCGGCGGCGAAGGCGCTCCGACGGCGCAGACCGCCGAGGCGACGATCGCCGGCATGGCCGCGCTGCGACGCGCGCCGCGGCTGGCCGACGTCGCCGAGGTGGCCGCGTTCCTGGCGTCGGATCGTGCTGCCGGCATGACCGGGACGATCGCGAATGTGACCTGTGGGCTCGTGCTCAGGTGACGTGGACCCAACCGACCATACGAAGGAGCTGCATTGTGGATTGGAAACTTGAGCTGGTGCCGATTCCCGTCGCGGACGTGGGCCGCGCCAAGACCTTCTACGCCGAGCAGGCCGGCTTCAACCTCGACCATGACCTCAGAGTCGGCGACGAGCTTCGCGTCGTTCAGCTGACGCCTCCCGGGTCGGCCTGCTCGATCGTGCTGGGGACCGGGATCGTGAACACGCCGCCAGGGTCGGTCCAGGGCCTGCACCTGGTCGTCTCGGACATCAACGCGGCGCGTGCCGAGCTCGCCGGCCGCGGCGTGGACGTCGGCGAGGTCCAGGATCTCGGGGGCGTCCTGTACGTCTCCTTCAGCGATCCGGACGGCAACAGCTGGACCTTGCAGCAGCTGCCTGCTCGCGACTAGCCGGCCAGGGCGATCGTGCGCTTGGCGAGCATCTCGAACACGAGGACGTCGAGCGCGCCCTCGGTTACCAGTTCGCCCGACGGGTCGAGCCGATCGCCCGCGACTCCGGCGCCGGCTCCCAATCGAACGGTTCCGTCGCTCCGGTCCAGATGCTCTCGCTCATCTCGCTCCTTCGGCGGCCGCGCCCGGCTCGACGTCGTAGCCTACCCGCTCCGCGAGCGGCACGCTGCCGTAGGGGTCGCTCCCTCCCGTCGCCTGATACCAGTAGGCGACGGCGGCGTACAGGCACACGTTGCCGTCTCCCCACCGATTGCCTTTGTACTTCTCGACGTATCCTTCGAAGCGCGTGTGAAACGCGACGTCGTCGCAGACGTGGAATCGATTGACGGAGGTGTGCCCGTTGCCGTCCAGCGCGACGAATGGCTGGCACGCGTACGCGCTGTCGAACGTGGGAAACGGCGGCTCGGCCGCCCAGGCGTAGCCGGCGTAGTCCTCGGATCCCGTGCCGAAGGCCGAGGGGAAGACCTCGCCGTCCACAAAGAACTTTTCATCCCCCTCGCCCCACCACCAGTCAATCGACTTGCGGTCCCACTGCCCGTACCACCACGTGCCCGCCGCGGGCGCAGGCTCTGCCCATCTATTCCAGACGTGCAGATGCATCCCGCAGAAGCGCCCCTGGCCCTCCACCAGCAGCACCGGCCAGTCTATCTCCCGGCCCTGCTCCTGGGCGCGCTCTAGCAACGCGTCGCGATGCCACTTCGCGTGAAAGCGCAGCAAGTGCCGGGCCGGCCGCGCCAGGGGCTTGTGGCAGACCTGGAAGCTGAGCGTGCGCGCCTCTGTGCCGTCGTTCGTGACCACGATCTGGGCGCGCTCGGCGAAGGGCATGAACCAGTGGCTGTAGAAGCCCGCGTCGGTCATGCCCAGTGGCAGGGATCGGTAGTAGTTAATCCCCGGCGCCGTCCCGAAGAAGTCGCCCAGCGGCGCCCAGACGCTCGGCGCGGCGTCGTCGTCCCAGCTGATGCTGAGCGCAAGCTCGCGCAGCACCCGTCCATCGGCCGGCGGTGCAGGCAGATCGCGCGGCGCCACGCGCACCGCCGTAATCGCGCGGTTGCCCTCGAGTGTGCAGACCGTCGTCGTCGTGCCGGGCGGCACGGTCACCGTGACGCGCTCGATCGCGTCGTCCGCACTGCGCGGCGGCGTCCACCCCCGCTGCGCCAGCGCCCGGTCGGCGGCGGCCAGGGCGATGTAGGCGTCGCGGTCGAAGCTCCCCGTGAACCGCGGCAGCCGCGTCTCCGGCGGGAACGTCGTGTACGTGAAGTGGTAATACGCCCCCCATCCCGGCGCGAGGCGGACCTTGCACGCCCGGTTGTAGGGGATCGGGATGAACCGGTTGCGCCCGCGTGAAAGCGTCGGCGCCAGCGCCGGAAAGTTCAGCGGCGGGATCTCGGCGTTGAACCGCTCGAAGAAGTCGCGGAACGGCATGTCGACCGCCGGCTCCACGTCGTCGTCGACGAAAATCTGCACGTGTCCATCGCCCGGCAGCGCCGACCACGCGCGCCAGAGCACCCCCGGCCCCGCCTGCTCGAAGGCGACGATCCAATCGCCCTCCTTTCGGATGAAGCCGGATCCATCCTCGTTGGCGTCCCAGTCCTCGTACGTCCCGGTTTCCGGGTTATAGCGCGAGCGCCGGTCGTAGCTCGAACAGCAGCCGCCCCGTTCGCCGGCCCCCGGCGGCTCCGCCAGCCGCTCGAGGTTGACCAGGCGCCGGACCAGATCGGTATAGGTCAGGTTCACGCTCGTTCCTTTCGGATCTCGACGCGGTGATGAAGGAAAAGCCGTCCACGAATATCCACGCTCCCATTCGTGTATTCGTGCTCGTATTCGTGGACGGCTTTTCCTCTTGCAGCCGATCATAGGTCTCAGCTACAAATCGTCAAGTGCGGCTGTGGGAGCGCGCCCGACAAGAATCCGCGGATGAGCCAGCTTGATCGCGCGAGAAGGCCGTGTCGAGGTGGCGGCAGCGGCAGCGCCACCAGCACGTTACTCGCTCCTCGAGAAACTCGGTCGAATCGTGCCCTGGTGATGCGGTTGCTCGACGACCTCCTCAACTTGTGACTTCAGCCACCGCTGCAGGCCCTCCATCTCAGCTCCGCGAAATTGCGTTTCCTGGGCGTCCGTAAACACGATCGTGAGCATATCGGGGCTCTCCCGGAGTTCCCGCACGACATCCATGTTGATGGTCCGCGCACCGATCTTGACAAGTTTCATCGATAACTCCGTTACGACTACTGGATACCGCCATGGCCGACCACCCCCAGCGTGACGCGCCCTCCCGCCGTATGTCTTCTGCGGGTCGGCCCCCACGTTGTTAGACAAGTCTGTCACGTATATAACGTGCTCCGGGTGATGCGGTTCGGTTCGAGGAGGCGGGGCAGCTACGGCCGCAGCGCGAGGCGTAGAGTCTCCTCGATCTGGTGCGCCCAGAATGGCTTGGACACAACCAGGACTGGCCATTCAGGCGTACCGTGCAGTCCTGCCAGGTCGTCGGGATCGCCGGTGAGCGCGACGAGCGGCAGCATGGGTTGCCGGCGTCGCACCGCACGGATGAAGTCTAGCCCACGTGCCGTATCAGGTACGCGGACATCGCTGAATACCAGGGCGATCGAGGGATCGGCTGCCAGGTGCGCCAGCCCCTCCGCAGGATCGGCCACCGGGATCGCGCGGTACCCGGCGCGCGTGACGTACTCTGCGATCAAGGCGCGCATTAGGGCATCGTCATCGACAATCAGCACCGCCGCCGGCACCTGGGGACGGACGAAGGTGCCGCGCCCGTGCTCCCGCGAGACCAGCCCGTCCGCCTCGAGCCGCGCCAGCACCTGGCGCATCGTGAGCGGCGCGACGCCATACGCCGCCGCTAGCTCGATATGGGCCGGGAGTTTAGCACCCGCGGCTAGGTCGCCGCGCGCGATACGGTCGCGCAGGGCGACATACACGCGCTGTGTTCGTGGGCCAAAGCTGACGTTGGTCACATACCCCTCGATGAGTAAACACCATCCTAGTTCAGAAGGCAGGAGACAACGAGGCCGGCTGCACAGACGACGTCATGTCAAGCCCATGCCTCACGCGCCTCCCACCCGCAGCGGCCACCGGCCAGGTCATCGCCGGTACAGATCGGGCCCTCGGCAACAGGTCTGCCGGGTTTCGCAGGCGTTGTCGAGCCGAGCTACGCGGCACTGGCACGCGGGATGGGCAAGGCACAAAAGGGTGCGACACCGCGTTTGTACAGCACGAGTGCCATGCCGACCGCGGCTTCGACTGAAATCCCCTCGCCGATGCCGACCGTCACAAGCATAGCGCGTGTCAGCTCGCGGAGATCATCCTCGACGGTTCCGCCCAGCGTGCGAGGCTGATGAGCGCGACATACTTCCTTGTGCAAGACCGTATGATAGCGCCCGAGTAACATAGCTGTTGTCGTTAGCCCGGACCCATTCACGCTCGGTAGCCGTGCGAGAAGCGTATCGCTGCGACGCACGAGGCTGTCCTCCGTGAACAGATCGAGTCGTGCAGACAGAGCGTGGTGGATCGAGGTGGTGATATCTCGCCAAAGGTCAGTCTCGTACATGACAGCTCCAAGCATAGGAACGCCCCACCCCGCGTTCTCAATCATCACGTATCGCATTCACTGAAAGCGTGTCGTCCCGTTCCATCACAAAAGATCCAATTCCAAAGCGTGGAGCGAACCGAATCCGTACGAGGGAGAGGCCTTCTTGCTGCACGGTGACCTCGGCCGGCACCATCTCTTGGCCATTTTCGTCATTGTAAAAATGCGTTCCCGCCACCGAACCGTCGCTGACTCCTGTCATGCGGTTGGGAAACGTGTCGTTGCGGATCGTCGTCTTCATGGCCCACCCTTCATCTTCCACTCGCCGCCTCACTCACCGGATCGCGGACATACTGGATATAGCGCCGGCAATGCCCCACGCGCCGGTGCTCGGCAGCTATCTCAAAAGTTAGTGTTAGCACTATAACACTTACCTCCGGGCGAGTCAAAGGCGCCGGCTCGATTTCGCCACGTGGCGCGAGGAGCGGGCGGGGCCGGTGCAGGACGAGGCGAGTGCGGCTCCGACGTGCCGGCCCGTCGTTGACTTTCCGCACGAAGAGTGTTATAGTGCTAACACTATCATTTATTTTCCAGGCATTTGCCTGACATTGGGATCGGGGCGCTCCCGGAAGGTTAAAGGTCGGCAGCGTGGAACACGACATGAGGAATCGCGCCTCGTCGTCACCTATAGCCGGCCACGGCCCTCCTAGTCCCGCCGGATCATCCAACGCACAGGCCCGCATCGCTACCGATTGCGATACCGCGGGCAGTGGAGGTCGTTATGAGCAGAATCGTCGAGGCCACGGAATTACGCGACCGAGATATCTTCGAGATGCCGAACGGGAGCGTCTATGCTGCCACCGGCTCCGTCGGAGCTGAGGGTGTGCCAAGGGCACGATTGTGGTGTGCCCATGCTCCAGAGCCCACGACGTTCGATCCCCCACCGATCGATCTCGCACCCGGGCAGCAGGTTCGTCTCCTTGACGGGCATGAGTCGGACGGCCATTTTCGCCATGATGGGTACGTTGAGCTTGTGTTCCACGCTGAGATGGATCGTCGCCACCAGGCGATGATGCGATCGGTGTACGAACAGAGGCAACGGGCGGACGCAGCGCAGCGCCGGGACGACCGAGCTCGCCGGCCGTGGTGGAGCACACTGTTCGATGTGGGATCCCGGCAGGAACGGAACAGTGAAGACCCGGCAAAGAAAGGTGCACTATGACAAGCGACAATCTCCGGCTGCGAGATGAGGATGCGCGCCGGCGCCAGGCGGCCGAAGCCGAGCGGCAGCGGGATGCGCAGGACCGCCAGCGGCGGGTCGACGATGAGCGGCGGCGGCAGGCGCAGGATCGGCAGCAGCGGGCGGAGGAGGCACGCCGCCGGCAGGCGGAGCAGGAGCGCCGGCACTATCGCTAGGGCGGCTACCTCCCGGCGGTACCGTTGTCCGCCCTCCGACGCCGCCAGCCGGTTGCCCCGCGGCGGTAGAATCGTGGCCAGGGCTGTGCTCCGGGCACATAGGCATGCCCGTTGGTCGATAGCACTGGGAGGGTTGTTGAGATGAAGCATGTTGACGAAAACATCACCAACCCTGCGCTGCGTCTCAATACGGAGCTGTACGCTGCCCTGGCGCAGTGAGGCCCAGTTGCCGGTCATTGGGCTGGGCGAGGCGCCATTACGACGGCTGGACGCGTCTCCGCGCCCATGTGGCATGTCGAACCTGTCCCCGTGGGGCAATTCCTAGGCTGCGACGATCCTGTTCATGCTGCCTCCAACTGGTGGGTCATAGTCGTGTTCATGTTCCGCGTTCTTTCCTAGCGCAAGCCGAACAACCAGGGCAATCGGTTGCCCCAGCGTGAGAGACCTTAGAAGATTATCGGGAAGTCGGGAGGCGGGGTTTCCTCCTCCACCTCCATGAACGGGTTCTCGCTCGCGGCTTCGGTGGTCTCCTGAGGGTTCACCTCTCTTCGCTCCAGGTTGCGCTCGGACTCTTCATCCCGTGGCGGCCCCACTTCCGATTCGGCGTCCTTGATGGGCGGTTCGCGTTCGGCCATTGGATAACCTCCTTGTTACCAGCAGTAATATAACGCTGCATGCATAGTATGGTCCAGCCTAAGTCAGAGCATCCCTGACCCATTTGGGCCGATCGGCATGGCAGGGACTCTCCGTAGTTGAGATCTCGCGTTGGAACTGGACGAACGCCTGCTCTGCCGCTAGAACTGTCGTTCAAAAAGATTAGCGCCTCGTAGGAGACCGGCTCCAACGGCCTGCGCCCGGTTATGAAGAATCGGCATGACACCGCAGCGTGGGACTGGCACACTCGCAGGCATACGACGGAGGAACACGATGCACGTGCTCGAAGTCCAGCACCTCACAAAGCGCTACGGCACGGTGCAGGCGCTCAACGGGATCGATCTCGCGGTTGCGCCGGGTGAGGTCGTCAGCTTCCTGGGGCCGAACGGCGCGGGTAAGACGACGGCGATCAGCATAATGCTGGGCTTACGCAGGCCGACCAGCGGCCTGGTGCGGCTATTTGGCAAGGCGCCCACTGACCGCGCCGTCAAAGCCCGCGTAGGCGTGATGCTGCAAGAGTCGGGCGTGCCGGCCACACTGCGGGTCGACGAACTGGTACGATTGTTCCAGAGCTATTACCCATACACCCTGCCAACGGACGAAATTATTGGGCGCGCCGGACTCCAGGGTACGCGGCACGCCCTCCTGGGCAAGCTGTCAGGTGGCCAAAAGCAACGACTCTACTTCGCGCTGGCGCTCGCCGGCGATCCTGACTTGCTCTTTTTAGACGAGCCAACGGTTGGCATGGACGTGGAAACACGCCATTCGTTCTGGGAACAGGTGCGCGGTTTTGCGGCAGCGGGCAAAACGATCTTGTTCAGCACGCACTACCTCGAAGAGGCCGATGCGTTGGCGAGCCGCGTTGTCGTGATCAACAAAGGCCGGATCGTCGCGCAGGGCACGCCCGATCACATCAAGGGGCTCAGTGCCGACACCCAGATCCGGATGCGCACCAATCTGCCAGTGCAACAGCTCCAAACCTACGCTGGCGTACGCCGCGTCACCACGGAGAACGGGCACATCGTGGTTGCCACGCCTGAGCCAGAAGCGTTGCTGCGCCGCATCTTTCGGGAAGATTGGCAGGTTGCCGATCTCGAAGTCCAGCACGCCGATCTTGAAACCGCCTTCTTGAATCTGACCGAGGAGGCAGCAGCATGACCACACTGCGTACAATCCAACCGGTCGCGATTGACCGCACGACGCGCCACCTGAGCGCCACCACGATCAAGAACGGCGGCGTCCTGCCCATGCTCTGGCGACAGATCACCGCTGAGTTTATGAAGCAGTGGCGTCTGCCCATCTTCTCGATCTCGACGATCGTCTTCCCAGTATTTTTCTTCATCATTTTCGGTTTGCCTCACGCCAGGCAAACGCTGCCAGACGGTACCAGTGTGGGCCGCTATGTCATGGCTTCGATGAGCGCCTACGGGCTGTTGGGCATCGCATTCTTTAGCTTTGGCATCGGCGTCGCCGTTGAGCGCGGCCAGGGGTGGATGAAGTTAATCAAAGCCACGCCAATGCCGTCCTGGGTTTATTTTGTGGCGAGAATGGTGATGGCGCTGCTCTTTGCCCTGATCATCTGCCTGGTGTTGTTCCCGGTGGCGATCATTGGTGCCGGTGTGCGTATGCCCGTCATGCAATGGCTGACGCTCACGATCAGCCTGCTGCTTGGCCTGCTTCCGTTCACGACCATCGGTTTTACCGTTGGGTACTGGGCTGGCCCGAACAGCGCCGGCCCAATCGCCCAGTTTGGCTACTTCCTGCTCTCGTTTGCATCCGGCCTGTGGATTCCGCTCACGCAGTTGCCTCGATTCGTCCAAACGATCGCGCCGTACCTGCCAACATATCACTATGCGCAGATCGCGTGGAGCGCTGTGGGAGCCAACGACGGCAAGCTTGCGACGCATGTGCTCTGGCTCATCGGCACGACGCTCATCTTCGGCGCGCTAGCAGTGTGGGGTTATCGCCGCGACCAGGGCCAACAGTATGGTTAGCACCCCCGCCACGCAACCGCCTCCAAAGGCTTTGCGACCCGGGAAGCACCCCATGCATGGTGCGAATCACGCCTGGCTGGCTTTCTGGACGTGCCGCGGTCTGGTGATAAGCACACGTGGCGATCTATGGTGATGCCCTCTATTCGTGCTGCTCCATTTCGATCGGCGTTGTTGTTTCTATTCTATCGAATTACCCCTATTTCTCTAATAGAAATATTTACAAGTATTGTATTCATTGACAACATTGTCTAGTGTGTGTATACTGGAGCGTAGCACATGATGCGACCGTCAGGCCTACTCACCAACGCCCCTGTCCCTCGACGTCGCGCGCATTATGTGGCACGGTGACCGTCGCATTGCGCGTACGTCCATCGCTAGCACACATCGGAGGCGCGCCATGACCACCATTCCGCGGCAGCAGATCGGGTTCGATTATACGAAGTACGGTTTCCACGACGACGTCGCGTATGCCTATAAATCTGAGAAGGGCCTCAATGCACAGGTCGTCCGGACGATCTCGAAGATGAAGGGCGAGCCCGCCTGGATGCTTACGCGCCGCCTGAAGGCGCTCGAGATCTATTTCAAGAAGCCGGTCCCTACGACGGGCAACTGGGCCAACGCGAAGCTGGCCGAGCTCGACGACCAGGATATCTATTACTACGTCCGGCCGGGCGAGAAGAGCGAGAAGAGCTG
>JBBSGA010000129.1:0-15461 GCA_038254585.1 Chloroflexales bacterium | reverse complement strand
GCCACGTGACGCAGTTCGAGAGCGATATTCGCGCGGCTCGCAGCCGGGGTATGTGGCGAGACTCCGACGCGGAATAGTGATGGTCTTCACGGATCCCTGGCCCGTCTCCTACCCTGCGGGGCGCCTACGTATGAAAATAAGAGCGGTCAAAACGATCGTCGTCAATGCCCAGATGCGCAACTGGGTCTTTGTCAAGGTGGAAACGGATGAGCCTGGGTTGCACGGCTGGGGCGAAGCATCACTGGAATGGAAGACCCGCAGCGTTGTCGGTGCCGTCGCAGATTTCGAGCCGATGCTGATCGGCGAGGACCCGATGCGGATCGAGCACCTCTACCAGAAGATGTACCGGCAGTCGTTCTGGCGGGTCGGCGTTATTGGCCTTTCCGCGATCTCAGGGATCGAACAGGCGCTCTGGGACATTCTCGGCAAAGTGCTGAACGCGCCTGTGTACCGCCTGCTCGGCGGGGCCGTCCGCGATAAGGTCCGAATGTATACCCACTTAGGTGGTGGCGATATGAAGGCGGTGTACGAGTCACAACAGAGCAGCGACGCTCGGGTGTTCGTTGAACGGGCGCTCGAAGTTGTGGAAAAAGGCTACACCGCCATCAAGATTCTGAATACGCCGCCAACCGAGAGTCTTAATAGCATCGCGGGATACAAACACGCGGCCAAGGTGATGGAGGAGCTGCGGTTGGCCCTTGGCGACGACATCGATATTATGGTCGACTGTCATGGACGGCACTCACCAGCAAATGCACTGGAATTTTGCCGCGTGCTCGCGCCCTACCGGCCCTACTTCATCGAGGAGCCGGTGCCACCGGAAAACGTGGATGCCCTGGTCGAGGTGCGTAAGTCGAGCCCTGTGCCGATTGCGACCGGTGAACGCCGCGTAACCCGCTTCGAGTTCCGCGAGCTCTTCGAAAAACAGGCATGTCACATCATCCAACCGGATCTTTGTCACTGCGGCGGCCTCGCCGAAGCGAAGAAAATCGCAGCCATGGCCGAGACCTACTACCTCGGGGTCGCGCCGCATAACCCGCTTGGCCCAGTCGCCAATGCCGCTGCCCTGCACTTCGCGCTCAGCACGCCAAATTTCCTGATCCAGGAAGACATGATTGCCGATGTCCCGTGGCGCTGGGAAGTCGTCGAGCATGCGCTCACGACCGCAAACGGGTATTGGTTGCCAACCGAAGCGCCCGGCTTGGGCATCGAGGTCAACGAATCAGCCGCACAGCGCTACCCGTTCAAGCAGGAGATCATCCATTCCACCACCATCCGCGCTCACGATGGAGCGATTCTCGACTGGTAAACACAGGGAACAGCAATGCCTGAGCTCGATGGAATCACAGGAAAGGTAACTTTGATCACGGGAGCCGGGGGGCCGAATATGGGCCTCGCGGCGGCGCTACTCTTCGCTGGGCATGGTGCCCGCATCGTCGTCACGGACGTCAATGAGGCTGGGCTCCAGGAGACGGTCCGGCAGGTGCGCTCGGCGGGCGGTGAAGTTATCGGCCATCCGGCCAACGTGCTCGACGAGGCGAGCGTGAGCGCATTGGTCGAGCATGCGCGCGCTGAATTTGGCGCGGTGCATCACGTGCTGAACTTCGCTGCCGCCTACGAGCCGCGCCATAGCACGCTTGATTGTACGTCAGCCGAGTGGGACCTGATCGTCGGGGTAACGCTGAAGGGTACGTGGCTGGTGAGCAAGCAGGCGATGCGCGTGATGCGTGAGAACCCGCCCATCGGCCACAAGGGCTGGCGCGGCGCCATTATCACGATTGCGAGTGCTGTGGCACATCGTGGCTCGGTTGTGAGGTGTTTGTGCTCGATGCCGGGTGGTACACGACCGAGCACGAGAACCCCAGTGATAACTGGTGGACGCGGGCAGGAGATTGGGTCGTGAACCACCGGCTCTTTCCGCATGGGCTCGAAGAGCTGAGCAGCTTCTGCCGCGACCAAGGAGTGGGCTTCGGTATCTGGTTCGAGCCCGAGGCTGTCAGCCCAAGTGCGGCCGTGCGCCGGGAACATCCTGAGTGGCTGCATGTCGTGGGCGGACGACCAACGCCCGCGGGCCAGCGCGCGATTCTGAACCTGGGCATTCCCGAGGCACGGGTGTTCGTGCGAGAGCGCATCCTGCGCGTCTTGCACTCGACCGGAGCGACGTGGATGAAGTGGGACTTCAACACCAATCTCTTGCAGGGTGGCTGGGCTCCCGGTGTGCCGGAGGAACTGGCGCATCAAGATCCACTGGTCGCCCACTATCGCGGTCTCTCCCAGCTGCAGGACGAATTGCGCACGGCATTACCGGAGCTAACGCTCGAGATGTGTGCTGGTGGCGGCGGGCGATTCGACCCAGCGCTCCTGTCGCATGCGCACACCAACTGGATGAGCGATCAAACCCAATCCCTGATCAATCTCGCGATCCACTTCGGCAGCCAGCTTGCCCATCCGGCGATCGAATGCAACGACTGGCTGATCGAGTGGCCGCCGCACGACGGGTTGCACGCCAACCATGCGGTGGATGAGCGGGGGGACGTGGCTTTTCGTACGCGCGTGGCGATGCTCGGCACCTTCGGCATCAGTGCCCCCGTCGAGCGATGGAGTGAAGAAGACTTCGCAACCGTCACGAATCATGTGCGCTGGTACAAGGAGATCGTCCGACCGCTCCTGCAGTCCGGCGATCAATACCTGCTGACCGGCGCGCGCCCGCTGGATGGCAACGGCGACTGGGCAGCAGTGTGGTACGCCGCGAAGGACGCAGAGCGGGGCATACTGTTCGCGTTTCGCCTGGTGAGCGACGAGGCCGAGCGCATCTTCGCGTTGCCCGGCCTCGACCCGGATGCCGCGTATCACGTGCGCTCACCGGAGGACTGGAGCGCCGTCCGTACCGGGGCCGAGTTGGCTACGGGGCTCGCCGTAATGGCCGATATCCCATTCCGATCGGCTCTCATTGCGGTGGAGAGGATCGAGCAATGAGTAACCTTGATCTCAGAGGCAAGACGGTCTTGATCACCGGTGGTGCCGGCGCCATCGGGCGCGTAGTCGTGCGGGCGCTCGCCGAGCAGGGCGCGACGGTCGCCGTCAACGACGTCGTGCCTGACGACGACGCGATGAACGCGCTCGCCGAGGCCGGGGTCCCGATGCAGGGCGTGCGCTATTTCAGAGTTGACAGCACACAGCCAGAGGCTGTAGAGCACCTCTTCGACGAGGTGGCGCAAACCGTGGGCCTGCCGAACGTCGTCTGCTGCCATGCCGGTATGGTGGAATCATTCCCGGTCCACGAGTATCCGGTCGAGCGCTTCGACGCGCTCATGCAGCTCAATCTGCGCGCCTCGTTCATCGTCGCCCAGGTAGCCAGTCGCCGTTGGATTGCGGGCCAGATGCCCGGCCACGTGATCTTCACGACCTCGTGGGTGCAAGACGTGCCCTGGCCTGAGATCATCCCCTACAACGCTAGCAAGGCCGGTATGCGCGCCCTTATGCGCGGCTTCGCGCGCGAGCTCGCGCCGCATGGCATCCGTGCCAACGCGATCGCGCCGGGCATCGTGGCCGTAGGTATGGCGAAGCGGCAATGGGATACGGAGCCAGCTTACCACGCCCGTGCCGCGAAGGCTATTCCGCTGGGCCACATGCAGCCGCCCGAAAGCGTCGCCAATGGCTTCGTCTTCCTCTGCTCGGATATGGCCGCCTATATGACCGGGGCGGTGCTGCTCATGGACGGCGGCTGCAGCCTCTACCCGATGGATGAGTAAGCAGGCTGTGCCGCTGCTCAATGGTCGTCGTCGTCCTCGAGGACCTCGGCATTGCGTTCGGCGTTGCCACAACCTCCCTCGCCACTGGGCCGGACATGCGCGCTGGCACGCTCCTCAGTCCCTTTCCAGGCGTACGGGTCATGCCCGGCCACCAGGATAATGTCGCGGTAATCGGCGGTCGCCACTGGCGTACCTGGCTCGAAACTCTGCCACGGTAGGAATGATTCGGCGCTCATATAGTGGTTGACCAGTGACCGGCGGAATCCGGTTTGGGCGTAGTTTGGCAGGGAGCGATGCAGCAGATACCCGTTGAAGAATACAATGCTGCCCTTCTTGACCTCCACCGGCACCGCATCGTCGTCCGTATACGGGAAATCCATCGCCTCGCCGGCGCAGTCGAAGCGTTGGTCGCCATGTTTGTGCTGCGGCCAGAGCAGGCCGTGCCGGTGGGAGCCGGGGATCACCCAGAGGCATCCGTTCTCGACAGTCGCGTCGTCCAGCGCCATCCATGCACCGGTGAGCGAGCGATCCCGTGTGGGGATAAAGAACTCGTCCTGGTGCCAGGCCTGGCCCGGCTTCCCCGAGGCCTTGATAAACAGCATCGACTGCATGGACTTCACGTTCGGGCCGATGATGCTCGTGAGCACCTCGACGATCGCGGGATGTGCCAGCATCTGGTACATCCCGTCAGAGACCTTGTGTGGGAAGTGAATGCACAGATAGCGGCGCATGACCTCGACATCCGGCTCACCGGCTTCGGCCGGCGTCACGCCGCGGATCGCGCCGCGGTCGCCACGGCAGATCCGGGCGGCTTCGTCGTTGAGCGCATCAATTTCGGCGCTCGTAAGCGCATGCTCGAGGACGAGGTAGCCATGCTCCTGATAGAAGCGCGCTGCCCCAGCGCTCACCGGCAGCGTGACATACCCTGCCGGTACCTCACCCGCGTCCCACGAGGCAAATGGGACAAGCTGTCGCTCATTTGCCAGCTGATTGAGGCTCGGAGATGCTATCATAAGGGTGCTCCTTCACGTTACCGTTGATCGAGCTCGTGTCGATCCTGAACATGATACCATCGCGCCGTCGTTCTCAACATCTCTATGACAACCGTAAACCTATCCAGAATGAACCGCCATCGCTCTGCTCCCGGGGTGGTGTTCGGCGATGTCCGCTATCCGCCCGGCAGCACCTTAGGGCCAAGGGTCCAGCAGGACTTCCAGATCGTGATCATCTATGAAGGCGAGGCACGCATCGCGATCGATGGTCAGGAGCTGCATGTCCCTCGCCACCACGCGGCATTACTGCTGCCTACGCGGCGCGAGCTGTTTCACTTCGCGACAGCCGGAGAGACGCGCCATACCTGGTGTGCGATTGCCGCCGCGATCGTGCCATCAGAGTTACGATCGAAGCTTGGAGCGGTGAGTACGTGTCTTCCCCTAACGGATCGTCTACACGATCTTGTGGAGCTCGGGCTGACGATCCCCCTGAGCAGGCTTGTCTCCGCCGATGAGTTGATCCACGCCGCGGGACTAATGCTGTTGTATGCCTTTGTCTTCGAGGCCGAACTGGTACGGAGCCCAACCACGCTTCCGGATGCACTACGCCGCGCACTGGCCTGTATGGAAGCTCACCTTGCCGAGCCACTGGCACTCCATCACATCTCGCAGGCTGCAATGGTGACACCGCAGCACCTAACACGTCTTTTTCGGCGCCATATCCAGACGACGCCCATGCGCTATCTCTGGCAGCTCAGAACGCGCCACGGCGTAGAGCTACTCGGTGGTACAGGGTTATCGATCGGCGAGATTGCTGCCCAGGTTGGGTTCCAATCCCCGTTCCACTTTTCACGCCGGGTGCTGCAGTATTATCACGATTCGCCGCGCCGCTTGCGCGAGCGCCTATGGAGCGGCCAGCAACACGCGGGCGAATGATTCGGAACTGCTCGCAGAGACAGGTCGCCAACCTTTACGACCGCTCTTCTGCAAGGGGAGATTGCTGCGAGCTTGTACGCTCGCCTCGACGTGCACTGAAGAAACGATCGGCCGCTCGCTAGGACTTGGGGTCGTGGCTGTAAGCATGGAGGTGATCATGTTCGCGAAGAGCCGTACTTGGCCAGGAAAACCTGTGGTCTAGCGAAAGCTTAGGCCGCCGAGCTTACCGGCCCGTTGATCAACGTCCAGGCGCTCACGTGCCCTGGCATGCATCGACGGATCAAAGACGGCATAGTGAGCCTTGCCGTTGTGCTTGGCCTCGTACATCGCCAGGTCGGCGCATCGCAGCAGCTCGCTGGGGCATGCTTGGCCGGTAGTACTAAAGGCGATCCCGACGCTGATCGTGATCCGAACGTCGTGCCCTTCAAGGTTGATGGGCATGCGCAACTGCTCGGCGACGCGCTCGGCGACCCGTATCGCGTCGCTCTGGTTGGTAAGCTCCTCGAGCAGAAGTGTAAATTCATCGCCGCCCAGGCGGGCAACCATGTCGCCCGCGCGAACGCTCGCCTGGAGCCGGAGCCCGACTTCGGTGAGCAGCTGGTCGCCCGCTTTGTGGCCGAGGCTGTCATTGATCGCCTTGAAGTGATCCAGGTCCAGAAACAAGACCGCCGACGCGCCACGCCCGCGCGCCGTGTGGGCGAGAGCAGTCGTAAGGCGTTCCATAAAACAGGCACGGTTGGGCAGGTTGGTGAGCGAATCGTGCAAGCCCAGAAACGTCAACCGCTCCTCGAATGCTTTTCGCTCGGTGGTGTCGCGAACGATGCCGGTAAACAGCGTTCCTGTTTCTGCCTGGAGCGCGGTTATCACGAGCTCCAAGGGAAACTCGACGCCACCTTTCCGCTGCCCGATCCCCTCAACTATGCGCCCAAGAATATCGTCCTCGCTCCCTACCAGCCCACCGAAGCGCGCCGGGGATGGATCGCGCAACCGATCCGGTACCAGCAGCGTGACCGGCTGCCCGATCGCCTCTGCCGCGCTATAGGCGTATATGCGCTCCGCCCCGTGATTGAACGACCGGATGATTCCCGTGGGCGTCATGGTTATGATGCCGTCGAAGGCCGTATTGACGACCGCGCGAAAGTGGGCCTCGCTCTCACGCAACACCTGCTCAGCCTGGCGCGTCCGGAGCAGGCGCCGGACGCGCTGGCGCAACACAGCCCAGTGGATCGGCTTCGTCACGTAGTCGCTCGCCCCCACCTCAAAGGCGTGGTCCACCGAGGCCGTGTCGTCCAGGCTCGTGATCAACAGCACCGGCGTCTGGCTGCCATCGGGTGCGGCCTGCAGCTGGGCGCAAGCTTCGAACCCATCCATGCCCGCCATGAGCCCATCCAGCAACACGATATCTGGGTGCAGGTGCGCAAACGCCACCAGGCATTCCGCTCCATCCGTCGCCTCGGCCACCTGATAGCCTTCCCGCGCCATCACGCGACGCAGGAGCAGCCGCATCGCCGGATCGTCGTCCACAACCAGGATCAGCGGGCGATCATCTTCGAGTGCCGGATTGCTCATGCTGTCACCTGTTCCCGTTCCAAGGCCACCCGAACCCGGGTATATTCGGTCTCCATCCGAGGCAGCAACGCCCCAGCCCTGGCGGTGAAACCCGCGCGTCCCAGCCCTTCCACTTCTTCGCAGAGGCTGGCCAGCACCGTTGCGCCGAGATTGGCGCAACTACCCTTCCACTGGTGCGCCGCGCGTTGCAGTCTCTCGGGGTCCCCGTCCACGACCGCAGCGCGCATAGCTTCAACCATATCAGGCGTATCCGCCGTAAACAGGTCGATCAGCTCGCCGAGGAGCTTGCCATCGCCCAGCTTCTGCAGCGCCCGCAAGCCCTCGAGTATGGCCGGGTCGAGGGGCGGTTTGAGCGGGCCGGGTGGGTGTAGTTCTTCCACCGGCACGGCCGGCCTCGTGGCCCCCGTCCCGTCTCGCGTCGGCGGCCTCGGCGGTAACCAGCGCCGGAGGATCGCACCCAACTGCTCGGTATCCACCGGTTTGGCAACATAATCGTCCATACCGGCCGCCACACACGCTTCCCGGTCACCGCGCATTGCGTTGGCCGTCATGGCAATAATAGGCAGGTGTTGAGTCCCTTGCTCGATCATCCGGATCGCCTCAGCGGCAGCGAAGCCATCCATTTCTGGCATCTGGCAGTCCATCAGCACCAGGGCGTATTTCCCGGACGCCACCGCCGCCACCGCCTCGCGCCCGTTGCAGACCGCCTCTGCCCGGTAGCCCAGCTTCTTGAGTTGCAGCAGCGCCAGCTTCCGGTTCACCGGATTGTCCTCGGCGATCAGAAATACGAGCTCGCCGGCAGATGATGGCGCCGGAGCCCGCTCCTCCCGTGCGGCGTTCCCGGCCGGCCTGTGCTCTCTTAGAGGCGCCCTGACGATCGAAGCGGGTGGCGCACTGCGGGCCGCCGCTCCGATGGCTTCCCGCAACGACGCTTGCTTCACCGGCCTTGTCACACGTCCAGAGAAGCCCCGCGCTTGCACCAGCTCGGCGGATCCGGCCTCGTCGAAGTCCGCCAGCAGCAGGAGCGGCGGTGCAAATCTCCTGGAGCCGTTGCCGCCGCCTTCTACCGCTGCCTCGGCATCCAAAGCGGATACGAATGCCTCGGCGTCCATGTCGGGCAGCACCCGATCCACCAGCACGACGTCGTACGGATCCGACGCCGACGAGCGCAGCTGGGCGAGCGCAGCTGCACCGCATTCGGCTACCTCCGTTCGCATCCCCCACGCCGCAAGATAGGACTGCAGGATCGCCCGTGAGGTGGCGCTAGCGTCGATCGCCAGCGCTCGTAGCCCATGCAGATCGGCAACCGGGGCCGGCGGTACTACCGGCGCCGTAGCCCGCTGTAACGGCACGACGAACCAGAAGCTGCTTCCCTGGCCTGGAGTACTTTCGACGCCGATCTCGCCGCCCATCAGCTCGACCAATCGCTTGGAGATCGCCAGCCCCAGGCCGGTACCACCATACTTGCGCGCGGTTGAGCCGTCGGCCTGGGTGAACGGCTGGAAGAGTCGTTTACGAGCCGCCTCGGACAGTCCAATGCCCGTGTCGCTGACCGAGAAGCGCACGCACACCTCGCCCCCGACTCTGCTCTCGACGGCCACTCGCACCACCACCTCGCCTCGCTCCGTAAACTTGACCGCGTTGCCGACGAGATTGAGCAGCACCTGTCGCAGCCGGCCGGCGTCGGCCTGCAGCAGCGACGGCACATCGGGGGCTACCCAGCTCAGCAACGGCAACTCTTTCTCGCGCGCCTTCGCGGCCAGCACTTCCACCGTGCCTTCGACCAGCTCGGTCAGGTTAGCCTCACTCACGTCCAAGAGGAACTTGCCGGCTTCGATCTTGGAGAAGTCGAGGATATCATTGATAATCGTCAGCAGGCCGTGCGCCGAGTCGCGCACGATGCCCGCATATTCGCACTGTTCGGCATTCAGCGGCGTCGCCAGGAGCAGCTCCGTCATGCCGATCACGCCGTTCATCGGCGTGCGGATCTCATGGCTCATCGTCGCCAAGAACTCGCTCTTGAGCCGTGCAGCTTCGAGCGCCGTTTCACGCGCCGCGACCAACTCGTCGATACGATCGGTCACGATGACGACGCCGCCCACGACGCCGGGCGCCGTGTACCACGGGGTGATCGCCCAGCGCACGTACACCTTCGAGCCATCCGCCCGCTCGAACAAGTCCTCCGGATGCTCGTACGCCTCGCCCTGGAGCGCTCGCTGGTAGATCGTCTTCCAGCGTTCGGGCACGCCCGAGACGAGCTCATAGTGTGAGCGCCCGATCGTCGTCTGTCCCTGCAGGTTGTGCTCGACGATCCACCTCTCGCTGTGTGCCACGTAGCGCATGTGCGTGTCGAACATCGCCATCGCGACCGGTGCCGTATCGATGACCTGCCGCAGGTGGCGCCGCTCGCGGTCCAGCGCCTCCTCGGCCCGCTTTCGCTCCGTGATGTCGTGCATCACGACCACGGCGCCGAGCTTGTTGCCCTCGGCGTCGTAAAGTGCATTACCGCTGGCAAGGTAGGCATGTTCGTCCCCCTCCGCACGCCTGATCACCAGCTCGGCGTCGTGGACCGCTTCGCCGCTCAGCGCGCGCATAAGCGGCGTCTCTTCCGGCCGCATCCGGGTCGTCCCGTCGGTCAAATAGAATGCGTCGGCCTGCCCCAAGTGCTCGCCGGTCGGCGGATCGGCCGCGAGATGTTCAAAGACGCGCGTCCGGTCACTGAACTGGGTGAGCACACCGTTGGCGTCACAGACGACGATATCCTCGGAGAGGTTGTCGAGGACCGTTTTCAAAAACTCGCGTTCGCGATGCAGGGCTGCCTCGACCTGCTTCCGTCCCGTGATGTCGGTTTGCGAGCCTGCCATGCGCGTCGCCTTTCCCGTCGCGTCGCGAACCGCCAGCCCCCGGCTGAGCATCCAGCGGTACCGCCCGTCAGCATCACGCATCCGGTGCTCGCTTTCGAAGTGCGGGGTTAGCCCGTCGACGTGGATGGCCAACTCAGCCTTGACGCGCGCGTAATCGTCCGGATGGAGGCGGCTGAACCATTCCTGGGGGCTCGTGCCGATCGCATGCTCCCCGCACCCCAGCATGGCTTTCCAACGCGCGGAGAAATAGACATGGCTCGTGGTGAGGTTCCAGTCCCAGAGCCCGTCGTTCGCGCCGCGCCCGGCCAGGGCAAAGCGCTCCTCCGCCGCCTGGGTTTGCGCCAGCGTGTCGTTAAGCCGGCTGCTGAACTGCCACAGCAGCAGCAAGACCAGCGTGGCCGTGCCTGTAACAGAGGCGAGGCGGAAGCCGCTGGTAAACCAGGCCGGGGCGGCAGACCAGGGAGGCATCGTCTCCCCACCCAGCGCGACGACGATCGTGGTGAGCCAGGCCATGCCGATCAACTGCAGTAGTGCACGGCCTCCAATATACGGCAGGGCGAGCGCGACGGCCAGAAGGGGGACCAGTGCGAGCGTGGGCAGCCAGGCCGGCTGGAGGATGACGATGACGATGTCCGCCACCAGGAGCGCGGTACAGATCGTGGTTACGGCTGCTTTCAGCTCCTCATGCCGCACCTGTGCGCGTGCGACGAGCAGAATGCCACTACAGCCAAAGAGCACTGCGGCGGTGATCCCGGTCGGCAGATCCCGCGAGACAGCATATGCGATCCCTTCGAGCAGTGCGAAGCTGAAATTGAAACGAACGATCCAGGCGACAAATTGGCGTAGCCGGACGATCTGCGCGGCCTGATCGATGGGTGATGGTGGAGCAACGGTCATGAAGGAGCCTTCCGTGTCGCGCACAAGGGAGGTGTGTATGTGGATGAAGATCCTACCGGTGTGACCAGGAAGCTCAAGCCGCGTGAGCCAGCTCCCCTGGCACCTCCGCTGTCGCTAAGTAGCGGCCGGACGTGTACGACCAGTCCAGATTGCCTCGCATCCAGGAGCGCAGGATCGCGATGTACTGCTTGAGCGCGGCATCCACCGGCGCCCCGAAGGACGGCAGCCGGAGCTCAAGATCGATAAAGGCACGCACCTCGGTGTCGTGCAGAGCTGCCGCACGCTCAAGTGCCTCCTGCAGGGTGAGCCGGTGTTTGTGCTGGAGCGTCAGGACGAGATTGTGAACATCTCCCTGCTTGATCTCCTTAGCCAGCGAAAGGATATCGTTGGCCCAGCACACGACATTCACCGCCATCAGCGTCAGGCGCTCCACCGTAGGATGCTCACGCGCCTGTCGCGGGAGATGTATTTGCTCCGTGAGCTCGATCAGGACGATGTAGGGGTACAGCCCGCCGGTCAAGGCACGCTGCTGAAGATACGTCGTGACATCCGGCGTCGTGCCGCGCGCGCGGTTGGTCGCTTCCCAGATCGATGCCGTGAGGCATTCCTCGAAACTGGCGATAAAACGTGACATCCACTCGGCGTCCGCATATTGGAGCATGCGCAGGCGCAAGTTCGACAGAGCGTGCGTCAACGGGCGATCCTGGAGTGTGGGATGCGCGCCACGTAAGACGGCGAGCGATCGTGCGTGGATTGCCTGGAGCTGCGTGGGCTGTTTGCTAATCCCGAGCTCATCGCACTGATCGTCCTGTAAGAACAGCCACGTCGTCCAGTCCGCGAGTAGCTGGAGCTGTGCGCGGGGGGTGGAGAGGTACACGCGTCCAACCAGCCCGCCGATGTGTGTGGTGGCGAGCCTGCGCTCGACGATATCCTCGGTGACGAGATTGAAATGCCGCGCCCATGCGATCGTCTCTCGCCCGACGCTGTCCGCATGGAGATTAAGTCCCGATGGAAATGGGGAGTAGAGTTGTGGCAGGCGAATATGGTCCATCCTGGCCTTCCTTTGCGCGTGTAGCCTCGTGCCTCGAACACGCATACATAGTTCCGGCGCAAATCGGGCGAGCAGATCGTCCGGTGTGCGCGATGACGACGTAGAACTGAGACTGAGTATACGGATATCACGGCGGCGGCGCCCGGCCGGATATTCCTATCTAGCTGATGCCATTGGGACTACTAGGGGATACGACGGTGATGCTTGCGGGGTGCAGTGGTATGCCTGCCCGGCGTCTAATCGGGATATGCCAGCACTCAGTCGCAGCTGGCAGAGGCGCCGAATTGGTAGACTGACCGGGCGAGGATCGCTTTGACCACATCGTAGCCGGTACAAGGGGCGCTGATACACGATAGCGTCCCGCGATGTGGGTAAAAGCGACTGGTTGACGAAGCGGCTAGGATGTAACACGCCCCTCGCACTTGCTTGAGGTCTTGGATCTGAGCGATCAAGGCACAATGGGTCGCTGCGGAACGTGACCTTTCTTGCCGTTGACCACGACCCAGGCAAGCGGCAAAGCCCGGCCGTGATAGACCACACGGAGCATCAAGGCGATACAGCCGCGCCCGACGACACGTGTTTCATCCGAAATCAACGTCACCGAACCGCCAGGCTTGCTTGTTTGCGGGTGGCAGAGTTCAGTAAGACCTTAGCTTCGGCGAGCGGGCCGGCTGATGTGCGGTGAGTTCAGCTTCGGGATAGGCAGAAGAGCTGCCGCCGAGCAGGGGCGAGTCAATCCCTTTGAGCGAGCGATCAAAGAATGCCCGCATGTAAGCGCGGGTGATCGCCAAACCACGGTCACCCGCGCTTGTGCCGAGCGCTCCTTGGAGCTTCGCCGCGGGCTCAAACAGGACTGCCATGTCTGCAAAGTTGAAATGGCGCGTGCCTTTGACGGTGAGCTGATAGCCACCCCGCTGCGACCTGGCAAGGAAGGTCTCCGCGTCCCGGTTCTGCTGCCATGCCTCGGCTTCGGACCCCGATGGGAGCTCACTCCAGATGAACATGAAAGGCTGCGAAAGGCGACCCTGCCCGACATCGCCATACAGCGTGCCGTCGATATCGATCCCAGCCGCAAAGCGAGGGTCGAGGCGACAGGCCTGCGCCGCGGCCGCACCGCCGAGCGAATGTCCCCAGACCCCTACCGCCGCCATATCGAGCCGGCCGGTGAATCTTCCAGGCGGGGTGGCCTGGTTCAGCGCGCTGATTCGGTCCACCAGGAATCGATCGTCGGCGGCCCACACCGAGATCAGGCGGTCCAGCAAGCGACGCCCCTCCGGGCTTTCTGGCGGGACCGTTTCGGGAAGACTCCCACCAGCGGTTGCCCGCGCGACCCGCCCGTCGGGAAAGACCACGACGTCGGCGCTGTAGGTCGGCGTACTGCCGACGACGACGTAGCCGTGACTCGCCTGCACGAGTAGCCAGGTCGTCATTAACAACACCACCCGCGCGAAGTTTGTGACATCGTCTCTGCTCCACGGGAGGTCACTGGACCTGCCGCTTCGGCAAGACCGGCAAGGCCCAGCTCGCCAAAGCAGCGGAAACTGGGTGGTGGAGTGCACCACCGAGAGATAGGAGTGTTTGCTTATTTCCGACTAGTGCCTGGCTGAGATCGCGGCCGCCCTACCGCCGGGGGTACGCTAGCATAGGCCTTGCTCACGGCCGCCGGTTACCGGCGCGATCGTCGGTGAGAGTATCGGCGGGCTGGCCGAAGGGAGTATCGTCTCGGACGCGTTCCGCCTGAGCGCGCACCTGATCTCGGAGATCGCGGCAAGCAGAGCTTGCGCCCGGTGTTATGTCACGCCAGCAAGCCCGTAGACCAAAAGTAGCCAAGAAGGAGAAGATAATGGCTAGTTCCCCAACCAAACCCTTAGCAGTCGTGACCGGCGCTTCCAGTGGCATCGGCTACGAGCTTGCCAAGCAGTTCGCTGAACATGGCTTCGATCTCGTAGTCACGGCTGAAGACCCCGGCATCGAGGCGGCCGCACAGACCTTCGCAGGGCTCGGCGTCGACGTCGAGCCTGTGCGGGCAGACCTTGCCACCTATGACGGCGTCGAGGCGCTCTATGCCGCGATCAAGGCGGCCAGCCGGCCCGTCGACGCCATCGCCATCAACGCGGGCGTGGGCGTCGGCGGAGACTTCGCCCACGAGACGGATCTGCGGGATGAGCTCAACCTGATCAACCTGAACGTCGTCTCGGCCGTGCATCTTGCCAAGCGGGTGGTGAAGGACATGGTCGCGCAGGGCAGTGGACGGATCCTCTTCACGTCGTCCATCGCCGCCTTGATGCCCGGCTCGTTCGAGGCGGTCTACGCGGCCTCCAAGGCCTTCCTGCAATCCTTCGCGGAGGCGCTCCGCAACGAACTCAAGGAGACGGGCGTGACGGTGACCGCGCTCCAACCAGGACCCACGGAGACCAACTTCTTCCACCGCGCGGGTATGGACGACACCAAGGCGGGTGCCAGCAAAAAGGACGACCCGGCCGAGGTTGCCAAGCAGGGATTCGAGGCCCTGATGGCAGGCAAGGACCACGTCATCGCGGGCTCGCTCACGACGAAGCTGCAGGGCACAATGGCCAAGGTCCTGCCCGAGACCCTCAACGCGGAACAGCATCGCAAACTGGCCGAACCCGGCTCGGCCGACGAGTAGCACCTGCACCGCGCTTACGGCTCACCTGGCATACGGCGCGGGCCCGATCAACGGAAGGGCGGTTGTCAGCCCGGGCCAAGCACTGTCTATGTGGTGACGCCAGTTTGGGGATCATCATAGGGACAATCTCAGCGAGCTGCTCAGCCGCCAGTTCGACCATACCCTGTATCCGCGTGAAGGCCAACGCCGGCACCGTTCATGATCGTGCGGCCTTTCGCCAGCGGTGACAGCACTCCCAGATCATCACCGCTGTCGTCCGCATCCGAATCCTCCATGCGCCGGCAGCTGGCCGTTGACGCACATGCCCGATTTGTCCTAGCCGATCTGCGATGATTGTCTCTATATGGCCCTATACCAATGCGTATAATAGCCCAATCGTCGTCGTAGAAAGGTCAGCCGTGCAACTGGAACTCGATCGCGATAGCCGCCGGCCGCTCTATCTGCAGGTCGTCGATCAGATCAAAGCCCGAATACGTGGCGGCTCGCTGCCCGCCGGCACGCGCCTCCCACCCGTACGCCAGGTCGCCCGCGACCTGGACCTCACGCGCCTCACCGTTCATAATGCCTACGCGGAGCTACAAGCGGATGGCTGGATCGAGTCGTTCGTCGGCCGCGGCAGCTTTGTGGCCCCGCGCCCGGCAAGCACAACTGTGCAGAGCGAGCCGGCGCCGGCCGCTCCCACAAGCCTTCGGCGGCCTGGAGAACTGGCCGACCTCCTCCAATTGTCTCAGCAGCCCGAGATCATCTCCTTCG
>JBBSGA010000128.1:0-15478 GCA_038254585.1 Chloroflexales bacterium | reverse complement strand
GGCGCGGCGATGGGCATGCACCATCGGTCCCCTCGGCGATCGCGCCGAACAGCCGCGCGGCGCGCTCGGCGTCCTCCGGTCCCCCGCACGCGGCCATCGCCGCGAAGCCGGCCAACGCCCCGCCGCCGGCGACGAGGCGCTCCAGCGCGTACTCGCGGATGGTCTCCAGCACACTGAAGCGCGGCTCGCCATCCGGCGCCGTGCTCACACGCAGCAGGCTCTTGTCTCCGAGTGAGGCCAGGCTGTCGAAAACGTCCGCCGGGTCGCCGGTCTCCGGCGCACACACGGCTACGACGGCCTCGACCGTGCAGCCTCCCGCGAAGACGCCCAGCTGCCGGAAGAGGGCCTGCTCATCCGGTGTGAGCAGGTCGTAGCTCCAGTCGATCGTATTGCGCAGCGTCTGCTGGCGGGCCGGCAGCGTGCGTGGACCGCCCGTGAGCAAGGCGAGCCGGCGGTCGAGGCGTTGGAGCAGCGCCCGCGGCGCCAGCAGCCGGCTGCGCGCGGCGGCCAGCTCAATCGCCAGCGGCAGCCCATCCAGACGCCGGCAGATCTCGATCACGTCCGGCGCATTCTCCGCGGCAGGGTGAAGGCGGGGTTGGCCGCACGCGCCCGTGCCAGGAACAGGGCGACCGCCTCCGTTTGCGCCACCTGCTCCACCGCGCGACCCGCCGGATAGGCGTGGAGGGGGTCGGGCAGCGCCAGCGGCGGGACGACGAAGGTCTGCTCTCCGTAGACGCCGAGCACGCTCCGGCTGGTCACGAGGATCTCGAGGCGGGGCGCGGCGCCGAGCAGGCCGGCCACGAGTGGAGCAGCCGCGAGCACCTGCTCGAAGTTGTCGAGCACCAGCAGCATCTGCTTCGTCGCCAGGAACGTCTGCAGACTGTCTCGCAGCGGCCGGCCGGTCGATTCGCGGACCCCTAGCACGTTCGCAATCGCCGAGGCGACCACGGACGGATCGCCGATCGGGGCGAGGTCGACCAGCCAGACGCCGTCCGCGTAGGCGTCCCGCAGCTTGGCCGCGATCTGTAGGCTGACGCGGGTCTTGCCCGTGCCGCCCGGTCCGGTCAACGTCAGGAGGCGCACCTCTGCCTGCTGCAAGAGCGCAAGCACGTGGCCGACCACGCCCGCGCGTCCGATGAAGGACGTCAGCTGCGCCGGTAGGTTGTGGCGTGGAGCGCCGGGTGACGGAGGCGAGCTCGCACCCACCGCCAACCGATCGGCGGCGAGGTCACCGCGCGCACTCCTGACGAAGGCAGGACGCTCCACGGGCGGCAGATCCAGCGCCTCTGCCAGGCGCTCGGCGATCGCTTTGGAAGGCCGCCGCTCGTCGAGCTCGATCTTCTGCACCGTGATCGCGGCACAGCCCACGCGGCGGGCCAGCTCGGCCTGCGTCAGGTCCAGCGCCTTGCGCTGCTGTTTGAGCCATATGCCGAACGAGACGGACACGTCCACATGAAGCCCCTGGCGACGAGAACATATCGGTGCAGATCGCGTGTAGGGAGGCCGCAGTCCCGCGTCGCACGTTCGTATCGTATCACACCGCTCCCGTACGGGCGTGACAGACGGGAGCTGGTTTGGTATTGTCATAGATGTGCCTATCAAGAACGATCCAATCCCGAAGAGCCGGGGCCGGACCAGGCGCATCGCCGTGCTCCTGCTCGCTCGGGCGTTTCCGCTGCGGCTGTCAGTCGTCGCCGGCCTCGCCCTGCTCACCGGCGCGCTGCCGGCCGTCTTCGCCGCGCTCGTCGCGTCGCTCGTAGCGACACTGCCGGCCGCGGTCACGGGCGGATTCCACTCGGCCGGCGGCCGGCGCATCGCCGGCACCCTCATCGCGATCGGCGGCGTCTTGCTGGTTCAGGAGGTCGTCGCGGCCGCGCGCGGGATCGCCGTCAACGACCTGTACCGGCGCTACGACGAATATCTTCTGGGGCGGGTCATGGCCGGCACACTCGCCCTCCCGCGACTGGAGCTGTTCGAGGACCCGGAGCTGGCCGCGAAGACGGATCGGGCCGTCCGGATCGCCCAGTTCGGGCCGGGTGAACTGGTCTCGGGGCTGGCGGCGCAGTGGGCGGTCCGGGCCCGTGGCATCGCCGCGGCCGTTCTCGTCGCCACGGTCTCGCCCGTCGCCGCCGTGGTCCTCGGCAGCATCTGGCTCGTCGCCGGGCGCCAGATGCAGGCCGACTACTACCGGGCGAACCCGTTCTGGAGCGACCCGCTGCGCCGCGCGCGCTACCTCAAGCAGCTTGCCCTCATGCCGGCCTGGGCCAAGGAGGTCCGCGTCTTCGGCCTCGTGGCATGGTTGGGCGACCGCTTCGGCCAGCAGTGGGCCCTGGTCATGGACCAGCTCTGGCGCGCGCGGCGGGCCGACGAGCGCACGATGGGCGCCCTCCTCGTCGTCGTCCTCGCCGCCAACGCCGGCGTGGTGCTGTTAGCCACGCAGGCGGCACTGCGGGGAACGCTGGGCATCGGTCCCCTGGCGGTGCTCGTGCAGGGCTTGTTCGGCATGGCGTCCCTCGCCGACCAGGAGGGCGATATCTGGATCGAGAACGGTGCCGTCCCCGTTCCGGACGTCCTCGAGCTCGAACGGGCCGCCACGCGCGTGCCCGCGCCTCGAGGACGTACCGCGGCCGATGGACACCCGGCCCGCGAGATCTGTTTCGACGACGTGCGCTTCACCTATCCGGGCAGGGACACCCCCGTGATCGACGATCTCAACCTCCGCATCGAGGCCGGCCGGTCGCTGGCGATCGTCGGGCTGAACGGCGCCGGCAAGACCACGCTCGTCAAGCTCCTCGCCGGTCTCGAAGTCCCCCAACACGGCCGGATCACGGTCGACGGCATCGACCTCGCCGCGCTGGACCCGACTTCGTGGCGGCGGGCCGTGGCGGCGATCTTCCAGGACTTCGTCCACTACGAGCTGCCCGCCCGCGACAATATCGGGTTCGGCGCCGTGGAAGTGCTGCGGGCCGACGACGCCGAGCAACGCCTCGCCACGGCCGCCCGGCGGGCCGGCGCCGACGCCGTGCTCTCCGGCCTGCCCGACGGGCCGGACACGACGTTGTCCCGGCGCTTCCGCGGCGGAGTCGACCTTTCAGGGGGACAGTGGCAGCGGATCGCGCTGGCGCGGGCGATGGCAGCGGTCGAGGCCGGTGTCCGCGTCCTGATCCTCGACGAGCCCACCGCTCACCTGGACGTGCGCGCCGAGGCCGACTTCTACGAGCGCTTTCTCGACCTCACCCATGGTCTGACCACGATCGTGATCAGCCATCGCTTCTCGACCGTGCGCCGGGCCGGCCGGATCGTCGTCCTGGACGGCGGCCGCATTCGTGAGGATGGGAGCCACGACGCGCTGGTCGCCGCCGGCGGGCAGTACGCCCGGCTCTTTCGCACGCAGGCCATGCACTACTCCGGCACGGGTATGCGAGACGGAGATGGCGATGACTGACCGTCCCGCGCCCGCGAGCCGGCTGCGCGCCGCCGCGACCATGCTCCGCATCGCCTGGGCCGCCGACCCGCGGCGATCGGTGCTGGCCTTCGGGCTCCTCACGCTCCGGCGCATCGTCGACATCCTGTTCGCCTGGTGGCTAAAGCTCCTGCTCGACGGAATCCAGGGCTCCAACCCCGGCGAAGTCAGGCTGGCAGCCGCCGGCATGGCGGCGTCGATCGCCGGCGGCGCCGCCTTGGCCTATGCCGGGAACCGCGTCCAGATGGCGCTGGCCGAGCGTGCCCACCATCTGGTCGAACGCCGCTTGATCGAGCTTGTCGGGCGGACGCCGACGCTGGAGATCCACGAGACACCCGAACACCTGACGCAGCTCGAGGTGCTTGAAGACGAGGCATGGGAGTTCGGCCAGGTCGTCCCCTCGCTGATCGAGCTGTTCACCACGGCCGTCCGTGTCGTCGCGACCACCCTGCTGCTGCTCAGCGTCCACCCGCTGCTGCTGCTCCTGCCCCTGTTCGGGCTGCCGGCGCTGCTGCTGAGCTCCAAAACCAGTACGCTGTTCAGCCTCGGCAACGAGCTGGCCGCCGAGCGCGCGCGCCGGGCAAACTATCTGTTCGAGCTCGCCACGACGGCAGGGCCGGCCAAGGAGCTGCGCTTGTTCCGGCTCGGCGAGGAGATACTGGCGCGCTTCCACGAGGCGCAGGGTGAGATCCGCCGCATCCACGGGCGGGTCAACCTCCAGGGCGAAAGCATCGGCCTCGCCACCCGGCTGGTCTTCTTGATCGGGTATTTTGGCGCGATCGTGTTCGTCGTCGATCGGGCCGTCGCCGGCCGCGCGACCATCGGCGATGCGGTGTTGACGGCCGTGCTCGCGGGTCAAGTGCTCGAGATGGTTACCGGCTCCGCCTGGATCATCCAGTGGGCCTGGCGCACGCTTGCCGCGGCCAGCCGGTTCGTTTACCTCGAGGACGTGTCGCGCCGGGCGCGCGGACAGGTCGACGCTGCCATGGTCGTCCCACGCAGCCTCGCGGACGGCATCCGGCTCGACCATGTAGCGTATCGCTATCCGCTCGGTCAGGCCGATGTGCTCCACGACGTCAACCTGCTGCTACCGGCGGGCGCCACGGTGGCCGTCGTCGGCGACAACGGCGCGGGCAAGACCACGCTAGTCAAGCTCCTCGCGGGCCTCTACCCGCCGACGGCGGGCCACATCACGCTGGACGGCGTCGACCTTGCGCGCCTCGACCCCGAGCAGTGGCGGCAGCGGATCTCGGCGGGCTTCCAGGACCACGCGCGCTTCGAGTTCCTCGTCCGCGAGACGGTTGGCATCGGCGACCTGGCGGCGCTCGACGACGATCCCGCGGTCACCGCGGCCCTCGGGCGCGCCGGAGCGGCCGATCTCCTCGACACGCTCCCGGCGGGACTGGCGACTCAGCTGGGGCCGAACTGGGACGGCGGCGTCGACGTATCGGGCGGGCAGTGGCAGAAGCTCGCGATCGGGCGGGCGATGATGCGGACCGCCCCGCTGCTGTTGCTGCTGGACGAGCCGACCGCGGCGCTCGACGCGGACACCGAGCACCGCCTCTTCGAGCGGTGGACGGCAGCAGCGCGCGCGCTGCGCCAGGCCACGGGGGCCGTGACGGTGCTCGTCTCGCATCGCTTCTCGACGGTGCGCATGGCCGACCTGATCGTCGTCCTCGACCATGGGCAGGGCGTCGAAGCCGGCAGCCACGCCGAGCTGATCACGCGTAATGGCCTCTACGCCGAGCTCTTTGAACTCCAGGCCAAGTCCTACCGCTGAGCGGAAGGAAATGGATGCTGAGCTGATGCGCTGTCCGCATGACAACGGCGGTAGAATACGTGCCTCAGACCTCGGAATCACGACCATGAGTCGAGTTTCGAGCACACAGTATTTGCAACCGTTGATGAGATCCTCGACCCAGATGCTTTAGGTGTATTTGGGGCAGTTCCGGTGAGAAGTGTACGCTGTGTTCCACTCCACAAAGCTGAGGCAAATTCAGGGAGCAGTTTGTAGTGGTCCGGTTCAGAATACTTGTATTCTCGACACGGAAGACCAAGATCTGGCCCTACTCAATAAACGAGTGTAGCAAACCGGCACCCATATGTCGCTCCCGTCTCGGTATGAGTAGTCCAGCGAGGGGAGACAATTGCCTGCTACACTTGGCCCTTATGCGCCAAGCCCGACCTACCCACGGTGCATGGCAGATGTACGAGGCCCTGATAAAATAGTCGAGACTACCCGAAGGATCGGGAGAGGAAAATGGGCGCGTGATCAGACCACAGTTCGACGTTTCGGGAGGGATCGAGAGCACTCAGGCTCGACCCACTCCCTCGTAAGCTACAACCAGAGCTTGGCGGCGTTTAGTGCTCCATTGATATCGTAATCCCGCATAGACCGGGACTGGCCCGAGTTGTCGCAGGAAGAGGGGGTGAAGATGGCACGCTTCTGGATCGCATTAGTGCTGGCCGCCGGCATGTTCGTGGGCCGGGCGAACGCCGCGACGGTGGAGGACTGCTCCGGCATTCGCGCGGCCCGGGGAACGACGGTCGAGCCGACGGCATGCGTCGACTATGGCACGCATCTGACGTTCCGGAGCGAGGGGTTCCTTCCCGGCCAGGTCGTGAGCGCGCTGATTCTGGGACCGCAGGGGCTCGTGGGCGGTGCCGACTGGAGCGCGCATGCCGGGGCTGAGGGGGTCGTCGTGGTTGACGTCGATACCGCGAGCTTTCGGGGCGTGGCGCTGGCCGGAGGCGACTATCTCTTCGTCGCGCGTGACATCACGGGTAGGCGGCCTGCGGCGGAGGCGAGCTTCAGGGTAGTGGGCAGCCCCAGCCCGCCCCCGGTCGAGCCGGTGGCCCAGCCGGAGCCGGCCCCGGACGCCATGCCTGCCGCCAGCCCGCCGAAGGTGCCGGCGGGCATTCCGATGCCGCAGGGGGCGTGCGCAGCCCGCGAGCCGCTGCCGGTCGAGGGCGCGCAGGCGTGGATGGTGGCGGAGCATCCGGCGGTCAAGGCCGTTTTTACGCTCTGCACGCGGCTGATCGTGGACGGCAAGGTGACAGCCGGAGCGCGGGTGGTCGCCACTGCGTCGAGCGCCATTGGAGCCGCGCGGCTCCCGGCGGCCACAACGCGGACAGACGGCGTGGCGCCGATCGCCTTCCGCCTCGCCAACGCAGCTCCGGGCCAGCCTCTACGCGTGACAGCACTGATCGTCTACGCCGGCCACCAGTACGAGGCAGAGACGAGCTTTACGCCGAATTAGGCGTGGTTTGGACGCGACGCGGGCTGAGCCGGTACCCTAAGACCGACGACGGGAAGGAGGTGCGCCTATGAGCACCCAGGTGACCGTGACCTTGCCGGATGCGGTGTACCGGAGTGCCGTACGGCTGGCCAAGCTTACGCAGCGTGAGCTGGGCGACGTTCTGACGGATACACTGTCGCTCTCGCTGCCGGAGTTGACGCCCGAGGCGGAGATGGCCGTTCCGATCGCCGATCTCAGCGACGCGGAAGTGCTGACCCTGATGGCGTTAACATTGCCCCCGGTGCAGGATCACCAGCTCACGACTCTACTGGAGCGGCAACAAGCGGGGAGCCTCACGGCGGAAGAGCGGACGCAATTAGCGGCATTAATGCAGGCGTACCGGGAAGGCCTCCTGCGCAAGGCCCAGGCACTACAGGAAGCCGTGCGGCGCGGCTTACATGAACCGCTCACACCGTGAGTCCCTCCATTTCGGATGAGCTCCGCGTGCGCGCGAGCGCAACGCCAGACAGTGGCCGAGGTTCGGGCTGCTCGCACCCACAACCTGCAGCGTTTCCAGGTAGGGACCAGCACGGCCTGCCGCGACGAGAGCGCTCAGCTCAACTCGCGGGCTTCTCCACTGCGATAGGCTTGTCGTCAAGCCAGCGATCGAGCAGCTCGCCTAATGCATCTACCTTGACCGGCTTGGTGAGATAGTCGTCCATCCCAGCCTGGAGACATGCCTCGCGATCACCCTGCATCGCGTTCGCAGTCATGGCGATGATCGGTATGCGCGCACGGGTCGTGCGCGCCTCGGCGTCGCGGATGGCACGCGTCGCCGCAAAGCCGTCTAGCTCCGGCATCAGGCAGTCCATGAGCACGAGAGCATACGCGCGGTCGGCCACCGCCGCCACCACGGCCCGCCCGTCGTCGACAGCCTCCGCCTGGTAGCCCAGCTTCTTCAGCTGCAGGAGCGCCAGTTTTTGATTAACGGGGTTGTCTTCGGCCAGTAAAATGACAGGATGCGAGGTGCGCGGTCGCGCCGTGGTATTGAGGGCGCAGGCAGGGGCGGCACAGGGCTCGGCAGCGAGCGCCGGAGCGGCTGCGTGTGCGAGGGGCACCCTGAACCAGAAGGTACTACCCTCTCCTTCGACGCTCGTCACGCCAAGCTCACCACCCATCAGCTCGACGAGGCGCTTACAGATCACTAAACCCAAGCCTGTTCCGCCGTACTTGCGCGTCGTCGACCCGTCGGCTTGCGTGAACGGCTGGAAGAGCTGCTTCAGCGCATGCGGTGTGATGCCGATCCCGGTGTCACGCACGGTAAAACGGATCATACCCGGATCCAGGATCCCGGTCTCGGGGGCCGCCTCCATCACCACCTCGCCGCGCTCTGTGAACTTGACCGCGTTGCCGAGGAGATTGAGCAACACCTGGCGCAAGCGGCCGGCGTCTCCGCGCAGGCGGCGCGGGAGCTCGGGCGCGATGCGCGTCCGCAGCGCGATGCCCTGCGCATGCGCTCGCGCCAGTAGCAGGTCGGACGTCTCTGCGACCAGGGTATGCGGATCGAAGTCGTCCGGCTCAAGCGTAAGCTTGCCCGCCTCGATCTTAGAGAAGTCCAGGATATCGTTAAGGATGGTCAGAAGCGCGCAGGCCGAGTTGTGGATCGTGCCGGCGTAGTCACGCTGCTCCGCCGACAGCGGCGTCTCCAGCAGCATATCGGTCATACCGATCACGCCGTTCATCGGCGTGCGGATCTCGTGGCTCATCATCGCGACGAACTCGCTCTTCGCGCGGCTCGCCGCGTCGGCCGCCTCTTTAGCCTGGCGCAGCTCGGCTTCGGCCTGCTTGCGTTCGGTAATATCGTGCATGACCACCAGCGCGCCGAGCTTGCTCCCGCCGGCGTCGATGAGCGGGCTGCCACTGGCCAAATAGGTGCACGCCTCGTCACGCTCGCCCATGGTTACCATCTCGGCGTTGCGCACGGTTTCGCCCTGCAGTGCGCGATAGAGCGGGATGTCTTCCTTCCGCATGCGGGTCACGCCATCGGGCAGGTACAGCTGGTAGACCCTCGGCCAGTCGTCCGCCGCGATGCGCTCACCCGGCAGGGCGGCGAGGGTGGAGGTCAGTCCATCGAAACGTGTAAGCACACCGTCGGCATCGCAGGCGACGATGTCTTCGTCGAGGTTCGTAATGACCACCTTCAGAAGCTCGCGCTCGCGCTGCAGCGCTAGCTCCATTTCGGTGCGCGCGGTCACGTCACGGCTGATCGAGACGATGCCGATCGGCCTGCCTGCGCCATCCCGGATCACGCGCCTCGAGCTGTGCACGATCAACTTGTGGCCGTCGCGGTGGCGCTGCACGACCTCGCCGCTGTACTGATCATCCTGCTCGAAATTCGCCGCGACGTCGGCCGGCGCGGCGCCGTCGAGGTAGCGCTGCACCGGAATGATCTCGGCGATCGGCCTCCCGAGGACCAGGTCAGCCGGATAACCGTAGATGGTCTCGGCAGCAGGATTCCAGCGCTGAATGCGCAATTGTAGGTCGACGATGATGACCGCATCGCCGACCTGATCGAGGATCGCGGCCTCGCACGGGGAGAGTGCATCTGTCAGGTCGACGGGGGGAACGCCCGCATGCAAACGCCGCGCCGCGCCGCGGAAGCGGAACCGCGGGCGCTGCTCGCCGCGGGAACGGCGCACTGGCATCGACACAATCCTTCTCCTCCTAATGGGCATCCGAGGCGAGCGCCCTCGCTGCTCCGGCCAGAGTGCTCTCGGGCCCCGTGCCCGGACTACAGGGCGACGATCCGACGGGGCGTGCGACAATTGCCACCGGCGACCGAGGACACCGGTGCATAGTAGGTACAGATTGTACTATGACATGCTGAGCATCCGGGCGCATCCGCCGGAGGGCCTGCTTGCGCGTGCCCAGATGGCATGCCACGGTGCAAGACCCATGCAGCAACTTCATACCGCCAGCGCTTCTTCCCGAACGACATGCTGGCGGATGCTGCGGGCGCGTGCTGTGAAGCCGTCCTCAGGCGCCTCCTCGACGATGTATATGACTTCGTTCATAGGTTCAGTCTCCTGTGTGGCCGAGATGCTGGGGCGTCGCCTCCTGGCCGGCTCGGCTTTCACGATCGTAACATGCTGCGCTCGGATCACGAGGCCACCCGGCTCACGTCGGCGGTCGTCTCCGCGGCGAGCTCGCCGCGCCAGAGGCGCTGCATCTCCTCGCAGGTCGCCAGCAGGTCGTCGAGCGTGCCTTCGGCCTCGACGCGGCCGTCCTTGAGGACCACGATGTGGTCGGCGCGGCGCAGCACGGCGCGGCGGTGGGAGACCACGAGCGAGGTGGCATCGCGGCGCTGGAGCACACGCTCCCAGAGTGCGCGCTCGGTCTCGACGTCGAGCGCGCTCGACAGGTCGTCGCAGACCAGGAGCTCGGCGTCGCGCACAAACATGCGCGCGGCGGCCGTGCGCTGCAGCTGCCCACCGGAGAGGCGGACGCCGCGAGGTCCTACGAGTGTGTCCAGACCCTGCGGCATCTCTTCGAGGTCAGGCTCGAGCACGGAGGCCCAGATCGCAGCCTTGAGGTCGACCTCCTCCTCGGGCAGGCCGAGCAGAATGTTGTCGCGCAGCGGCTCGCTGAAGAGGCGCGGCACCTGCGGCGTGTAGGCGCAGCGCGGCGGGGCCATAAAGGCCGCGGCGTCTGCGACGGTCTGGCCGTTCCAGCGCATCTCGCCGCGGTCAGCCGACACGAGGCCGAGGAGGGCGCGCAGCAGGGTCGTCTTGCCGGAGCCGATGCGCCCGGTGATGACCGTGAAGCTGCCGCGCCGGATCTGAAGGTCGATATCCGCGACCCCGCGGCCGGATTCGGGATAGCGATAGGTCAGCCCCGAGACCTCGAGCGTTTCGAGCCGGTCATCCGTACTCTTCCCGTACCGCGGCAGCTCCGGGAGCGTGCCGCGCATGTAGACCGGGCCGTGCTCCACGAGCGCGGCCGGCGGCGCGCCGTTGAGCAGCACGACCATGCGGTTGAATGAGACGCCCATCTGGCGGTAGCGGGCCAGAAAGGCGCCGACCAGGCCGGTGAACTCGGTGATCCAGCCGAGGTAGAAGACGAAGAGTGAGAAGTCGCCGATGGTGAAGGTGCCCGCGCGGATCGAGCGACCGGCCAGCAGCAAGATCAACCCCGTGCCGAGGTTGGCGGTGTTCATGAAGACCGACCGGAGGATTTCGTCGAAGAGCCGGTCCTGGACGCTGGCGACGCGGCGCGCCTCGTTGAGGATATGAAAGTGGGCGGTGACCTCGTCCTCGGCGCCCGCGACCTGCACGGCCTGCACCGCGCCCATGACTTCGCCCAGGAAGCCGGTGACGGTTCCGGCGGCCTGGCGGCTCTTGATGCGATTGGCCTCGACCCGTTGCCCGGCCATATTCGCCACGGCGACGACGCCCACGAGCGGGAGGAAGACCGAGACGGTGAGCGACGTGTTGATGCGCAGCATCACGGCGATGCTCACGCAGGAGAAGATGGTGAAGGCAAAGAGATCGTTGAGCCACATCAGAGAACCGCTGAGCTCCTCGGGGTCGTCGCGGAAGCGGCTGATCGCTTCTCCGGGAGAGGCGGGCAGCGCCCGCGCGCCCGGCGCGTCGAGGATGTGCCGGAGCATGTTCTTGCGCAGCAGGCCCGCGGTGTCGAGCATGAAGGGAATGTTCGTAAAGCCGCAGCCATACGAGAAGACGCTCCGACCAACCGACGACATCACCAGGAGCGCGACGAGGCCCGAGATGCCGAAGGTGAGGGGCGCCTTGTCGGTCAGCGAGTCGAAATACCAGCGCGAGACCAGTCCCGGAATCATCCCGATCAGGATGAGCAGCGTGATCGAGAGCAGGTTCGTCAGGTACATCGACTGCCGGAAGCGGACGAGGGCCAGGAGAAACCGCCAGGTCTTCATGCGAGCGCCTCCTCGATACCGGTCTTGAGCAGGACGTTGAAGCGCGAGCCGGGGTCGCGCAGCAGGCGCTCGCGCTCTCCGTGCTCGCGGATATGGCCGCTCTCGAGGATCAAGATCTCGTCGGCGCGGTGGATCGTGTCGAGACGGTGGGCGATGACGATCCCGGTCCGGTTCTGAAGCAGCCTGTCGACGGCGCGCTCGATCAGCTGCTCGGTGGCCGGGTCCAGGCGCGAGGAGGCTTCGTCCAGGATCACGAGGCCCGGATCGCGCAGAAAGATGCGCGTGAAGGCAAGTAGCTGCGCCTCGCCGGCGGAGAGGCCGCCGTTGCCCGACGAGAGCAGTGTGTCGAGACCGTCCGGCAGCCCGCGATACCATGGATCGAGGCCGAGGCCGGCGATCGCCTCCAAGATCCGCTCGTCCGAGATGCGCTTGTCGAAAAAGGTCAGGTTGTCGCGCACCGTCGCATGAAAGAGCTGCACCTCCTGGGTCACGATGCCGACGCGGCGCCGCAGGTCGCGCAGCGCGACGTCGCGAATGTCGACGCCGCCGAGCCGGATCACGCCCTGCTGCGGATCGTAGAGCCGGAAGAGGAGGCGCGTCAGCGTGGTTTTGCCGCTGCCGGTGTGGCCGAGCACGCCGAGGACGCGGCCCGCGTCCAGGCGCAGGGAGATGCGGTCGAGGACGGGCTCGTCGTCGCCGTAGCCGAAGGAAACCGCCTCGAAGGCGACCGGCAGTGTGCCCGCGGGGAGGCGCGCGCCGTCGCCATCGGCCAGGCCGCTGCGCAGGGAGAGGAGCTCGTCCACGCGCGCCATGCCCGCGCTCGCCTTCTGGAGATCTTCGGCCTGGCGCGCCATCATATTGAGCGGCTGCCAGAGGATGCCGGTGTAGAAGAAGATGCTGTAGATCGTGCCGATGGTCATGCTGCCGCGGTTGAAGAGGTAGGCCCCGAGCGCGAAGCTGGCCCCGGTGCCGAGCGCGAAGAGTACGTCGGCGGTGGTCCACACGCTGCGGGCACGGATACGGCCGCTCCACTCGGCGCGGTACTGCGTCGTGAGGCGCGCGTAGAGGCCGCGCATGGTGTGCGGCTGCGCGCCGCTGGCGCGAATATCCTCGGTGCCGGCGAGGCGCTCCTCCAGGAAGCCGAAGAGGTCGGCGCTGGCCTGGCGGGCGCGCTTCCACGACGGCACGACGTAGGCCTGGAGCCGGAGGAGGCTCAGCAGGACCACGAGCGCGAAACCGGTGAGGAGCAGACCGACGCGCCAATCGACGGTCCAGAGCACCCCGAGGATCCCGGCCAGGAGCAACGCGTTGCCCAGCACCTGGATGATGAACTGCGAGAAGAAGTTGGCAAGCGCAGTCACGTCGCCGTCGATGCGCTCGATCAGCTCGCCGGGAGTGCGCGACTTGTGAAATGATTGGTCAAGCCGCAGGCAGTGCGTGAGCAGGTCCTTGCGCAGCGCGTTGGTCGCGCTCCAGCCGACGTTTTCGCTGACGTAGGTGGCGCCGACGGCGAAGGCCTGCTGGACGATCGCGACGACGATGAAGAGGACGGCGGCCAGCATCAGCGTCCGGTTCGAGCCGCCATGCGTGGCGGAGTCGATGAAGCCCCGCAGGATCTGCGGGTTGAGCAGCTGCAGCCCGATGCTGCCGAGCAGCAGCACGGAGAGCAGCACCACGCGCGACCGCTGCGGCCGGAGATACCGGGCGAGCAGGCTCCCGTGCTCTCTGAAGCTAACGGCCAAATTCCCCTCCTACGTGCCGATGCTCCTGGGCCTATACGGACCGGGGGTGAACGGTAGGTGTAGAGCATACATGAAAACCGATTGGAGAAAATCGTGCTTAAGACTGTTAATTTTTGTCATTTTCTTTAGTATAATAGTTGGTAGCAGCTGCGAAATGGGCGATCGGCCTTCCGCCCGCCCGAGCTATCCCTACTCGGCACACTAGCCCCGTACATGCGTCTCAGCGCTGCTTTGGGCTTGCGGTCGACGGCTACAACGCCAAACGGCCTATGCAGCATCGGCGAATTGTCCATTAGTGCTATAACTACGGCACAACGCGCGACGGCGAGGGACGCCCCCACTCATTGCGGGCGTCTTGCCAAGCTACGGCTCACATCGGGAGTTGATGGCTATGCAGTTGACGATCGAGCTCGAACAAGAAGACGATGGGCGTTGGCTGTCGGAGGTGCCGGAGCTGCTCGGAGTGCTCGTGTATGGCCAGTCCCGCGAAGACGCCATTGCACGGGTTCAGGCCTTAGCGTAACGTGTGCTGGCAGATCGTCTGGAGCACGGAGAACCTGTGCCAGCGATGAATGTCGAGGATCGCGTAGAGCAGCATAATCCCACCAACGTCCGTCGATCCAGTGAGTCTCGCGACGCCGTCCTTCGCGCTGCATGCCGATCTTCAGCAACAACTGCTTTCCCCTACGTGGAGTACGTAGTACCCGGCCGCACTGCGAGGTCCAACGACGGGCACTGGACACATCGTCAGGCCGCGGCCGCCGGCCCGTTTGTGCCGTCGCCGTCCAGGCAGCTGCAGATCACGTCGAGCAGCGCTTCGAACTCGAAGGGCTTGTAGAGGATAGCGACCCCGGCCTCGTGGAGGCTCGTTTCGATTTCCTTCACGCGGGCGATGGCCGCGGAACAGACCACAACCGGAATGGTGCTGGTGGCCGGGTCGAGCTTGAGCCGTTGGAGCACCTCCATGCCCAGGTCCTCGCGTCCAAAGACCCAATCGAGGAGGATCAGATCCGGCTTTACGTTCTCGAGCGCGGACAGCGCGACGTGCGGCAGGCGATAGAGAGCTGTTTCATAGCCTGCGTAGCTGAGCAGGTCGCGAAACATCTCGAGGATCTCCTGGCTATCGTTGATCGCCATGATACAAGCGGCCATGCGGACACTCTCCTCTCGTGGGCGCAAGCGAGCTTGGTCGGACTGGCGAGGGCTTATTGTAGCATAGAGGTCGCGCCGGCCGGATGGCATATCCTTTAAGGGACTCCTGGCCGGGGAGGTTTCGGCAGTCTCGTGGGCGGATCGAAGCGCGCCCGGCGCGGCGCCCCCAACGATTGGAGAGGCATTCGATGCAAATCTTCCTTGAGACGGACCGGCTGCTCCTGCGCGAGCTCACACCGGAGGACGTCGACAACCTCTTCGCCCTGGATAATGATCCGGAGGTGATGCGCCTGATCAATGGCGGGCAGCCCGTGCCGTACGAAGTCATCCGCGACCAAAACTTGCCGCGGTACCGTCAGGGCTATGCGGACGGGAGCGGGTATGGATTCTACGGGGCGATCGAGAAGGCGGCGGATAACTTCCTCGGATGGTTCTGTTTCCGGCCGCCGCCGGGCAGGCCGGACGACGTCGAGCTCGGGTATCGGCTGCACAAGGTCGCCTGGGGGAAAGGCTACGCCACGGAGGGCTCGCGGGCACTGATCCACAAAGGCTTTACCGAGCTCGGGACACGGCGCGTAATCGCCCATACGCTCGAGCAGAACGCGGCATCGCGCCGCGTGATGGAGAAGGCCGGGATGAGATTCGCGCGCAGCTTCACCTACGAGGGAGCGCCGGGAGCGTGGCACGTCGGGATGCCGGCGGTCGAGTACGGCCTGGATCACAGGGAATTCCGCCGCGAAGACGAGCGCAGGGGGTAGGCGCACCGCGGCGCGCCATTAGAAATGGACGGAGATGCGGCCGGCCGGCCGCATCTCCGAGCCGTAGAGACGTTCTTTTTAACGTCTCTACCAAATTCGCGTCAGAAACGGCGTGCTGCGACGTCGAGGCTGCCGTTCCGCCGCCGCCCGGCCCCGTCGTCCCGCCGCCG
>JBBSGA010000127.1:0-15537 GCA_038254585.1 Chloroflexales bacterium | reverse complement strand
GCGGGATTTGAACTCAAGATTGTGCTCTTTCTCCTTGCCTACAGTTTCGACTGTCTCGCAAGGTAGCAACTTGGGTTAGGATACGTATGTTTGTCACCCGAACTGAGTTTCCTCGTTTACACCCAGAGCTGCAATCTCCGCCACAGATAGCAACATCGTCACTCCTTCTGGTTCCATTGGAGCCAGGTGACCTATTTGTCCGATTTGACACATTCGCAACCGAGGATGCAGCCGTGAGTACCGAGATGTACGAACGTTTATTCACTGTCGCTGGACTGAGCACCACCCCCCTGATGTATGCTGTGTACGCCGAGTGGCAGATCGCAGACCCCGAGCTTATTGGTGCATGGCTCGAACGGAGCCGACGCGTGTTCGCTATACGTCAGCGGGTGTTAGCGAGCTTCGCCTTCGACTGGATGTTGCAACGTCGGGACCACGTGGGACGGTACCTTGTGCTTGGGGTATATGGCGACAAAGACGGCGCGACACGGCTCTGCCGCGATCATCCCGAGATCAAGCGCTTCCTGCAGGCTCATCCTGCCGCCGCCTACACCGCGACAGATGTCTCTGGCATGCACTGTTTCCGTATCGAGACCCCGATGGACGCGTCACGAACGACAATTAGGGGATGAAAACATCCATTCAAAGCCCAAACTCATGCTATCTTTTACTCATGTGAATGGGTCTTCAAAGGAGTTATACGTGTCTGAAACGACAGCAATCGTCCAACAATCCGAGAGCCCAACACCACCGGCGCTGGTCTATCTCGCCCGCCTCGCTCCTTCCGGGCGCCGCTCCCAGCTGCACGGCCTCGAGACGATTGCCGGTCTGCTCTCCCAGGGACAGCACACGGCACGCTCCTTCCCCTGGCATGAGCTCAAGTATATCCATACCCAGGCGCTGCGGACGCTGCTCGCCGAGCGCTATGCTCCCGCGACCGTAAACCGGATGCTGGCTGCCGTCCGTGGCGTACTGCGCGAGTGCTTCTATCTCGGCCTGATGACCGCCGACGAGCGCGAACGCGCAAGCAATATGCCGGCAGTTCGCTCCAGCACCCTGCCCCGCGGCCGCGCGCTGCCCAACCCCGAAATCCGCGCCATGTTTCTGTGCTGCCTTGCCGATCCTCGTCCCGAGGGGAGGCGCGACGCGGCGCTCTTTGCCGCGCTCTACGCGGCAGGCCTGCGCCGGGCCGAGGTCGTCGCCCTAAGCCTGGCCGACTACACTTCCGAGAGTGGAGCGCTCACGGTGCGCCAGGGCAAGGGCCGCAAAGACCGCGTAACGTATCTTCCGCAAGGGGTGCGGCCGATCATGCTGCAGTGGATTAGCCTGCGAGGCGATGCAGTAGGCGCGTTGTTCTGGCGGATTCGCAAGGGCAGCAAGCTTGTGCCAGGATACATGGATGAGACCTCGGTGCGCTGGATCCTGCGCCGGCGGGCGAAAGAAGCAGGCGTTGAAGGCTTCAGCCCGCATGACCTGCGCCGAACGTATATCAGCAACCTGCTGGATGCCGGCGCCGATATTGCGACGGTGCAGCGCCTGGCCGGTCATGCCAACGTGACCACCACCCAGCGCTATGATCGCCGTGGGGAAGCCGTCAAGCGCCAGGCCGCCGAGCGCATCTTCATCCCTGAATTGCCTGACCTCCAGGCGTAGGGCAGGCCAGGAGGTGCGGTGGACGCGCTGCACGGACGCTAGCGACTGATGCCGAAGACAGCGCGTGAACACGGCAGGGGCGCGGGTAGTGCAACGGGCGGCAAAGCCGCCGGCCTCGATCCGACCAAGTTCGCGGGGCATAGCCTGCGGGCGGGCCTGGCAACGGCTACCGCGGCCGCCGGCGTGAGCGAGCGGGCCATCATGCAGTAGACCGGCCACAAGAGCGTGACCGTCGCCCGGCGCTATAGCCGCGAAGGCTCCTTGTTCCGCGAGAACGCGGCCGCAGCGGTCGGCCTGTAACCAGGTGGTGGACTGGGGCGTTCACCGCGTGCAGCGTGGCACGGCGGACAACGCTGGCGCTGGGGCGCTTCCCTGTGCAATTGCCCCAGCCGTGTGGAGGGGAGGGGGCCTGCACCGCGCTGTGCCAACCGCTACCGGTGCCCCTGGCCGTGCGGTCCACGTCGGTCAGGGGCGGTTGTCGCGTATTAAAACGCCGCCGGTGCAGCAACGATATGGGCTGCTGGAGGGGTGTTAGAGGAACCATCTGGCTGCCAGGCATGCAGGACCAGGGCGGCGCCCGCGGTGCATCCGCAGCGGTGGTAGTGCTTCTGGTTGTTTGTAGTACTGATTATCGGTTCTTTGTCCCTCGCTGTGCTACCGCATGGGGGGACCGGACCCAGCATGTGGCTCTGGGTGCGGATGCACGACGGCGGCAGCCCCGCGGGTCGCGGCGTGGGCAGCATCTTGCATGGACCGTCGTCCATGCCGGTCGCCCGGCACGACGCGGGAGCCACCATGAACGATCCGGACAATCCACACAACGTCACTTTCAAGGCGCTGGATGCGGTTGTGCCGGCTACGTGCATCACCCAACCTGATTGCACAGCCATACGAACACGCATAGTCTCTATTTATGTCACCTAGCCCGCTGAAGTAGACCAACAGATGCGACAAGTAGTCGGCACAGGGTAACAGTGGTTGGGGGTCACGGTGCATGGGCATCTCGCGCCACCGGTGGATAGAGCGGACCTACGCCATGCGTGGGTACAGAAGCGGAACACGGGAAGCCCGCTGGTTTCCTGTGAAGGTAAGTCGCCGTAAGGCCGAGGTGATGAGCCAGCGGGTCCAGGACGATGACGCCGTACGGTAATGGCACGGATAGGGGATGCGCGCGCGAGCAATCATCCGCAGGGCAGCGCAGGGTGCCGCAGTGGATCGACATGACGCCGGCCGGGCGCCTGGGCAACGTGACCGACCTGCAGGGCGCGATCGTCTACCTGGCGTCGCCGGCCTCGGACTTCATGACTGGTCACGACCTGGTGCTCGACGGCGGGTATGGGGTGTGGTGACGAGCAGGGGTCAGGGACTCCGTAGACGAAAGGAAGCCGCCTGACCCCTTATCCCTGCCTACTGGCCACTGGGCACGCATCACTGGCCCCGTTTGACGGGACCTCGGGGTGGTGTATACTTGGCGGCAGCACTGCTCCTGACTTCCCCAGCCTCGGGCCACGCGTCGTCTGGCGTTGTTTGCCCGAAGGAATGCCAGATCCGGACGCACTGGTTGGCCTCCGTGGCAGCTATCGTCGACTATGGGAACGCAGATGGGAGCGGCATATCCATCGGAACGCTGAAGCAAGGAGGAACGCATGCAACGGTTTGGCCGGAAACTTGCGGCCGTCGCCGTGTTGGGGCTGCTGGCCCCGCTCACGGTATTGGCCGCCACACCAGGCGCGGATGTCCGTCTGACCAACGACAATCGGCCGGGTCGTGGGTACATCAGCAACTACACCTTGAACACTGGCAGGCCCTACACGGACGCGACGCTGTTCGAATGCGCGCGCGCGCGCGGCCGGCAGAACGAGCCCGCCGTAGCGGTGGACCCACGCAATACACAGGTGATCGTCGGCAGCTCCAACGACTACTGCGGCGTGTACAACGACGGCACGGACGCCACCGGCGCGCCGATCCCGTCGGGCCCGATCTGGCTCGGCTACTATCGCTCGCAAGACGGCGGCACGAGCTTCCAAAGCTCGCTGGTGCCGGGCTACCCCGGCGACACGTCGCCCTACGCCGCGCGGGCGCAGACGCGCACCGCCTCGGCCGGCGATCCGGTGCTGGCCTGGGACAACGAGGGCCGGCTCTTCGCGGGCTCCGAAAGCTCGGGCGACCCCGCGGGTTCGAAGAAGACCTTCGGCGACGTGTTTGTCGCGACCTTCGAGAACCCGCATGGGCCAGCGGGGCCCACGACCCAGGACGGCAAAGAGTTCAAGCGCAGCGTGATCGTCGATCGCGGCTCCTCCGCGCCGAACCTCAACGGCCAGTTCAACGACAAGACGGCGATCGAGGCCGACCGCACCACCAGCGCCTGCCGCGGCAACGTCTACTTCGCCTACTCGCGCTTCACCAATGGCAGCTCGAACATCGAGTTTTCGCGCTCGACCAACCATGGTGTGAGCTTCTCGCATCCGCTGCTGCTGACCCAGCGGGCGAACAGCGTGCAGTTCCCGGACATCGCCGTGACCGGCAACGGGCACGTCTATGTCACGCTGATCGCGACGCTGCGCCAGGGCCAGCGCACGGCGGACGCGATTCTGTACGCCAAGTCTATCGACTGCGGCCAGACCTTCGGTCCGACGCGGCTGCTGACGACCTTCGAAGGCTATGACGCGCAGGACCTTGCTGGGGCGCAAGCGGCGCCGCCGCAGTCCGCACCTGATGACCGTGAGATCGAGGAGCCGGCAGCCGGCGGCAGCCTCGCCCGCGACTGCGGTGACTTCGCGAATGCCTGCCAGTCGGGCTACACCTTCTTCCGCCGCGACACCCAGGCGCGCTCGACGGCCGACCAACTGGCCACGAGCAGCGAGGACGTGTACGTGGTCTACGATCCCTCCAAGCCAGGTACCGAGGTCAAGACCGGCACGACCTACGGCTCGATCCGGCCGGGCGTAGGCAGCCAGTCGGGGATCTACTTCATCCGCCTGAACGGCGCGACCGGCGCCAAGACCGGGCCGCGCTTGATCGACCCCCAAGGCCGCGGTCATCAGCTCTTCCCGGATATCTCGGCCGACGGCGGCAAGCTGCATGCGCTGTGGTGGGACAGCCGCAATGACCCGTGCTACGCGCCCACGCGGCCCGTCGGCAACTGCCCCGACCGCTCGGTCGTGCCATCGCTGGACGTCTACGCTGCCGCCTCGACCGACCGCGGCACGAGCTGGACCAGCAAGACCAAGGTCACCGACGTGATGTCGAACCCCAACTATGAGCAGTTCGGCGGCCGCACCGTCCCCTTCGCCGGCGACTACCTGTGGGTCAGCTCGGTCGGTGACTTCTCGTATGGCGTCTGGACCGACTGGCGCGACACCGTGGCCGGCGTCGACCAGCGTGAGGCCGCCGCCGACGACGGCGACGACGGCGCGGACGTGCTGCAGTGCCGCACCTTCAACGCCAGCACCGGCGCCTTCACCGGCGACACCTGCCCGCGCGCGGGCGGCCTGGACCAGAACATCTACGGCGACAAGACGCCGTAGCGCGTACGCCGCGACCGGCATCGACCACGGCGGCCGGGGCAATGCCCCGGCCGCCGTGGTTTTCGTGGATGAGCACCAAAGGCGCCGGTTGTAGTGGCTGGTATCGTGGCCGCATACGTCATGCTCTCGCACAGCATACATTAATGGGGCGAGCACGCGCAGACTGGCAGCTGGGAGGTCCAGTGTTACGGAAGCTGCCGTGAAGTGCACAGGAGGCGCGGTAGGGGCCTCTGACGCTGGGTGCATGCTGACAGAGAGACAGTGGTCGTCGGGCCAGTCGCCCTGACATTGAGCGAGATGAAGTGCCGTAGTTGTTCGCAGCTATGGCACTTCATGCGCTCGCGTACCTTGCTCGCCTTTGCTCCTGTGCTGGCTACTTGCCTCATCCGCTACGCAACTATCCGTCAAACCAGTCGCTGGCTTGTTTATGTCAATCCGTTAAAACGGATCGCACGGTTGGATGCGACCACCGGCATGCCAGGTGGTTGCCTGCGGTCGGCAAGGCTCACGCGGCCCGACGCATGGGCAGGGCGGGCTCGCCGGCCACGGGAACGGCCGGCAGGGTGACGTGGACGGTCTTTGCCCAGTACCACCTCCAGCGCCGTTCCTCGACGCCGGCGCGGTCAACAAACAGGGCGTAGCCGCGTACGCCGGGCACGTGGTACTCGACCATCAGGCCGTGGCCGGCGGGGACTGTCACCGGCTCCGTGCCTTGCGCGCGCCAGACGTGAAAGGTGTGGGGCACTACGATGACGCCGAGCCGGTACCGTGTCCCCGTGCCTTTGCCGGCCGCGAGCAATTCCCGTACGGGCCGTGCGGCAACAGCGATCGTGGCCGCTGCGCCGGACTGGTGGGCGACGATCAGGCGGGAAGTGGCAAGCTTGAACAGTTGCCACACCGTCGCGAAGGTCAGCCATGGCCGCGCGGCCGCGCCGGGTTGGGCCGGCACGGGGTCCGCCAGCGACGTGTCGGTAAACAAATCCAGTTGGGTCGGCGTCACCATCCCTCCCTCCCGCGTCGTTGTGGGCTACCAGGATTGGCCGGTAGCCCCACTCCCCTGCGCCTACGCTGCCAGCCGCGCGCCCACGCGCAACGCGGCGGCAGCCGGCGGGGGCTCGTCGGCCCCCGCGTCCCCTGCGTCTTCAATGCCGGCAATAATCCGGTGCGCGATGCCCTGTACTCGGCCCATGACCGTCTTGATCACGCTGGCACCCTCCTCACGGCCTGCCCATGCCGCGATGTACGGGAAGCTATAGCTGCCGGTGTCGATGCCCACATGCGCGGCCACCACGAACGCCGTCGCCTCCGCCACCGTCTCGTGCTCCGCGCGCGGCGTCGCCAGTAGTTCCGGGTCAAGGACATGGCCCAGCTCGTGGATCAGCGTCTTGACCATCTGCGCCGGCGCGGCACGCTGCACAAAGATCAGCTTCCGGCGCGGGCTGTAATAGCCGTGATAGCTGCTGTGCGTGTCGTCGCCCTCGGTGTCAGGGTCGTGGTTGGTCACAGTGAGGCCTGCGCGCTCAGCATAGGCCACCAGCGCGGCGTACACGGCCTGCCCGTGGTCACCTGTGAGGGCTGGCACATCCAACGAAGGAAGGGGATCGCCGCCCGTCTGCGACACGTCCCACACCGGCACGCTGCGAAAGGCGAGGCCGGCGCGCGTCTCTTCATCGCCGTTATCGTTCTCCGGTTGCACCAGGTACGGCCGAGGGGCGAACACATAGATCGCCCGCTCACCTTTCCGCACCTGGCGGCCCAGCCGCTGCCATGCCCGGTAGCCGGCCACCCGTGTCACCTCCGGCCGCTGTGCCAGGATCAAGAGCACATTGTTATAGCTGTACCTGTGGAACCGGGCCGCGAAGCGCAGGTAGCGCCGGAAGTCGTCGCCAGTCTGGATCGCCTCCACGCCGGCTTCGAGCTGTGCAAGTAACTGGCTGGTGCGCGCCTCGCGCTGGGCCTGCTCGTCGGCTGTTGGGATACGTTTCGTCGTCGCCATGGGTCATGCCCTCCTGTTCAAGGCTGGGGGCCGGTTGCCCGGCCCCCGGCGGCGTTTACCAGGGCAGTGCCAGGGCAGCGACGGGCGCACAGCCGCAGGCGTAGACGGCTTCGTCTTCTTCGATCTCCAACGGCTCAGGCTCCAGCTCCCAGGGCGCGGGCTCCACGTCGGGCCAGGTGTCGCGGGCGGGAATAACCAGGACAGGCAGGGGGCTGCCAGGTCCCTCAATGCGCACAGTCACGGCGTAGGCGTTCCCGGCGTGGCCAGTGGCCTGGAACCAGGCGGCCTGGAAGGCGGCCTGCGCGTCACGGGCCGGGACACGAATGGTGGTACTGGGGGTCTCGACGACGACGGTGAAGGCGGACGGGCCGGCGTGTGGTACGATAAACGGTGCCATTGGGGGGGCCTCCCTTTTGGTATTGCCCGTTCGGTGGTAATGACACCGGGCGGGCGTTTGTTTTAATAGCCTTATTCTACTCCTTTATTTATCTTTTGTCAAGTGTTTTATATATCAATTTATGGGCAATCTTCGTACAAATCTCTTGGATGTTGACAAGCCTTTTATCCCGCGCTATGCTGCCGCTTATCAGTGAGGAAGGAGCGACCATGGCACCGATACTGCCCACGGACTGGATCAACGCGACGCAGGCCGCCGCCTATCTCGGCCTCTCGCGCGCCCGTATTTACCAGCTCACCGAGGCAGGGAAGCTCGGCGCCTTGGTGGCGGGGCGCTACCTGTACACGCGGCCGGAGTTAGATACCTGGGCAGCCGCCAAAAAGAACGGCCGGCCCAAGAAGGTCCGGCGGCCCGTCGGCCGGCCGCGTAAGGCCCAGCTTCAGCGTCAGGAGAGCGGTAGCGTGTGATCCCCCCGCCTGTACTGCTGACGGCAGTCGTGCCTTTCGGCCAGTGGCGTACTCCGTCCATGTGATCGGGAGGGGTGGAGCGGTTCTGCCACAGGAGCCAGGGGGCGTGCAGGCGGGGGCCTCACACGCTACCTCCCAATCGAAGGCACGCTGCGGGATGGGGACAGCACGGCCAACGGCCGACCTGGGGCCTCATAAGCTCGTCCCTGGGTGGTGGAGTGCTCGTCGCGCCACCATGAGCGGACAGGCCATCCGCTGGCGGCCTTCCTTCCGTTTGCAGGGACCCGCACCCTGGCAGGTCGGGCCATCGACGGTACGGGCGAGCGGGGTCAAGGCCGCCGAGGAGCCCGCGACGATGGCGCTTGCGAGCGGAGCGACGGCCTTGACGCTGCGGCAGGGTTGGCGAGGTCAAGCTGTCGCGGCCCCTTCCGAACCACCTGTTCGGACGGGACGCCCGCGGCAAGCGCCGTTCTCTCGTGCCTGCTCGATCCGTCCTGCAGCGGCCATGCGGCAGGCTGCTATGCGTGCGACCTGGGGAAATCAGTGATGGCTGCCGAGCGAGCTGAGGCACTGGCGCAGCTCCGCACGCTCCTGCGTGATGCAACCGTTACGCCGGCAGAGCTTGCCGACGCCGCGCTCCATGCCCTGCACCGCGCTTGAGCTCTGGCGCGTGGACCACGCACCGCCAGCACGGGCGCGGCGCGCTGCTCGTCGATCTGCGCGACGTCGCGCAGGGCGACGTGGTGACGAACGACATTCCACCGGCGATGCTGCGGAAGCTGGACGTGCGGGACGGCCTGGTCGCGGCGGTCGCGGCGGCGATCGCTGACGACGATCCCGCACGAGCAGTGCTGGCGCTTCCTGCACATGGAGACGGACAGCCCGGCACCCGCCGGCCCGGTCGCGGCAGCTCGGGCCGGGCAGCCCGACCAGCCCGAAGTGGCACGCCGCTTGCTTGAGGTATTTATGTAAAGCGATGGACACGGGCAGGGTCCATCCGGTTCAAGGAGGAACGTACCCATGATCAACTTCATCCTCTGGCTCATTGTTGGTGGCCTCATTGGCTGGCTCGCCAGCCTGGTCATGCATCATCCGGAAGGCATGATCATGAACATTATCGTCGGGATTGTCGGCGCATTTCTGGGGGGCTTCCTGCTCGCGCCGCTCTTGGGCACGCGCACGATCAACCAGAGCAACTTCAGCCTGCCCGGGCTGCTCGTCTCGTTCCTGGGTGCCCTGATCCTGTTGGCGCTGCTCAACGTCGTCCAACGGGGTCGGGCGCGCTAAGCCGCGCGGGTCCCGTGGGTGCCACCAGGCCGGGCGCGCGCTGACCACCAGGAGCGCCCGGCCGTAGCGACGCGCTTGGCCCCTGGACCTGTCCACCTGCGCGAGGATGCGTGTGGACGCGGCGTCATGATCGCCGGGTGGTCCTGGGCGCACGACGGCCGCCGGTGCGCGCGCGTCTGCTTGGCCTGCCTGGTATGGGAGCGCGCGGTCAGGTGCCACGCTGGTGGCACAGGCGCACGACCCCGGTCCCGAGCCGGCATCCCGCCCGGCCGCGAGCAGCGCCTATACTCCGCGATCACGCCAGCCACGTGGTCGATGGGTGCCGCACCTGCGGGAAGATGCGGCGGCGGGGATGCGGGCAGCGGCCGAGACCCGCGTGGACCAGGCAGGCCGCCTGCGGGCGCGCCGCAGGGCTCCACCACCAGGCCGCGCAGCTTGACTGGGCGATCACGGCGCAGCCGCGGTCCCCTGCAGCACGCCAGGCCCCCCGTAGCGGCATAGCGCAAGGAGCATGATGCAACGACTGTGGCGCGACTACAACTTGCTCTGGGTGATGGTGCTGATTTTTGTGGTGGCGGTGACGACCGAAAGCCTGTTGGAGTACCGCCACATGGCGCTGGAGTACCACTGGCATGGCGCGGTGCTGAGCCTGCGCGCTTTCTGGCTCGGCTTGCTCCGGATTCTCGCCGGCCGGATTGCCGCGAGCGTCCTCGTGCTCATCATCTTCACGGTCGCGCGGGCCTATTTCGTCTACAAAGGCTCGTCGGTGAGCAAGGACGGCCCCGAGGAGCGGCGGGCCTTACTGGAGGCGATCCAGCAGGACCTGACGGCCGTGCGGAACGAGCGCGAGCGGGTGCTACCCCGCGGAGCGCACGATCACTGAGCGATGGTGGTACAGCACGCACCGGTGCTGGCGACGGAGCCCATCCCCGCCTACCACGCTACGACGTCTGAGGTATGCGTGCAGGCATGCACCGCCTTGACAGCGAATTTGAACTGGATACGCTATGTAGCCAGAACAGGGACTGGGCGGGGCGGGGGCAAGCAGGGCACAGAGGCCGGCAACCAAGCTGGCGCCAACTCCTTGACAATGCGGAGAACGTGCTGCTCAATCTGCTGGAGGTCACGGGGAGCGTCCTAGACCCAGGCGCCGAGCCTGCCAGCGATGCGCGTCATGCGGGCGGTCATAGTCGTGATCAACTGTTCCAAGCGGGCGGCATCTGTGTTAGGATGCATGGTGGCCTCCTCTGGATGAGCGATGAAACGGGTCTAAGCAGCCGCGATCGTAGCACATCCCCGAGGAGGGTTACGCTCTGACAACTCTGATACCGCTGGCGAACGCCCTACGCCCCGGCGATGAAGTCGCCGGGCTACTGCCAACGCCTCCTGCCGGAGGCTTGCACGGAACTTCGACGACTTCGCCAGCGGTATCAACTCTTGCTCGCACTCCAACGCACGGGTTCGCTTGACCCCCGCCCTATACTGGCTGCAACGATCGAGCACCCTATGATCCGGACTTTCCAGGTCCACCTGTTTGGCACCTGCGAGCTCGTCTGTGGCGATGCGCCGCTGTCGCTCGACGCCTCACCACGGCTGCAGGCGCTTCTGGCCTATCTGCTGCTCCATCGCGCGGCGCCCCAGCCCCGGCGCCAGATCGCGTTCCTGCTCTGGCCGGACTCGGCGGAATCCCAGGCCTATGCCAATCTGCGGAGTCTGCTGCTGCTGCTACGCCGGACCCTGCCGGACGCCGCGTGCGCCCTCCGTGCCGACCGCGCCACCTTGCACTGGCAGCCTGACGGCGCGTGGTCGCTGGACGTGGACGACTTCGAGCGCGCCCTGGCGCACGCCGCGCAGGCCACACGCGCCGGCGACGCGGCGGCAGCGCGCGTGGCGCTTGGCACGGCCGTCGCGGTCTACGCGGGTGATCTGCTCCCCGGCCTCTACGATACGTGGCTGGCGCCGGAGCGCGAGCGGCTGCGCCAGGCGTACCTCGACGCACTCGAGCAGCTGGCCCAGCTGGCCGAAGCGGCGCGGGATCTCGACGCCGCAGTCACCGCCACGCAGCGGCTCCTGCTGGCCGACCCGCTGTGCGAGCCTGCTTACGGGCGTTTGATGCGCCTGCACGCCGCACGCGGCGACCACGCTGCGGTCCGGCGCGTCTTTCACGCCTGCGCGACCACGCTGCAACGGGAACTGGGCGTGGAGCCGGATGCGGCAACGCGTGAACTGTACGAGCGCCTGCTCGAACGGCATGACGCACCGCCGTCGCGCCATAATCTACCGCCTCATCTCGACCCCGTGGTGGGGCGCGAGGCCGAGCTGGCGCTGCTGCGGCGCCTGCTGGCCGATGGTGGCTGCCGGCTGTTAACACTTACGGGGCCTGGCGGCGTTGGCAAGACGCGTCTGGCCTGCCAGCTTGCCGCCGAGCTGCTCGACGAGTTCCCGGGTGGCGCCTGGTTCGTCCCGCTCGCGGCGGTCGTGGATCCCGCGCGTGTGCCGGCCGCGATCGTGCAGGCGCTCGCGCTCCAGGAGCCGGCCGCGCTGGCCGCGCCTCGCGGGCGGGTGGGGCCGGCCCTCGCCGTGCTCACGGCCGCGCTCAGGGAGCGGCAGGCGCTGCTCGTGCTCGACAACTTCGAGCAGGTCACGGCGGCGGCGCCGCTCGTGGCCGAATTGCTGGCGACGGCTCCGGGAGTCACGGCACTCGCGACAAGCCGGGTGCCGTTGCACCTGGCAGGCGAGCGCCAATTTGCCGTGCCGCCGCTGGCGCTGCCCGCGCCCGATCAGACGCCGGACCTCCCGGCACTGCTCCAGGTGGCGGCGGTCCGGCTCTTCGTGGATCGCGCGCGGGCGGTGCGGCCGGGCTTGGCCCTCACCGCCGAGGCCGCCGCCGCTGTCGCGGCGATCTGCGCGCGGCTGGATGGGCTGCCGCTGGCGATCGAGCTGGCCGCCGCCTGGATCAAGCTCCTGTCACCCGCGGCGCTGCTCGCGCGCCTGGATCAGCGCCTCGCCCTGCTGGTCGGCGGCGCGGCCGCGCGCGAGGCACGCCATCGGACGCTGCGCGACACGCTGGCGTGGAGCTACAGCCTGTTGGAGGCGCCCGAGCAGGCGCTGTTCGCCCGGTTGGCCGTCTTTGCCGGGGGGTGTACGCTCCCGGCGGTCGAGCAGGTCGTCGCGGGTGTCACGCCCGAGCTTCACACGGCCGCGGCCCTGCTGCAGCTGCTCTACGCGCTCGTCGACAAAAGCCTGCTCCAGGTCCGGTTCGAAACGGTGGCGTCGACGGATGGGCCGCGCTTTACCATGCTCGAAACGATCCATGAATATGCGCTGGAGCAGCTGGCGGTGCGGGCTGATGCCGGCGTGCTCCACGACCGCCACGCGCGCTATTACCTGGAGCTGGCCGAGCGAGCAGAGCCGGAGCTCCTCGGACCGGCGCAGGGGACCTGGCTCGATCGACTCGACGAGGACTATGCCAACCTGGCGGCCGCGCTGGGATGGCTGTTGGACCCGGTCGGGCCATCCCAGGGCGTGGTCGCGCGGCCCACGCCGGATGCCGCCGATCGCGCGGTCATGGGCCTGCGGATCGTGACGGCGCTCGAGCGCTTCTGGGCCTTGCGGGCGCATACGGCAGACGGACGGGTCTGGGTGGAGCAGGCGCTGGTGGCCGTTGGCCTGACGCCGCGCGCGGGCGCGCCGCCGCATCCCTTGCCGCCGGCACTCCATGCGCACGCGCTTGCCGTCGCCGGGTTCCTGCATTGGATCGAGAATGACCTGCCCGTCGCACGGGCCCAGCTCGAGGCGAGCGTCGCGCTCTGGCGCGCGCTGGGCGACCTGCCTGCCCTGGCCAACGCGCTGGAGTGGCTGGGCGCTGTGCGCCAGGCGCTCGGCGACGCGCCCGGCGCCCGCGCCGCGCTGGAGGACGCCATGGCCTGCTGGCGCGTCATCGATCGCCCGTGGGCGAGCGCCAAGGTCCTCGCCGTGCAAGCTGCTGAGGCCTTCCTGCGCGGCGACCTCGCCCACGCCCGCGCGCTGAATATCGAGCGGCTCGGCATCGAGCGGGCAGCCGGCACGCGCCAGGGGGTCGCGGCCGCGCTGCTGGACCTCGGCGGCTATGCGCTGCTCGAGGGCGACCAGCGCCGCGCGGCGGCGCTGCTGCGCGAGAGCCTGGAGCTGTGGCACGCGCTGAGCTTCCCTTCGATGGTTGCGCTCTGCCTGGAGGGATGGGGCTGGCTCTTCAGCCAGCGCGGCCTGGCTGCACCGGATGCCGCGCCGGCCCGCGCGGAGCAGCTCCGCGTGGCCCGGGTGGCGGGGTATGTCGAGCGTCTCGGTGGCGGACGGCTGTCGGGGCTCGCCGTCATGTTCACCTCAGACATTTTCGCTACCCATTTCGCGCCAGCGGTAGCCGCGGCGCGCGCCGTGCTCGGCGACGCCGCGTTTGCGGCGGCATGGACCGAGGGACGGGCGTGCACGGAAGCGCGGGCCATCGCGATCGCGTTGGAGCCTGGATTGCCGACCTAACGCGCCGTGCAACGCCGGTCTCACGCCGGTACAACGCCGGCTCTGCTACGCTCCCTCCCATACCAGCGCGCACCAAGGAGGGAGCTCAATGATCGCCGCCCGCGCCACACCACCCGTCACGCGCTCCGCGAGCCGCACGCTGCCGGTCGCCGAGGTCATCGCCCGCACCCGGTCGTGGGTCGAGGGCGAGGCCAGCCACCTGCCCGGCTTTGCCGGCGCCTATCTGTTCGGCAGCATCACTGCCCTGCCACCCGACGCACCATTCGCGCTGTATCGTGATGTCGACGTGATCGTCGTCTCGACGGGCGGCACGAAACCCATGGAGGAGAACCTGGAAAGCCCGTATCGTGGCCTCATGATCGAGGCAGGTTTTATGGGCCTGGAGCAGCACGCCAGCCCCGACGTGATCCTGGCCGACGCGGGCATCGGGCCGAACTTTTCGACGACGACGATCCTGGCTGACCCGCTGGGCATGCTTGCGCCGCTGCAGCGCGCCGTGGCCGTCGAGTTCGCGCAGCAGCGCTGGGTGCGCGCCCGCTGTGAAGCGGCCATGGCGGCGACCGTGCAGCAGCTTGGCGCGATGCGCGCGGCGCCCGTTGGAGCGCGCCTCGCAGCAAGTTGGTTCTTCCTGAATGAGCTCTGTGCGGTGCTGGCGCTCGCCCGGCTGGCGCGGCCCACGCATCGCAGGACGCTCACGCTGCTGCGCGACCTGTTGGAGGAGCAGGGCCGGCTCGACCTGCACGAGCGCGCGCTCACGGTCTGGGGCTCCGCCGGCATGGGCGCGGACGCGGTGCAGGCGACGTTGGACGACGCGGCGGTCGCCTTCGATCGCGCCGTCGCGCTGAAGCACACGCCCGCGCCCTACGATTTCAAGATCCAGGCACACCTGCGCCCCTACATGGTCGACGCAGGCCAGGCGCTGATCGACGAGGGCTTCCCGCGCGAAGCGATGTTCTGGATCGCCCTCACGCACTGGCTGTCCACCAGCGTGCTGCACAACGACGCGCCCGCGGATCAGCAGCCACATTTCGACGATCAGGCGCGCGGTCTGAACGCCATGCTCGGCTTCTCGGCGGAGGCGGCATGGCCGCGCCGGATTGCGCTGGCGGAGCAGCTGACTCAGGAGATCTTCCGCATGGCCGGCGAGGTGGTGGCCTTGCTGCCGGCCTGAGCCGGCGCGGATGCAGGGGGCGTCCGCATCTGTCTCGGCCGCGGCGACCTCCTTCGTAGCGCCATTGCAGCATCCCGGCGCGCGTTCTGGCACGCTGTCAGGTATGGTCGGTGTCGTCACAGCGTCACGGTTTTCTGGTTGAACGGCGTGATAGCCAAAGGAGTCCAGCATGTACGTAAGTATTCGGCGGTACAAGACGACCTCGGTCGAGGAACTGACGCGACGGGTGCAGGAAGGCTTTGTGCCGATCGTCCGCCAGGCACCTGGTTACATCGCCTAGTATTTGATCAATGCAGGCGAGGGTATGGTCGCGTCGATCAGTATCTTTGAAACGCAAGCCGGGGCCGAGGAATCGACCCGACTGGCGGCGGATTGGGTCAGGCAGAACATTGCCGAGCTGGTCGCGGGACCACCGGAGATCACAGCTGGTCCGGTGATCGTGCAATAGGCCGGCTCGATCTGTCCTTCGCCTTGCTCTCCTGGTCGCCGGGGCACCCCGTCGCCCCCGGGGGGGCGCCGCGGGG
>JBBSGA010000126.1:0-15691 GCA_038254585.1 Chloroflexales bacterium | reverse complement strand
CGCAAACACGGAAACCCCACGGATGGTGGTGGTGGTGGCCACCCTGCTGTGCCCTGCACCCGGTTGGGTGCTTGACCTGAAAGGAGGAACCTCTACCTTAAGCCGGCCGATTTTGGTGTCTTGACAAGAGGGTACACCTTACAGGTCCACAAGCTTGACCTCATGACCTTCGTGCTTGAGGACCGTTGCAAGCCGGAGCAGCAAGGTGGCTTGCTGAAACCGTGCCCAGGGGAACCGAATATCGTACACCGGCGGGTTAACGAGGAGAACCCGCATCAGCACCCCCTTCTAAACACTTAAAGGTCACTGGTAGCCACATGGGATGTCCTCTGGAAACCGAACAGTAGCTAACTGATGCATGAGTGGGCATTAGCCTCTTTCGTCTGGCATTTCACCCCTTTTAGTTTTTTGCAGGAGGACGTTCGGGAGCTCGAGCGGGAGCAGGTTGGTCTTCGTGACGTGCGGCAAGCCGTACGTAAGCACTGGGGCTAGCATAAGACGATCATGGACGAGGTGGCCAGGATATGGCGGCCCCTGCACAATACGTCAGCTACCTCTTGATCGATCGCGAGAGTGAGGGAATGTTTGGCCGGGTCAAACTCTATACGATCCCCCAAGTTTACAAATCCCGTCAACGAGGTGATTCTACAATAATTACCCATTGTGCTAGATCGATTTGGCTAAACGAACGTCTCCTGGTTACGATACGGCTGCTGTCACAAGCCCCGCACGGAACAAGGAGACCCAACCATGATACAGACCTTCGAGGATTTGTGCACCTATGCCTATGTCATCGTTGATGAGCTCTTCCAAGCCTCTGTCCTTCCCCATGACCATCGTCCTGGTCCCCGCTCGACCTTTAGCGACAGCGAGCTCATCACTTTGACCCTGGTCGCTGAACTTGTCGGCTTGCACGATGAGACTATCTTCCTGAACTATGTTGCCCGCAACCATCGTGCCCTCTTTCCCTTGCTTCCCGACCGCTCACGCTACAATCGTCGTCGTCGCGCCTTGGCCGAAGCACCAACACCATCCGCCGCCAGCTCCTCGGCTTCCTGCTCGCCCTGCTGCCTCCCGATGAACGTCCGCTGTGTGTGCTTGACAGTCTGCCACTGCCGGTCGTTGGCTTTCATCACGCGCGAGGGCAGCATCGCTGGTACGGCTGGGCTCGCTCCGGCTACAATGCGACCACGAAGCAGACGTTCTATGGCTTCAAGCTGCATCTGCTGACGACTGCGGATGGGATTATCACCGACTTTGCTCTGGCACCAGCCCATCTCACGGATGGCACATTCACCGACCAATTGCTGCGTGACAAAACGGACCTGCTGGCCTTGGGCGACAAAGCGTATATCAATGCACCGTTGCAAGGCGAGTTGCACGAGGTGCATGGCGTAACGCTGTTGACGCCGCAGCGCGACAATCAGTTGACGCAGGTGCCAAAAGGGCTGACGCGACTGGTGAGCCATTTTCGCCAGATGATCGAAACGATCAATCGTCAGTTGGCGGGGCAGTTCGCGATCGAAGAGAACAAGGCCAAGGGTATGTCTGGCTTGCTCGCGCGGCTGCAGGCCAAGCTGGCAGCGCATACTCTTGGCCTTGTTCTCAACGTGATGACTGGTCAACCCCTCCGTGCCCTTGCCGCACTCGCTGTGATCTAGCACAATGGGTAAGTTGGATAGAATAACAATCACGAACGTTCGTGACTTCGTCGGCCTGAGGCCACCTTGTGGCGTTGCGCAATTTGTAGGATACCAGCGTCCAAGTCGCGCAGTTTTATAATGGCGTTACGTTTTACACTGCAGCCACGTCAGATCAAGAACTTGCCGGCCCGGTAGCAGACGTCGCCATCGGCGGTTACTTCGCCGTCGCGCAGATCGCAGATCAAATCCCAGTGAATCGCCGAGTCGTTCTTGCCACCCGAGTCGGGGTAGGAGCGGCCGAGCGCCATGTGCATCGTGCCGCCGATCTTCTCGTCGAAGAGGATATTACGGGTGAAGCGGCGGATGCCGGAGTTGAGGCCGAAGGCGACCTCGCCGAGAAAGCGCGCGCCGGGATCGGTTTCGAGCATCGCCAGGAGGAGCTCCTGCCCGCGGCTCGCGGTCGCGTCGACCACCTTGCCGGCCTCGAAGGTCAGCCGGACGTCTTCGACCTCGCGGCCATTATAGATCGCCGGGTAGGTGAAGCGAACGTGGCCCTCGGCAGAGTCCTCGATCGGTCCGGTGAAGACCTCGCCGCTGGGGAAGTTGCGCTTGCCATCCGAATTGAGCCAGGTGCGCCCGCCCACCCGGTAGGTAATATCGGTGCAGGGAGCGACGATATGGATCGTGTCGTGGGCCGTCAGATAGTCGACGATCCGCTGCTGCTCGGCACGAACGTTGCGCCAGGCCTGAGCCGGGTCGGGCTGATCGAGCAGGCAGCTTTCGAAGACAAAATTCTCGTAGTCTGCCAGCGACATCTCCGCGTCCTGTGCGTGCGCCTCGGTCGGAAAGAGAGTCAGACAGCGCCGGAGCTCGCCGGAGGCCGAGCGCTCCATGAGCCGGCGTCCCATGAAACCCATGGCTGCCTGGTGCAGCGTCATGCGCTGCGGATCGACGCCGCTCAGCGATCGCGTGTTTTGGGCTGCCTGAATCACCAGGCGGGCATCAAAAAACTCAACTTCCTCGCGTGTGATGCGGGGCACGAACTGTAGCTGCTCTGCGCTTGCCTCGGCGTACAGAATCTCGTCGAGGCCGGGCAGGGAGACGCGCACAACCGGATGGGCGCCGGCGCGGAACGCGGCGCGATATGTCTCGCGGATCAGGGGAGCAGCCAGCGAGGTGCCGGCCATCAGAAACGTATCGCCCGGCTTGAGCTCGAGACAGTAATTGACCAGAACATCGGCCATTTTGGAAACACGTGGATCGAGCATAGTCTTTATCCTTGTTTTGCCGAGAGCCTGCTGTCAGGCGGTAGCAGGTACGCGTGGATATCTCTTTAACTCGACTTTATCCATTGGGTAGACAAAATAGTGATGGCAGGGCAAGCTGACTTTCCGACCAAGGAGAGTCATGATGCTTCACCTGCCAGACACTATTAAGCGCGTCCTCCGACCGTTTGCGCAAGCCTTCAGTGAACGGATCTGGGATTGGGCTCAAGTCTTGGTGGGTGGAGCCATCTTGGCGCCGGGCAAGCCCCTGTCACCGCCAGCTTGCGCGTCATGGGCCTCAGTGACGAGCGCCAGTTCCAGAACTATCATCGCGTGCTCAATCGCGCCAAGTGGTCCGGCTTGCGCCTCAGCCAGATCTTGCTCGGCTTGCTGGTTGCGGCCTTTGTGGCCGGCGGTGCCCCGGTGGTCATGGCCGCGGATGAGACGCTGGAGCGGCGCATGGGCCAGCAGATCAAGCAGAAGGGCGCCTTCCGCAATGCCGTGCGCTCGAGTAAGCACCACACCGTGACCAGCTTTGGGTTGCGCTGGGTCAGCATGATGCTGCTCGTGGCCGTGCCGTGGAGTCCCCGCATCTGGGCGTTGCCCTTCTTGACGGTGCTGGCCCCCAGTGAGAAAACCAACCGGGCCAATGGCAAACGCCACAAGACCAGCATCGACTGGCTGGTCCAGATGAGCCGCGCGGTCCGGCACTGGCTGCCTACGTGCCCCGTGGTGCTCGTCGTGGATGGCGGCTTGGCTGCGGTCACACTCGGCCTGCGCTGTGCGCACTTGGCCGTGCCGGTCACGTATGTCTCGCGCTTGCGCCTGGATGCGGTCTTGCACGCCCCGCCGCCAGCCCCCGTCGCTGGCAAACGCGGACCAAAACCGAAGAAAGGTGTGCGCCAAGCCAGCTTGAAGGCCCGCGTGCAGGACCCTGAGACGGTGTGGGCGGCCGGACGGTGCGCTGGTACGGGGGCGAGGAGCGGGCGGTAGAGCGGTCGAGCGGAACGGCGCTGTGGTATACGCCGGGCGCGGACCCCTTGCCGCTGCGCTGGGTGCTGGTGCGCGACCCCCTGGGCAAGCTTGAGACGCAGGCGTTCTTCGCGACTGACCAGACGGTGACGCCGGTGCAGATCGTGGAGTGGTTTGTGCTGCGCTGGAGTGAGGACGTGACGTTCGAGGAAGCCCGGGAGCACCTGGGCTTGGAAACGCAACGGCAGTGGTCGACGTTGGCGATTGAGCGCGCACCGCCCATCCTGTTGGGAGTGTTCTTGCTGGTGACGTTGCTGGCGCAGCGCCTGACGGAGGGCGCGGAGTTGCCGGTGCGCACGGCGGCATGGTACCGCAAGACTGAGGCAACCTTCGCGGACGCGCTCGCGCTGGTCCGCCAGGCGCTGTGGAGCACGATGAAATTCACGAACTCCGCAGCGCAAACCAGAGTTATTCCAATTCCGAGCAGTGTCCTGCATGGTCTCGTCGATACCTTATGCTACGCTGCCTGAAATGGATAAAGTCGAGTTTAAGCCTCGCCTGTCGAATTATCATGGTATTCGATTATAGGCGCTTTGCCCGTTGTGTTCGCATGATGTACATTTACAGTAGCACGCTACACTGTGCGTCGAGAATGCTATACAACGCATCATCGCAGTGCAACTTATACTTTACGGAGCGCACTATCATTTCTATCGACGACAGAATCCGGAGTCCCTTTCCGGCAAGACACCCGCAGAGGTCGAGCGCTTTCTTGGAGAGACACCCGGATGGAAGGTCGAGGTACTGGGGAAGGGAAGTAAGCAAGGCAGCGGCTGGGTATTCCGGGAATATTCGCCAGAAGGCAAACCGACAGGACAATTGATCCGGTGGCATCCAGGCGGCGGTCATCATGGACCTCAACCGTACTGGCGTGTTTCTAGTCATGCATGGGGTCGATCGAGAATTATCCGTTGACGATCAGAGGATACCGGCCGATCCTGTGAGCACCAGTTTAGCTTGAGAGGAAGACGGCGATGACGACGCAGGACGTACACAAAACCGTTCTAGAACTTCGAAATGTACTGGCTAACTTGGCCGCTCCCGCAACACGGCAAATCGGTTACCTGGAGCCTATGGACGTGTTACCACTCGTCGACGAACTAGGGCTCGAGTTCGATGACGCTGCCAGGCTGGTACCGCAGCTTGTGGAAGAGGGCCATCTTACAAGAGAGCAAGCAGAGGCAGTCACTGCTCTCGATCACTTGTTGTCGGAGATGGGCGCAAAACAGGCGCTCTGGACAACGGACGCGCTCTGCGATCATCCTGCATGGCAGGAGGTGAGAAGGCTGGCTGCAGCCGCTGAGCAGCAATTAGCGAGGCCATCTTGAACCTCGACTTAGCACATCTCAAGCACGCTTTACACGCGTCTTGAGCGGCTCATGGAGTAGGCTGCCCATGCCGGCTATCGTCCGATCGACCGCCGATCCCAACACGCTCGACGCGGCGCTCGGCTTGCTCCGGCAAGGCGAGGCAATCGCCTTCCCGACCGATACGGTCTACGGAGTAGGGGCAGCGGGGTTGAGCGGCGAAGCGATCGCCAAGCTCTTCCGCATCAAAGACCGGCCGCTCGGGCAGGCTATTCCGCTGCTGCTGGCCGATCCGCGAGACCTTGCCACGGTCTGCCCGGCGGTTCCACCGGCGGCGTCCGACCTCGCGGCACGCTACTGGCCGGGTGGCCTGACGCTCGTCGTGCCGGCCGCACCGGATCTACCCGAGGTCTTGCTTGCAGGGGGTGCGACCGTCGCGGTGCGCATCCCGGACCATCCGTGGCTGCGCGAGCTGATTCGCCGCCTGGGACAGCCTCTGGCCGCGACGAGCGCGAACCTGCATGCGCATGCGAACCCGTCGACCGCGGTCGATGTGATGCAGCAGCTGGGCGACCGTCTGCCGATGATCGTCGACGGGGGGCCAACACGAGGCGACGTCCCGTCGACGATCATCGACCTCACGGCTCCGCGGCCGAAGATCCTCCGGCAGGGAGCCGTCACAGTGACCTATTGAGGCCGGCCGAGCGTCAGGCCTAGAATCCCGGTAAGCTCCCGCAGAGTCGTCTGAGCCGGCCGGACGTCCCGGCCATACTCGACCGCTTCGACGATGTGGCCGGCCAGCTTGCCGAGAGCGTCGATCGCGCTCGGGGTATCGAAGTCGTCGTCGAGCGCGGCAAGGAACCGCGTGTGCTGCTCGCTTCCATCGAGCGGTGAGCCGCTGCCGGACGAGCGTGCCTCCAGCGCCTCGCGCAGCCGGCCGGCAAGATGGTCGGCCTGCTCGAATTCGGCCTCCGTCGGCGTATACTCGTCGCGATAGCGATGGGCCAGCATCGACAGCCGCAGGCCATCGGCCGTGTGCTTCTGCAGCACCTGGTCCACAAAGATCATGTTGCCGAGCGATTTCGACATCTTCTCGCCGTCGAGGTAGATCATCCCGACGTGCATCCAGCAGCGCACGAAGGGCGAATGATGATTGGCGGGCTCGGCCTGGGCAATCTCCGCGGCATGATGTGGAAAGATCAGGTCCGCCCCGCCGCCATGAATATCGACCTGCGGCCCGAGGTAGTGCGTTGCGATCGTAGAGCACTCGATATGCCAGCCTGGCCGTCCCGGTCCCCACGGGCTGGGCCAGCTCGGCTCGGATGGCGCCGACGGCTGCCACAGCACGAAATCCAGCGGATCGCGCTTCTTGGGGTCATCGGGAAAGTTACCGCGCTCGTTGGCGGTCGCGAGCATTTCGGCATAGTCCGCGTGGAAGATCTCGCCGAACTTCGGGAATGACTTGACGCTGTAGTAGACGGCGCCGTCCGACACGTAGGCGTGTCCTTCGTCAATCAGGCGCTGGATGATCGGCTGCATCTCCTCGATCATCTCGGTGGCCCGGACGTAGAAGCGCGGCCTCGGAACGTTGACGCGCGCGAGCGACTGGAGGTAGCGCTCGATCTCGCGGTTGCCCAGCTCGTCCCACGGGACGCCATCCCGATCGGCGCGCTCGAAAAGCGGATCGTCGATGTCGGTCACGTTCTGCACATAGTGCACGTCGAGGCCGGCATGCTCGAGCAAGCGCCGCAGCGTGTCGTAGACGATCGCGACACGCGCATGGCCGAGGTGGCTCGAATCATAGGGCGTGATGCCGCACACGTACATCCGGACGATACCGTCCGGAAAATCGAGCTGCTCGACCTGTTGTGTAAGCGTATTGAAAAGCCGCATGCGTAGTCCCCGTGAAGAATCTCGGCCGTCCGGAGCCGGGCGACGGCTCAGACGCTACATTGCATCCCGATCGCTTCCATCCATCCCGCCACCTCCTCGGCGTCGGGAAGATCGGCGATCTTCTGGACGAGCCATTGGCGATAGAGATCGGCGTAGCGATCGAGGAGAAAGAGGCCTGCCACTGCATCGTCCGATAGATAGCGATCCCGCACTTTGCCGTTGGCGTCGATGAACACCCGGAAAGGGAGCGTCGGCAGCGAGCCCGCGTCGTCCTCGGAGGCGACGACCGCGATTCCGGCCACCGAAAAACTGCGGAGGTCCGCCATGCGCGGCGCAAGCTCCTTCAAGAACGGTGCCGGATCGGCGCCGGGTGCGCAGACGAGCAAAATGAAGTGATCCCGGCCCCGCTGCTTGGCCAGGTTAAACGCCTCTCCATACTTATCCGGCAGCGTCCAGAGTGGCACGACCTTATGTTCGCGTAGCTTCGTTTCCAGCGGCATCGCCGTTCCTCCCTTTCCTCCACGCTGGCATCCCGGGCCTTCACCGTGCGGGCGTGGGCTGCCCATAGATTATACTCCGGATAGCTGTAGTGGGAGATCCTGCACATGCGCGACGATTACACCCTCTATCCCGAGCTGTACGACCTGGTCTATGAAGATTATCTCGACGACATCACGTTCTACGCAGAGGAAGGCCGGCGCGCGAATGGCCCATGCCTGGAGCTCGGCTGCGGGACCGGGCGCGTGCTCATTCCGGTTGCTGCCGGCGGTGTCGAGGTGGTGGGTCTCGATTCGTCCGTGCCGATGCTTGCACGTGCCCGGCGCAAGGTCGCGGCGTTGCCCGACGACATTCGTGGGCGCATAACCCTTGGCGAGGGCGATATGCGCAGCTTCTCCCGCGCGCAACAGTTCGCATTGATCTACGTGCCCTTCCGAGCGTTCCTGCATCTCCTGACACCGCGCGATCAGATCGACGCGCTCGAGAATATTCGGCGCCACCTGCTGCCGGGTGGGCGCCTGGCGCTGAACTTCTTCGATCCGAACCTCGCCACGATCGTCGCCAACACGAACGAGCCCAGTGGTGCACTGCATCGAACCGGCGACGAGTTCGTGGATCCGCGCTCAGGCCATCTCCTAGTGGAGTGGGCAACAGTGCACTATCATCAGCCGCGACAGGAGATCGAGCAGTATTTCATCTACGACGAGCTCGACTCGCGCGGGCGGGTGCTCAATCGCTACTACCGGGCGCTCAAGATGCGGTACATCTTCCGCTACGAGTTCGAGCACCTGCTGGCCCGCTGCGGGTTTTCGGTCGAGGCGCTCTACGGCTCGTGGGATCGTGGCCCGGTGGTGCAGGAAGGCGGCGAGCTAATCTGGATCGCGCGAGCAGGTAGCTGAGGAGCAACCGCGGCGCACAAGCTGCTATGATTGCGGAACTCCGGTGTTTTGTAGCCGACCAAGGAGCATTGTCGATGCGTCGAACCACGATCCTGGCCGGGCTTGCCATCTCCTTGTTCGCTGCCTTGAGCCAGCCGCACCGTGCACAGGCCTGGCAGGTGGGCGGCCCCCAGAGCGTCTATTTCCCCCTCACGGGCCACCATCTCGACAACCGGTTCGGATTCCTGGATTATTGGCGTGCCCACGGGCAGGTGATGCGCTTCGGCTACCCCCTCACGGAGGTTATCGAGGAGCACGGCCGGCCGGTTCAGTATTTCGAGCGGGCGCGCATGGAATACCACGCCGAATTCGCCGGAACCTCCTCGAGCGTATTACTCGGGTTGCTCGGTCGGGCGCGTGCAGGCGGTGAAGAGTTTCCCATCGGTCCGGCAGGTCCCGGCCGGCTTTTCCCGGAGACGGGATACACGGTGATCGGGAAATTTCTCCAGTTCTGGAACAAACACGGTGGTCTGCCTGTCTTCGGCTACCCCATCAGCGAAAGCTACGTGGAACCCGCGCCGGACGGGCAGGAGATGGTTGTCCAATGGTTCGAGCGGGCACGTCTCGAATATCATCCGGAAAACGTGCCAGCGTTCTTCCAAGAGCGAGCCAAGGCGAACGGCGCTGAAATGCTTATGCTCTACGAGGTGCTGATGGGGCAGCTTGGCCGCGAGGTCGCCGTGGCGCATGGGATCGCGTTGGAGCCGGTGGCACGGCAGGCCGGAGTGCCCGACTGGTCGCCCGCGCTCTGGCCGCAGCGCATCGACGTCGACCTGACGCGACAGCAGCTAACCGCATATGAAGGCGATCTGCCTGTATTCAGCGCGGGCGTTTCAACCGGTCGAGATGGCTTCGAGACGCCGGTCGGAACCTTCAACATCTATGCCAAGCTACTCTACGACGATATGACCGGTACCTTGCGAGGCGAAGAGTATGACGTGCGTAAGGTGCCCTTCGTCCAGTATTTCACACAGGGCTATGCGCTCCATGGCACTTACTGGCACAATCAGTTCGGGACGGGCGTGCGAAAGTCGCATGGCTGTGTAAATATGTCGATGGACGACGCCCAATGGCTCTGGATCTGGTCGCAGCCCCCCTTCATCCCGGAGCAAGCCCAGCGCGCCGCCACATATAAGCCGCTCGTGCCGAAAACAGCGGCTGAAGCCCAGCTTCAGCCACAGGAAGGACTGGCGATCTTCAAGCCGGGTACACTCGTGACAGTCCACCGGTAGATCCGTGGCTCGTCATCCGATTGTTCGGATTGCTCACTTACTCCTCTACTCCGGGCACGAGGCTCTTCGTCGGAATCGCTCCGCGCCCGGAGCGGTGTCAAGCTTTCGGCAGTCCGGCCACCGCTGGATAGTATCTGGCGTTGCCGATACAGCATCGCCGCCTGCCGCCAATGAGCGCCATCGCTGGGCCGCCTCAGTCCAGACCGCGACCTATAGACCTGGTTACGATCTTCATCGTAGGCTGCCATACATCCCTCCGGTAATCGCGATGCCACGTCCTCCAGTATCCTGAATGCTGCTTGGGCGCAAAAATCATGCGGGCAGATGCACAACATACGTCCACGGCATGGAATGGGACGCCGCGGGTACAATGAGAGGAAGAATCGAGCTATGCCTGATCGCGTTTGCGTCCGCGGCCGCTTCGCACCCAGCCCCACGGGAGAGCTCCATCTTGGGAACGTTTGGACGGCGCTGCTGGCGTGGCTGCATGCCCGGCAGCATAGTGGTGCGTTTGTGCTGCGCGTCGAGGATCTCGACCTCGACCGGTCGCGACCGGGGATGGCCGAGCGACAGCTCGCCGATCTTCGCTGGCTCGGGCTGGATTGGGATGAAGGACCTGATCGAGGTGGTGCGGCGGGCCCCTACGTCCAGTCGCAGCGGACGGCGCGTTACAGCGCGGCGCTCGAGGCTCTCGCCACGCGCGGCCTCCTCTACCCCTGCTACTGCACCCGGGCAGAGGTTCGCACGGCGGCCTCGGCTCCACATGGCCCTTTAGAACGTGGGAGCTACCCCGGAACGTGCCGCTACCTGACGGACGAGCAGCGCCAGGAGCACGAATCTCGCGGACGTCGTCCCTGCCTCCGTGTGCGAATGCCGGAGAGGCCGGGGGTGATCGGCTTCGACGATCTGGTCTACGGCGCCGTCGAGGAAGCTATTGTGGGCCCCGCGGCGGACTTCGTCGTGCGCCGGGCCGACGGCGTCTACGCCTACCAGCTTGCAGTCGTCGTCGACGATGGAGCGATGGGCATCACGCATGTGATCCGTGGAGCCGATCTGCTGAGCAGTACGGCCCAGCAGATCTGGCTCCACCGGCTGCTAGGGTACGCGCCGCCCCGGTTCGCGCATGTGCCTTTGCTGCTGGGAGAGGATCGACACCGGCTTTCGAAGCGGCATGCCTCGCTCTCTGTCACACATCTCCGCGCAGCCGGGGCGGCGCCACAGCAGATCGTCGGCGCACTGGCGCATACGGCCGGCATGCTTCCGGAGGGCGAGACGGCCATGCCGGCGGATCTGATCGGCCGGCTCGACCTCGGCCGGCTGCCGCGAGGCGGGATCGTGATACGTGATGCGTGATGGAGTCTCTGAGTCACGCATCACGTATCACACAACTTCGGCACTACCTAAACCGCGGCATAACCTCCTGCGCAAATTGCCTCAGCGGCTCCTGATCGTAGGCAATCCGTGGGATGGAGACGATAAAGTATTCCGCACCCGCGTCGACGATGCGTTGCAGCCGCTCGACCACCGTCTCCGGCGTTCCGACAATCGTATCTTTGGCGTACTGCTCGTAGCTCTGGTCGCCGCGAGCCTTCGCCGTCTCCTTCTCGGCATCTTTCTCGCTCTGGACTAGGTGCACCGTGACGCCGGTAGAGCGCACGATCTCGTTGTAGTCGCGGCCCACCTCCTCACAGTGCTGCTTCAACACCTCGAGCTTATGCCGAAATTGATCGAGGTCGGCGCTGCCGAGGTTGCAGGCATCGCCCCACTTGGCGACGAGCTTGAGCGTCACCTTCTCGCCGCCGCCGCCGATCCAGAAGGGTGGATGAGGCTTCTGCACGCCCTTCGGCTCGTTGATCGGCTTATCGATCGTGTAGTACTTGCCTTTGAATACGGGGTAGTCTTCGGTCCACATGCGATGGATGATCTCGCATGCCTCGCGGAACATACCCATGCGCTGGGGTACCTCGGGGAAGCCGTAGCCGTAGGCGCGCCACTCATGCTCGTACCACCCTGCGCCGAAGCCGAAGAGCAGCCGGCCGTGGCTCATGACGTCCACCGTCGAGGCGATCTTGGCCAGCAGAGCAGGATTGCGATATCCGTTGCAGGTCACCATCTGGCCGACTTTGACCTTCTGCGTATCACGGGCAAGACCGGCCGTGATCGTCCAGCACTCGAAGGTCGTCTCCAGTTCCGGGGTAGGCACCGTGTGAAAGTGATCGAAGACCCAGATCGAGTCGTATCCGGCGCGATCGGCCTCGCGTGCGACACGGGTCATCGTTTCGTACTTCTCGATTGGATCGGGGATCTCCACCAGATCCATGCGCCAACCCTGGGGTACAAAGACCCCGAAATTTACCGGTCTTTTGCCAGCAGCCATTGCCGAAAGCCTCCTCGTAGCTAATGTTCCATTGGGATCTGCAGCAAGAATTGACGCAGCAACTCGATCCTGCCAAGTGGCTCAGGCGACGGTAAGCGTGTAGACTCATGGTCCTGTGACTGCTATACATCCGGTCATTCATCGACCACCTATGGACGGGAGAGACCATGTTTGATGGAAACACACGGCGGCCCGAGCGGACCGCCTCCTTTTATACCGACGACGTCATCTCGCTCCAGGAGCTCGACGCGAACGAGATTGCAGTACCGCTTAGCCGGCTGTGTGACAATCTGGGGCTGGACTTCGAGACTCAGGTCGAGCGCGCCGAGGCTAACCTGATCCTCGCGGCAGGGCTGATCAGCACGCCGGTCGATACACCCCGCGGTGTCGAGCGACAGCCCGGCTTGCGCGCCGACCTGGTCCCGTTCTGGATGGCGACAGTGCGCCTGGACGACGCCGCCGAGTCGATCCGGCCGAAGCTGGAGCTCTTCCAACGCGAGTGCGCGTCGATCCTCTGGCAGGCGTTCAAGCCACAGGGCTTCAGCCCGGAGGACGCGCTGGTGCCGGGGACTCACGAGATGGCCGCGGCGGAGCAGGCCTATCAGGCTGCGATGGGCATGGCGGTTCTCGCTCGGCAGCAGATGCTGATCGAGCGCCAGCTCAACGCCGAGCGATCGGATCGCGATACGCCGCGCGAGCAGATCATCGAGCCACAGACCCGGCAGATGGCGCAGGCCGTGCGTGTCGTCGCGAATAACCTGGCGACGCGCTCGCGACGCAACGAGTACGGCGGCGTCTATCTCGGTCTCTACCGGCAGTTCGGCATCACCTCCTACCGCGACATGCCGCGCGGGCGCTTCGTCGAAGCGATGGAGTGGCTGGACCGCTGGCGCGGCGACATCGAAGGCGAGCCCGAGCCACCGCCCGACATCTAATCCGACTCGCCGGGGCAGAGCCAGCAGCGGAGGGACCTAGTCGATGCCGGTCGCCAGCTCTGCCATCAACTCTTTGAGCTGGCGCTCGGTTACCACCGTCACCCCCAGGTCATCCGGATCCTCGGGAACACCCTCCTGGAGCAAAAAGTCGTGGATGTGCTCGCGATGTTTGGCCAGGAGCTCGGGAGAAAGAACCTCGTCGAGGCGAACTTTCAGTACCATGGTCAATTCCTATAGTCATTCGGCCAAAGTTTTGGGATCGAGTTCCAACAGCTCGCCGAGCGCGCCGGCCAAAGCCTCGGCGGCGGAGCGCGGTCGGAGCGCGGCGACTGCCGCCAGGAAATTGGCGACGCCGAACTGCTCGACGACGGCGCGCCGCCGAAGGTAGCCGGGCAGCAAGTCATGATACGGCCCGAGCGCCAGCATCGGCTCCAGCTTGCGGTAGTTGTCTTCGAGATAGCGAATGACCTCTGTCTCCATCCAGGCAGGCGGCGACCGAAGCTCGTCCGGTAGCTGGAGGCAGAGGCCAACCTGTTCCGTCTCTTTGGCCCGAGCGTGATACCGCAATAGGTCGAGCGCCGCCCGCCCATACAAGTCGCCGAGCCAGTGAAACCAGTACCATCCATCCGGCGCGGCGACGAACGGTGCTGCGCCGAGCGACAGCCCGAACTGAAGCGGAAGCAGGCGAGCGAGCTCATAACTGAGCAGCTGCCGCGTTGAGCGATAGCTCAGCCGCTCAGGCACGTCCCGGCCCTGATAGGACGTAACCCACAAGGCCTCCCCATCCCACCATTCGACGCTGATCGGCCGGCCTTCCACGGTCACCACCGGGCGATCCAGGAATTGAGGATCCACACGGGCGATGATTTCGCGCGTATGCTGATCTCGAATATCGATCAGCTGCGCCGCGCTGCTCTGCACGTTGCTGTAGATGCTACGAGCGCACTGCGCGCTCATTTGCTCGTCGAATAGCTTATTCAGGCGTTCGGCGGGGCGCCATTCACCCGGCCGTCCCACCTTCAGATAACGCAGCTTTTGCAGCTGGCCCACGATGCCCTCGAGATCGGCGGCCGAGAGCATTCCTTCAAAGAGACTTGAGAGCTCGGCCAGGCGAACGCCAGCAGTAGGACTCTGCTTGAGCAGGCTGAAGATCTGCTGAATGGCGACCCCCGGCCGAAACGTGCTCGGCGGGTCGTAGGGCGCGATACCCTGGGCATGGGACAGGGTATTGAAGATCAGCTGCTCCAGAGGTGTGCGATAGAAGCAGGCTACACGAGCCACGGCCTGCACCGCCCGGCTGCGACGGTTCCCGCGTCCGATGCGCTGGACGAATGAGCCCGGACTGCCGGGCGGGCCGATCAAAATGACGACGTCGATATCGCCGATGTCGATACCCAGCTCCAGTGTGTTGGTGGCAAAGCAGATCGCAGCGCCGGCCTGCGCGAACTGCTGCTCAATCTCGCGGCGCCGTTTAGCCTCGATGTTGGAGTAATGCACGTAGACCGCGTGACCAAACGGGGAACCGGCTCGCACAGCCGCCGCATACGCTTCGACTTCGGCACGACTGTTACAAAAGGCGAGCGCCTTACGCCAACCCTTCGCCTGAAACGTGCGGAGATAGGCAGTCAATTCATCGCTGCTATCGGGCGAAAGCGCGAGACTCTCAACTTCGATCTTACGCTCACCGGGAACATAGATCACTCGAGCGCCGTCGAAATACCGCGCAGCCACGGCGGCAGGGTGCGCCACTGTCGCCGACAGAGCGGCGTAGTGAACGTCCTGATCCTGCGCGTCACCCTGTTCGAGCGCATAGTCGCGGATGCGTCGCATGCGGTTGAGGAGCACCCGCACCTGGTCGCCGCGGGGAGTCCCGTCGAAGAGGTGCACCTCGTCGATCACGACGGCGCACAGACTGGCGAGCAGCTTCGCGTTAGACGTAAGCAGCGAGTCCGCGGACTCGGGCGTCGTGACCAACACATCCGGCGGACGTGCCGCGCGAAATGTGCTCAGGTCGTGGGTTTTGACGCCGAGGGAGATGCCGAGCGCCTGGAGCGGGTGCGCGAGCCGCGCTGCCAGGTCGCCGGCCAGGGCGCGGGTGGGCGTCAGGTAGAGGATGCGCGGGCCGCTACTAGGCGTGTCGCGCATCGCGGGCGGGCAATAACGCTCGATCAACGGCGCCATGACGGCTTCGGTCTTGCCGCTCGCCGTGGCGGCGCAGACGATCACATTCTGGCCGTCCAGTACGGCCGGGATCGTGGCAGCCTGCGCCGCGGTGAAGTTACCGTGCCGCTCAAAGAACGCGGGCCACGTTCTTGGCAAGCGCTGCTTGAGCGCCAGCCGGGCCGCGAGCTCGGTCATAGCCGCAAACCACCTCTAAGCTCTTCCAGTAACGCATCTGGGTCATAGTCAGGGTACAGGTAGAGCAGATCGTAGCTAACAACGGCCAAGCGGATCACCTCGCGCAGGTTGATCCGGTGCTGGCTGAGCGCCCGCGAAAGGAGCCCGGGAGCCGATTGCACAACCTCTTCGTAGCGCTCACGTGGCGGCGGGAACTCGTAAGCGTAGGCAATG
>JBBSGA010000125.1:0-15779 GCA_038254585.1 Chloroflexales bacterium | reverse complement strand
TGCTCGAAGGTGCGCCGCTCCATGTGCCCTCCTCATCCTGCTCCTCGGGAAGAGTCGTGCCGAAGATAGTACCGGATCTGGTCGTCTCCTGTCTATGAAAAAACGTGCATCACACCCCTCCGCGCTGATCACGCGGGGTGCGCGGCGCAGGCACGCCACGCGCACCCGGGCTCCGGCAGGGGGCGGACGACCGTGGCGCATTTCTTCGCAGGAGGTGAGGATGCGGCGTTGGCAGTGACGCGGCCGGGGATAGCCAGGCCGGCGCACGGGGTGGGCCACTCCGCTGGCAGGCAATCCATCCCGAGATGGTTGATCGAGCCCCCGCAGACCGAGGGTCTGCGACCACACAGGTAGGAAGGAGCTGCATGATGCGTCTTTCACGTGTCTCGCTGTTGGCCGCCGCGCTGATCGCGGTGGGTGTTCTGAGCGGAACCGCGCTGGTCTCGGCCATGCCGAGTGAGCAACACCGTAATCCCGAGGGGGTTGTGGCCGCCTATTTCGACGCCCTCAACGCCGGGATGCGCAGCGGCGACTTTTCGGCTGTGGGGGCGCTGTACGCCGCGGATGCCACGCTGACCCAGTCCAATCCGCTGGGGGTCACGAAAGTGTTCCGCGGGCGGGACGCGATCCTGGGCTTCTACCGGTCGCTGCGGACGCAGCTCCCGGGCTTTCAATGGAGCACGGAGAGCCTGCGGCAGCTCGAGCCGGGGGTGGTGCTGGCGTATGAGCGCGCCGGGAGCCCGGCGATGGCGGTGCCGGGGCGCTGCTTCCATGTGTTCCAGGTGCATCGCGGAGTGCTGCAGAGCGTCAACTGGGTGACGTACTACGGCGGGCACGCGTAGCGGGTGGTGCGGGCGGGGAGCCGGCGGTGCAGGGCGCGCGGAAGGCTGATGCGCGCCCGCGCGCAGGTGTCGTGGCTACTTCCTTCATCCGGCCTCACACGATGTCATCGTGTGAGGGCAAATCGTCCATTGTTTCGAACGGATGAGCGAAGTAGCCAGGACAGAGGGCGGCCACCGCTGCTATCCTCCATACAAGCCAATGACGGCCCGCATTTGTCTGTCCTGCGCGGCAAGCTGCGTCCCTTCCCCACTTTGGGCTGCATTTGCCTAGGGGGAAGCCTCGGACCGTGCGGATGACACGCTAGACCTCGTCATCTGGAATGGGATCTTTGCGCCGCCATTCGCTATGTGAAAGTTTCGCCAAGAGTTCAGCCGCCCGGTTTGCCCGTCGTTCGTCATCCTTGATATGTGGAAGACCGACGATTTCTGCATGCTTGCCGGGATGCTTTTGGTCCTCCTTTCTCACCACATCTAGGGTCAGTCCTTCAACGCGTACCGCTCGGATAGCGCCCACTTGAAGGGAGTCCACACCATGGGGCCTGTCGAGTATGTTCTGGACGGCGTATTTCAGCGAACATGTTTCGGTCGGAAAGACTGACAGGCCCTCTTCGTCGTCGTCTAGCAGAAACGCGGCGGGGGTAAATGGACGGTTCTTGTCCTCCTGATTGAGGAAGCCCGCACGGCGACCGAGTCGATATACGAATTCCTCATCGCGCAGAGCTTTTTGATCTGGCGGTGATTCGCTCGACAGGTGGCTCATGCATCCGCAAACCAATCTAGCCACTTGGCCAGCCGACGTGGTGTGGCAGGTTTCTCCACGTCGTAATTGTCCCCATCGCTATGGTAAATGAAGGCTCGTCGACTCGAATCAGATGGCACGGTCAACTGCACCATCCGGTCATCCATTTGCCAGTACAGGTGAACCCAACCGCGCCCATCTGATGCCGCAGACGCTCTTGGGAATGTCGAATGGACGAACGGAAAAGCCGCACGCAGTAACTGGCGGGTTTCGGTTACTGCATAATCTGTTGGCGGAACGGCCTCATCTTCCTCCGCTTCTTGTACAAGCCTGTTCACCCGCTCAATGACGACCTCTAGATTGGCGCGCGATGAAGAAGTCGCCGCGGAAAAACCCTTGACCTCCCGCTTGGCCTCTTCCACCTCTACTTGGTCAGTCTTCGTGTAAGACTTCAAACGTGGTGGCAACCAACGAATCCATTCGGACCAGCTTTTCCGGGTCTTGGCTCTGGACGCAGCTTTTGGGTTCGACCAGTCATGAATAGGAGAAGGTGGTTCAGACATGCTCATGCGTCATCATCTCCTTCCAGGATATAAGCCTTGGCCGACTCAACGAAGGACTTCAAGCTCTTTGCTTTCTTCAGTGAACGTTGAGCCAATGAAAGCAGTCTCTCCAAATCATCAGAATCCAACGCGACATAGAAGTCTTTGAGGCTATTGTCTTGGTGGTACGTAATTCTTAGCTTGTGGACGATGACGCCAGCTATAGGTGGCATGTTTGCATCTGATGCAAAGATCGGTCGCAGATCGGTAAAGATCCGCATATCATGAAGCGTGCGCTCATGGTCAATCTCTAGCGTAAATCCTTTAGAAACGACACCTAATGTTTGGTCCATGTTGAGAAGCATTTCAAAATGCTGCTTGCACACCTCCGGATTGTCGCTTGCAGCCTTCAACTCCTCAGCACCCGTCTCTTCGATAGCCTTACATAGAAGGTCAACAAATTCTGAGGCAGACGCTTCAAAATTCGCTCGCGTCAGATAAAGGCTCATGAGTACGTCCAGAATTTCGTCAACCTCGTCACCGTCGAATGTTGTTGTCTTAGCTGCCACCCTTGCGTTGAAGTCCGCCGGTAGCAACGTTGGTTTTGTAGTCTCAATGGCAGACCTTAGCTCCGCTAATGGTCCCTCTTCCATCTGGATAAGCTTTGCTAGGGTCGAATAGTGCTCTGGCGGAATCCGTAGCCCACGATATCGCAGCATTTTAGTTTCCTTAACAACCACTGTCGCGAAACACTTAGTCACAACAGTCGTGTAGATGAGCCGCAACTGTGACAGGTTTTGTCACAATTTGGGCATTTTTCGGTCCTGCGAACATATACTAGCATATAACCGTGACAGATAGCTGCTATCTAGCAACGTAAAGACAGCAGTGAGCATCTACGATAGTACGAGCTGTGCGAACAGTCGAGCATACAAGAGAGGAGTGCCGTATGCACTCCTGTCATGGCTACTTTCTAGATCCGCACTCTTGTGCCTACTACTTGCGGGTTAATTGTGAAGCTGCCCATGTGATTTTGTGCGATGGACTTGCCGCGCATTACGCGTGATACGGCGGTTGAGATACACGTCCGCCCGTCGCGGTATTCCGCCGTGCTGTGTCCACGTGTCATCATGACTGTCTGACCCTTGGTCAAGCACGCACGAACCGGCGTCGTTGCCCCTGATACACCATATGGCCAACGATGAGGGCGCTTGCCGTTGAGGGCAAACATACGCGATAGGACCGCTAATCGATGATACCCCGGGTAGTCAGTCACTCACGAGACAAAATAGTCAGGAAATCGCGAGTGAGCAGTCCCTAAATAGGAGCAAAATGAGCGCAAAACCAGCAGTCGAGTGGGCAGCAGTAGCCGAAAATTAGGAATATACGAGGTATAATGCCTATTTCAAGCCGTGGGGTGGCTGATGGGGCTCGAACCCACAACTTCCTGATCCACAGTCAGGCGCTCTGCCATTGAGCTACAGCCACCACGATCCGCGGGTTCCTGGGGCCGGAAGTATAGCGTCCGGGCGGCATATTGTCAAGATCGGTGGGGCGGAAACGGCACGTCCTACGGCGAGGTAGCACGACGGCTAGATGTGGAGTGTGCGGAAGTACCTTGGCCTCGCGGCCTACCGCTCCGTATACTGCGGCGGCGAAGCCAACCCTCCGTCATTGTTAGGTGACATTAATGCCACGTCATCCTCACCCTTCTGATTGGAATCGATTGTTCGATCCATCGCGTCGCCGCCGCGGTCCGATCGGTATCTTCTTTTTCTTTACCTTCCTGGGCTGTCTGGCTCTCCTTTTCTTCATCGGTGGAAAATACGGCGTCCGCGAGGCGGGTAAGCGCACCGCCGAGCTTCATGCAACCCAGACGCCTGCGTGGGGCACTGCGTATGCGATGGGTACCGCGACGAGTGCGGCACGGATGGCGTCTGCCCAACGTCTGTCGTCCATGCCGCGCGTCGTGGTCGTAGACACGGCCGGAAACTTCCGCTCTGCTCCCGATATGGTGCCGCAGACCGTCGTCGGGTCGATCCTGCAAGGCGACCGGGTAGCCCTGCTCGAAAACCGCGAGGTCGACGGGCATGTATGGTATCGTGTACGGCTGACACAGACTGCGGGGACGCTTGCCAGGGGTACCGAAGGTTGGGTTTCGGCGACGCTGCTTGAAGTGCCTGTCGTCGGTGTGTCCGGCAATCCGCCCACGGCTACGACTGCCCCCGCCCCGGCCCCCTGAGCCGATGCGCTGGCGGCCTGGTCCGAGGCCGCCAGCACTCACTTTCGCTTCCGCTGCTTTCCAGGCTCCCCCGCGGAGCGTGCTATCGATCAGATCAAGCAGGTGGCGGAGGCTTCGCTCCTCCGCGCCGAAGCAGTCATCCCTCCGACGCGGCCGGTCAGTGTTACGATCTATCTGGTTCCGCGCGTCTTCTGGCGGCGGATCCATGACCAGTGACCGTGCCAGGCAGAGTTGGAGGATACCTTCGCCGTGGTCGGGGAGACTCAGGCAGCTAGGAGAGATAATCGATGGTAAAGGCTTCCACCCGCGGCATGACCGCGGCCGTCGACCCGGTGAAGATTGCCGTCGTCCAGGAGCGGCTGCACACGTATTACGGCGTGCACCAGCTGCACGGCGAGCGCGATCCACTTGACGAGTTGATGCTCACGATCCTTTCGCAGAATACGTCGGACCGCAACAGCGGCCGTGCATTCAGGCTACTCAAGGCTGCGTATCCTACTTACGAGGCCGTGCTGGAGGCGCCGGTGCCGGAGCTCTACGAGGTGATCAAGCCGGCAGGGCTCGGGAATATCAAGGCGCCCAGGATTCAGGCGGTCTTGGCCGAGATCCTTCGCCGCAGAGGTGGGCTCGACCTTGCCTTCCTGAAAGAGCAGCCGATGGCGGAGGCGCGCGAGTGGCTGATCACGCTTCCCGGCATTGGCCCCAAGACCGCTGCGTGCGTCCTCTGCTTTGCCTGCGGCATGCCTGCCTTGCCCGTCGACACCCACGTTCACCGCGTCGCGCAGCGTCTCGGGCTGATCGGCCCGAAGGTCGGCGCCGATGCCGCTCACGACCTGCTCGAGCGGGCAGTCGCCCCGGAAGACGTCTACGAATTTCACGTCAACATGATCTTGCACGGCCGCCAGATCTGTCATGCGCTCCGGCCGGAGTGCCCTCGCTGCCCGCTGGCCGACGTTTGCGACTACCGGGCGGCGACCGGTAGCGCCTGACCTTTTCATCTACAATGCTCGCATCAGGTAAAGAGGATCTTCATGGACACCCTTCAATTTATTCATGCCCGGCTGAGCATCACCGTGCTGCTCTTTATGCTGGCGCTTGGCCTCTGGGGCTTATGGAGCTACCTCCGAAATGAAGGAGTCTCAGGATCGCTCTGGGGCGCGATGGCGGTTGGCGAAATTCTGATCGTGGTCGAGGGTCTGCTGGGAGCCGGGCTGTTCGTCGCCGGTCAGCGCCCGGCACGCACCGCGATCCATATTCTCTATGGTGTCTTCCTGGCCGTCGCCATGCCCGGCGCCTTCTCGTTTACACGTGGTCGCTCGGCGCGCTCCGAGGCGCTGATCTACGGCCTGGTGGCGCTCTTTCTGGCCGGCGTTGCCATTCGCGCGCGGGTGACCGGCGGCGGTTAGGCACGTGGCCTAAGGGATCAGAAAAGAATAAGTTCTCTTGCACCCGGCACGTACCAGCTTCAGCGCCTACCAGAATGAGGAGGTAATACTTTTATGAGCCCTTAGTGGCATATCAAACCCTGCTGGTCACGGCTGCACCCGGTGTGCAGGTGCGGCGGATGGCGGCGACGGCGTGTCGTCCACGGTCGGGACCTACCCCATGCGGCTGACCTTCTCGGGCTCGATGACGATGATCACGCGCACCTGAGATCGCGCCCTCCGTACCAGGGGTACGGCGTGCCGAGGTATTTCTGGGCGAGCAGCTCAATGTGGTCGACCGCGCCATCCGTGGTGACATCGACCACCCGACCGCGCACCTGGACGTAGCGCGAAGGCCTATCCGGCGCGGAGATGGCCAGGGCCACGCGCGGGTCGCGCTCGATGTTCCTGACCTTCACGTAGCCCTGCACGCTGTTGATGCGCACGTGCGCGCCGTCGGTGTCGACCCAGGTCTGGGTCAGTTGGGGCGACCCGTCGGCCATCGAGGTGGCGATGTAGCAGGTGCTCGGCTGGCGCAGCAGCGCGAGCAGATCTTCAGTCAGCTCCACGATGGTCTCCCGGCCAGCCGGATGCGCCGCTCTTCTGGGGATGTTCACGTCCTTCGTTGCCGCCCGATTCGAAGTAGGCCACGATCGAGAGGATGCGCCGCTCTTCTGGGGGATGTTCACGTCCTTCCAAGAAGCGAGCCACGGCTTGGCGCGGTGTGGGCGGCGGTCCGAACACCTCACGCTGCCCGGTCGGATCGGCCCGTGCCGAACCATTTCAGCATCGCCGTCATGTCTTTGACCGTCGAGTTGAATGGACCGAATGATCCATCTCTCGATCGCCGAATTCTTGCTCTGACGGCCCTAGCACGATATGGTTAACTATGAGATGCTTCCGCTTCGTGTCACCCTACCATGGAGATGGCGGCGGCGGCGGGACGCGCGGAGGGCGATCCTCGCAGCCGACGGTCGCGGTCCACCCGCCGTCGTTGCTGTCGCCGATCAGGCGGACGTCGAACTCGGGTGTCCCCGTGAAGTGGAAGGTCCCACAGTTGTTGATGCCGAACGGCGTGCCGACGTTGCGTGCGTCGACGTTCTCGAAGGTCGCCCAGCCGGCAGCGCGCGCGTTCACCACGGACGTCCCGGTCCCGTCCACCTTGATGTTCTTGAAGTGGACGTTGGTGATGTCGTGCGTGTCCTTGACGGGCCAGTCGGCCACGAACATAAACGCGTCATAGGTGTTGTCGAGCAGGTTGCTGTCGGTGACGTCGATCCGCGCGTTCATCGAGCCCTCGAGTACGTAGAACCAGATCGTGCCGAGTCCGATATTCCAGTTGAGCTCGTGCACCCCGCCGCGCACTGTCGTGTTGCGCGCGAACGTTAGCGTTCCCTCGAACTTCGTGGCCCCGAACCGGGCGCCGGCGTGGAGCGCGCTGCCCTCGCGCACGGGGTCCGCGACCAGGTTGTCGGTGACGGCGTTGTCGCGGCCTCCATAGATGGCAATGTCGTTCGCCAGGACCGGCGTCTGTACCGTGTTGAAGTCGAACACGTTGTTGTGGTCGGCGTCGCGCGCCGCGTCCGATACGTACTGCGACCACATCGCGAGGCCGTCGTCCCCGGTGTTGCGGATGAAGTTGTTGGTGACGCGGACGTTCGAGATCCCGCGGTGGAGGTTGATGCCGTCGGCAATTTGGTCGATGACGATGTTGTCACGTACCGTCAGCCCGTCGAACGGACCATCGAACCACATGCCCACCTTCGTGTGGTGGATGTAGAGACGCTCGATCGTCGAGCCGCCGCCCATCGCGCCGCCGATGCCGTTGACCTGGTCGGTGTCGCTGCGCTCGCGGACGTCGCTCTCGATGGCGAAGTCGGAGAGATGCACATTCCTGCTGCCGCCATCCTGCGCGGACTTGCCGTAGAAGCCCGGCGCGCTGTGCGTCGAGCCGTCCGGCGCAGGTTCTGGGAGCTGCTTCAAGGTTCCGCGGATGATCGTCCACCAGTTGCCAGCACCGCGGATGGTCACGTCGTCGACGGCGATGTGACGGTTGACCTGGTACGCTCCCTTCGGGATGAACACGCTCTTGTCCCCCGCCTTCGCGGCGGCGTTGGCCGCGTCGAATGCGTCGGAGGAATCCCTGCGGCCGGTCGGGTCGGCGCCGAACGCGAGGACCGACAGCGCGTTGTGCGGCTTGTGTGCCGGCTTGGGAACGTTTTCAAAGTCGACGAGGTCGATCACGTACCAGGCGGCGTTCGTGCCCTTGGGCACCTCGAATCGTACGGTGTCTCCGGCGTGGTACTCTTTGCCCAGGAGGAGCCGCTGCTCGTCGTAGAAGTGGTTGGGACGGAAAGGCTTGGCGACGGGGTCGGGCTCCGGCTTCCACCAGCCGGGATTCGGGTCCACGTTGTGGTCGTTGGAGAAGGGGTACATCCCGTATAGCCACGCGTACTCCGACGTGAACGTCATGGTCTGGCGGTGCTTGCCGTTCACCGTGACGTCGATCGGGGCGCGGATCCCGCCACCGCCAGGCGCGTCGGGAATGCTGTAGCGGACGGTGAGGGCGTTTGTGTCACCGGTCAAGGTGAACTCGACGTACTGGCCTGCCATGTTCTCGATTTGAGAGTAAATCCTGGTTAGAATCTCGGTTTATGGCTTCGGGATGCCCTTGACGGTGTTCTCGGTAGCCGCGCTTGTTATGCAAGAGTATATGGTTTCACGAAGCCATGAATCGCATTTTTACCGAAATTTACTCTGAACTCAAGTTTTATGTTACAAGTACGCTGCACGCATGTCAAGCGACAACAGCGCGGGGGTGCGAGCAAGAGCTGTGAAGCAGCAGCCGCAGGCCTTGCTTGCCGCGCCCGTTCCTCATGGTCTGCCCGTTGCTGCTGGCTGCTCCAGGAGCGGCGCCACGGATGCTGCTGCCGCTCTTGTGCCCGCTCCGCCCGCACCTCCGGCGGCAGCCCTCGCGCGCCTCCCTTACCGCGCATAGGGATCATAAAAGAATAAGGTCGCTTGCACCCGACAAGTACCAGCTTCAGCGCCTACCGGAATGAGGAGGTAATACTTTTATGATCCCTTATCCGCCGCTGGCGCAGGATCGCGCGGCGTGGCGTGGTACACTGGCCGCGATCAAGGAGCGAAAAACTATGTCCGATGGAGCGACTTCCCTTAGCCGCCAGGACCCTGATGTGGCCGCCGCGATCGCGGCGGAGGCCGAGCGGCAGCGTGATGGGATCGAGCTCATCGCCTCGGAGAACTACGTAAGCGACGCCGTGCTCGAGGCCCAGGGCTCGATTCTTACTAATAAATATGCCGAGGGGCTGCCCGGCCGGCGCTACTACGGCGGCTGCCAATTCGTCGACGTCGTCGAGACGCTGGCAATTGAGCGTGCCAAAAAACTCTTCGACGCCGAATGGGTCAACGTCCAGCCGCACTCGGGCGCGCAGGCTAATATGGTCATCTACCTCGCCGCGCTCAAGCCCGGCGATAAAATCCTTGGCCTCAAGCTCGACCAGGGTGGGCACCTGACACACGGCCACCCGCTCAATTTCTCCGGCCTCTACTTCGACGTTTCCACCTATGGCGTAGACCGCGAGACCGAGCATATCGACTATGACCAGCTTCAGCGCATCGCGCGAGAGGTCCGGCCAAAACTGATTACGTCAGGGGCGTCCGCCTACCCGCGCATCATCGACTTCGAGCGTATGCGCGCGATTGCCGACGACGTCGGCGCGCTGCTCTGGGCCGATATCGCGCACATCGCCGGCCTCGTCGTAGCAGGCCTGCACCCGTCGCCGATCCTCGTCGCGCATTTCACGACCACGACGACCCACAAGACCCTGCGCGGGCCGCGCGGCGGTATGGTCATGGCGAGTGCCGCTATCGCCGAGGAATATAACCTCAACCGCACTGTCTTTCCGGGGGTTCAGGGTGGGCCGCTGATGCACGTGATCGCGGCCAAGGCGGTGGCGTTCGGCGAGGCGCTCCGCCCCGAGTTCGCTACCTACCAGCGGCGTATCGTGGAGAATGCCGCCGTGCTGGCGCGCGCGCTCCAGGCACAGGGGCTGCGGCTCGTCAGCGGCGGGACCGACAATCACCAGATGCTGATCGACCTCAGTCGCTCCGAGGGCCTCTCCGAGCTCAGCGGGAAGAAGGCCGAAAAAGCGCTCGACGCGGCGGGCATCACGGCCAACAAGAACACGATCCCTTTCGATCCGCGTTCGCCGATGGTTACGAGTGGTCTGCGACTTGGCACACCCGCCGTTACGACGCGCGGCTTTGGGCCTGCCGAGATGGAGCGCATCGCGGGATGGATCGTCGAAGTTCTGCACAATGTCGGCGATGAACAGGTCCATGGGCGTATCGAGCAGGAGGTCCGCTCCCTCTGCACGGCCTTCCCCGTGCCGGGTCACAGCCAACTGATCGGCGACGAGCTTGGCCTCCCCGTCGAGGCGTCGGAGGGCGCGCCAGGCTCCGTTTCATCGCCGTCCTGAGGTCGCCGTCCCGGATCGGGCTAGTCCCGCGGTGTGCCCAGAGTCTTGCTCGCCCTTCCATTGGAGACCTTCCTCCGGGCGTGGTCTGCAGGGCGACCGCGGCTGTCGTGTCACTATTGTTTCGCACAGCCGTCGGCGGCGATCGGGTGTAAGATCGCTGCGATGACTTTTCGGCTGCTTCTCGGATATGACGGTACCAATGTGGTCAGGGGTGCGCTGGAATATGTGGCGCCGCTCGCTCGAGATCCCGGCGTTCAGGTCACGGTGCTCACCGTCGGCCGCAATCCGGCGATTTGCGCTGCTCGGCAGCAGGCGGTGACGCGGCTGTGCGCACCCGTGGCTGTCGAACACATCGCCGTGCCGGGGGCGCTTGAGCGCCGGCTGCGGGAGGCAGCGGAGGCGCAGCCCTACGATCTCGTCGCCTCCGGTTGGCAGGTCCGCGGCCGTACGCGGCTGGCGCGCTGGCGTAGCCGCAAGCACTTGAATGCCGCTCTCCCGACCTCTGTACTGCTCGTCCAGGGAAGTGCGAAGCGGCTCACCCGTGCGCTGATCTGCTCTGCAGGCGACCAGACCGTCGTCGAGGATGCTCGCCTGACGGGGCATCTGGCGCAGATCGCGGGCGCTCGCACAACCGTCCTGCATGTGCTATCGCAAGTGCCGCTGGCGGCCGGGCGTAGTGCCTCGCCCGAGCGCGTTATGGAAGTCCTGGCCGCGGCCGGCGCCCCGGAGCTCGGCCACATGCAGCGGGCGGTCGGCGAGCTGTCAGCCGTGGGTGTGGAGGCTTCCCTCAAAATCCGCATCGGTCCCGTCGTAGATGAGATCGTCTCCGAGCTGATCGACGGCGCGTACGACATGCTCGTCATCGGCGCCCACCGGTCGCGCGGTCTTGTCGAGCGGCTGCTGCTTCAGGATGTCGCGTCCGCGATACTGGCTTACAGCCCTGTGCCGGTGCTCGTGGTCAAAGCTCCGTCCGGCGCCACACTCCCCGGCTGATGACAGGCAGTGGGCTGCTTCGCCCGTCCATTGAATGCTGGCCTTCGGGCCACGCGCTCGCGAGCATCCGCGCCTGACGGTATGAGGCCGCGTATGCTAGAATGGCGCACCCGCCAGATCGACAGAGTATTGAGGAGGTACAGATGGCCGGCCTTATCCGTCGTCTAGTATTAATCGCCCTCGTGATCCTGCTGCTAGCCGCGTGCGGTGCGCCCTCGACGTCGTCGCAGAACCCATCCGCGGCGGCTCCCGCTGACGCAACCTCTGCGCCCCAAGCGGTGGCCACGGCGCCGGCTGTGACCGAGGCAGCGCCTGCGGCCGCTCCAGCGACGATGACCGAAGCTCCGGTTGCGACCCCGGCGACCGCAGCGACCGCCGCCGCACCGGCGACCGCGGGGGCAGAGACTGCTTCGCCCTCGGCGGGCGGTGCGCTCTCGGGTGACATTCCGGTCGGCTTCGTCTTCTCGATGACCGGCGCAGGTGGCCCCTACGGACCTTCGCAGAAGAACGGCATCGAGCTCGCGGTCGACGAGATCAACAGCGGTAACTTCTTAGGGGGAGCGAAGATCAAGCCGATCGTCGAAGACGACGCCAGCAAGCCCGAGCAGGCGATCCAGGTTTTCACGAAGCTCGTCAACCAGGATAAGGTCGTAGCCATCGTCGGCCCGACGCTCTCCAACTCCGCCAAATCGTCCGATCCGGTTGCCCAGGAAAATAAGACGGTCGTATTAGGTGTCTCGAACACGGCGGGTGGTATCACGGAGATCGGCGACTACGTCTTCCGCGATAGTCTCCCCGAGTCCGCGGTGATTCCGAACACGATCAAGGTCGCGAAAGACAAGCTCGGCCTCAAGAAGGTCGCCTTGATGTATGGCAACGACGATGCCTTCACCAAGGCCGGCTATGACGTCTTTCAGAAGGCGCTCAAAGACAACGGCATCGAGATCCTTGATACGGAGACCTTTGCTAAAGGCGACACCGACTTCAATCCACAGCTCACGAAAATCAAGGGGCTTAACCCGGATGCGATCGTTGTCTCGGCCCTCGCCGAGGAGGCCGCCGGTATCATGTCGCAGGCGCGCCAGCTCGGCATTCAGGTGCCTTTCATTGGCGGTAACGGCTTCAACTCGCCCCAGCTGGCCAAGCTCGCCGGTCCCGCCGCCGAGGGCGCCATCTCCGGCGCGGCCTGGCTCGTCAGCTCCGATGTGCCTCGAAACCAAACCTTCGTGAAGGCATACCGGGCCAAATACGGCGCCGATCCTGATCAGTTCGCCGCACAGGCCTATGACGGTACGTACCTGATCGCGACGGCGATCAAGAACGCGGGATCGACCGGCCACCAGGCGATCCGCGATGCGCTCGGCAACATCAAAGGCTACGAAGGTGTGCTCGGCACCTTCTCCTTCCAGGGCCGCGAGCCACAGCATACGCCCGTCGTGCAGATCGTGAAGAACGGCAAGTTCGAGCTCTATAAGTAGCGCTCCATCGGGACAAAGGCGGTGCGGGGCCGGCCCAGCCCCGACGCCTTTGCCCTAGAGAGGGCCCTTCGTGGCTCTGTTTTTCCAACAAGTCGTCAACGGCCTCAGCAGCGGCGCGGTCTATACGCTCTTTGCGCTCGGCTTCACGCTAGTCTTTGGCGTACTCGACCTGCTCAACCTGGCGCATGGCGCCAACTATATGTGGGGGGCCTTCGTCGGCTGGGTGTTGGTGAGCCGTGCCCACCTGCCGATCGGGGTCGCGCTTCCGTTGGCGATGCTTGCCGGCGGCTGCGTCGCAGTCCTGCTCGATCGGCTCGCCTTCAAGCCCCTGCGTTCGCTCTCCCCTGGGTCGGGCGTTCTGTGGCTCGGCTTCCTGCTCCTGCTGCTTACGCTGGTGATTCATTGGCCGGCCGCTGTTCGCCTCGGCCTCGCCGTGCCGGCCGTGCTGCTGATGGCCGTGGGCATCGGCCTTGATGAGCGGGGCATCGGATCGGTACTGGACCGGGATGTGCCCCATCTTGCGCCGATTATCTCGTCCATCGGGGCGTCCATCGTCCTCGTCAGCATCGCCGAAGGTATCTTTGGGACGCAGCAGTCGCGCTTCCCGCCGAATGCCTTTCCCCTGCTGCGCTTCCAGCTTGGCGGCGGAATCAGCGTTTCGCTCTTGCAGGTGACGATCCTCGCCTGTGCCATCGTCCTCATGCTCGTGCTTCGACGGCTCATCGGACGAACGAGGATGGGCCGCGCGATCCGGTCCATCGCGTGGAATGCCCGAACTGCCCGGCTGCTCGGCGTCGACGTCGACCGCGTTATCGCGCAGACCTTCTTCCTATCGGGCGCGCTCGCGGGGGCGGCCGGGGTGCTCTTCGGCCTGCTCTTTGCCTCCGTACGGCCGGACATGGGCGCCCGTATCGAGATCGTCGGCCTCACGGTCATCATCTTCGGCGGCATGGGCAGCGTCGAGGGCGCGATCGTAGGTGGCTTCCTGATCGGCCTGATCGAGACGTTTAGCGTGGCCGTCGTCGCGAGCAGCTTTCGCGATGCGATCGTCTTCTTCTTATTGATGGTCGTCTTGCTCATACGCCCGAGTGGCCTTTTCGGAAGAAGTGCTGCTACGCGGGCATGACGTAATATGAACGCCCTACTTGTCACCTATCGGCCGCTGTTTGAGTTCGTGATACTGAATGCGGCGCTGGCCCTCAGCGTGTACATCACGCTTGCCACGGGCCTGCTCACGCTTGCAAACGCCGGCTTCATGGCAGTTGGGGCCTACACCGCCGCGCTGCTCTACACCTATCGCGATGCCTCTGCGCTCGCTTTCTACCGCGCTGCGCCCGTCCTCATGAGCGTGCTGGTCTCCATGGCTATTGCGCTCGTCGTCGGCTTCCTCTTTGGACGCCCGTTCGTCCGCCTGCACGATGTCTACCTGGCGATTGCGACGCTCGGCTTCGGCGAGATCGTGCGCATTCTCGCGGTCAACGGCGATGTGGTCGTCGGCGCCTTCAGAGGCATTCCGGGGAGCGACGTCGGCCTCTTCAATGGCGCGGAGGGCATTCGCGTTACACGGCTAACCCAGACGTGGCACCTCGTCCTCTACCTTGCCGTCATGATCTACCTCTTCGTCATGCTACGGCGATCGAGGTTCGGGCGCGTGCTCGAGGCGATCCGCGCCGACGAGGCCGCTGCCGCGACGATGGGCATCGACGTCGTGCGCTACAAAACGCTCGCGTTCACCTTCAGCGCGATGATCGCGGCAGGTGGAGGCGCGCTTAACGCGCTGCTGATTCGCCTGGCCGCCCCAGGACAGTACGACTTTGCGCGCGCCGTCGAACTCCTGACGTACGTGGTGCTGGGCGGCGCCGCGCACTGGAGCGGCGCGCTCGTCGGGGCTGCTGTCCTCACGCTGCTGCCCGAGGCGCTGCGCGGGCTCAAGCAGCAGCGTGAGATCGTGAACGGGGTCATCCTGATGCTCGCCATTATCTATCTACCTCGCGGCCTGGCCGACCCGCGTTTCTGGAGCACCCTTGTGCGCCGCCTGATCTGGAGACGCCCCGCGGCGGTGCCGGCGGGGGCAAGCTCCGAGCCCTAACGATGCTGCGGATTGAGACCCTCAGTCGGCAGTTTGGCGGCGTGCGCGCGCTCCACGACGTTTCCTTCGAGGTGCAAGGCGGCACAATTTGCGGGCTTATCGGCCCGAACGGTGCCGGTAAGACGACCTTGATCAATATAGCCAGCGGACTGCTTCGCCCGACGAGCGGAAGCGTGCTCGTGAGCGGGCAAAATCTTGCGGGCCGGCCGCCGCATCGTATCACGGCGGCCGGCGTCGCCCGTACGTTCCAAAATATCCGGCTCTTTGGTGAGCTATCTGTGCTCGAAAACGTGCTCCTGGGACAACATCTCCGGCGTAGCGATACGCTTGTCGATGCGCTCCTGGCACTGCCGCGAGCGCGGCGTGCGGAGCGCGAGTCGCGCGTCGCAGCCATGGCGCTCCTGGCGCGACTGGGGATCGAGCACCTGGCAAAATTGCCCGCCGCGGCACTCTCATACGGCGATCAGCGCCGCGTTGAGCTGGCGCGCGCGCTGGCACTCGAGCCTGCCATTCTGCTGCTGGATGAACCCGCGGCCGGCATGAACGTGGCCGAAACTGACCGGCTGGCCGACCAGCTGCTGCGGCTGCGCGCCGGCGGGCTGACGCTGCTGGTGATCGAGCACGACATGGACCTGATCATGCGCACAAGTGATCAGGTCGTCGTCTTGAACTTCGGGATGGTCATCGCCTCGGGCGCCCCCGGCGCCGTGCGCCGCGACCCGGACGTCATCTCCGCCTACTTGGGCGATGAGACGGAAGCGGCCGGCGGGGCGGGCCGCTAGTGCAGGCGCTACACGGAGCCGCTTTGCTTTCGGTTTCCGATATCCGCGCAGCCTATGGCGCAATTCGTGCCATCGACGGGATCTCGCTGGCGGTGCCCGTGGGAGCCGTCGTGACGCTTATAGGTGCTAACGGCGCCGGCAAATCG
>JBBSGA010000124.1:0-16030 GCA_038254585.1 Chloroflexales bacterium | reverse complement strand
TATGGGTTCATGGTATACCTTTTCAAGATCGGGAAAACGATGTAACTAGAATGTACGCGGGATCAGATGACGCGCCGCGGATTATCAAGAAGTACAGCATAACGTATGTCATAGTCGAGCGGTGGGACCAGGAGAGCTTACCGGTTAATCGAGCATTTTTCGACCGATTCCCCGTGTTCGCGAGGATCGGAAATTATACGGTCTATCAAATTCGGTGAGGCGTAGTGTACGAAAATCGTCGCGCGTCACCGATGCTAACAAGCACTGCTGTTATGGTTTTGCATGGCGGGCGAAGAACGTCCAGATCACGTCGGTCGCCACCATATTGTGGCTGGTTTTCCCAATGATCCATTCCGGCAAATACTGATAGCCGCCTGGCCAGGTATGACCACCGTTGAAGACGGTGTATAATTGTACTTCTGTGTCGTTTGGGCATGCAGCATAGCCTTCGACCTGGATCTCCGTGCTATCCGCGGCAACGTCGGGCAGAGTCGCAACGCTTGGCAAAGCCAACTGCGCCGCTGCCTGGCACTTCTCAGTCATAGCCCACTGCCGTACCATTGCAGGGTCCGCGACGAAGCGACGCGCGATCCCCCCGAAAGGGATGATCCAGTCGCTCGTCCCGTGGATGGCGAGCACCGAGATTGGGCTGGCCGGGGCGCAGCTAGGAGCCTCGCTTACCTCCATTGCACCGGCAACCGGCGCGATCGCCGCAAGTTTCGAGGCAAGCTCGCAGCCCAGGCGCTGCACCATCACTCCGCCGTTAGAAACGCCTGTTACGTAAACGCGCCGCGTATCGATGGCGTAGGTCTGCTGCAGGTGATCGATCAGCGCTGAGATGAAGGCCACGTCGTCTACTGCCGTCGGCGTGACCATGGTGTTCCACATGCCGTTGATCGCATTTGGATAGACGGCGACGAACTCGTTCCGATCGGCGGCCGCACTGAAGTTGGTCAGCCACGCTACCCCCGTTCCAGTCCCATAGCTGCCATGAAGGACAATGACAAGGGGCAGGGCCTGCGTCCCCGTATAGGTTGGAGGCAGGTGCAGATGGTAGTCACGTCGTAGCGCTCCGACTTGAAGCGCGTAATCCCCGTCTAGCGACATGGGCTGGACGGTAGTGCGGATCATGGGCAAGTAGATCGTGACAAGCAGCAGCGTGAGCGAAGCAAGATAGCTGAGCACAAAAACACTCCTTCGGGGCATTCGGTAACCCGGCTGTCCAGCGCTGGCTGGACCCGTGGCTTTGCGTCCCCGCCTTACGACGGGTTTGCCGTTTCGGTAAACCGTGGAGTGACATGCTCCGTCGGATCCGTTGTTGGATGCAGTGAGCATAGCAGGGCACGCAGGCGCGGGGCGATAGTGCCATGGTCCGCTCCTTTCGTATCCCCGAGTACGCCCCCGTATCTGCTCGTCGTGTCAAGGCCGGTGTAGAAGGCGCTGCTGGCCACCCTGGGGTAGGACGGGGTACCTCTTTGCAAAGGGATAAAGAGGTTTTGCACCGGAAACTGGAACTAGGTTTTGATGGCTTCGGCGGAGGGGATGAAACCAGGAATAGCTTATTGGGATGCGTGAAATGACAGGACGATAGGTCAGGGCGATTCTAACACAACGCTAACACTTTTCATACGGGGCTCTAGTATAGGACTGGTACACTACCAGACAGTTACCGCGCCATGGCTAGGCGCCCGGCGCGGCACATCATAAGAAGGAGTTCCTCACGATGGCAAAAATAGTAGGTATTGACCTGGGCACGACGAACTCGGTCGTCGCGGTGATGGAAGGCGGCGATCCGGTCGTCATTCCCAACGCCGAAGGTGGCCGGACGACGCCTTCGGTTGTCGCCTTTACCAAGAACGGCGAGCGGCTCGTCGGCCAGACTGCCAAGCGCCAAGCGACCATCAACTCTGAGAATACCGTCTTCTCGATCAAGCGCTTCATGGGCATGAATTACGATGACTCGGCGCACGACCGTGAGATGGTGCCGTACCAGGTGGTCAAAGGCCCGCGTGGCGACGCACGGGTCAAGCTGCCGGCCACGGGCAAGGAGTATACGCCGCAGGAGATCTCGGCGATGATCCTTGGCAAGCTCAAAGCCGACGCCGAGGCCTATCTCGGCGAGAAGGTCTCCCAGGCCGTCATCACCGTCCCGGCGTACTTCAACGACGCAGAGCGCCAGGCGACCAAGGATGCCGGCCAGATCGCCGGCCTCGAGGTGCTGCGCATCATCAACGAGCCGACCGCCGCGGCACTGGCGTATGGCCTCGACAAGAAAAAGGACGAGACGATCCTGGTCTTCGACCTCGGCGGTGGTACCTTCGACGTCTCGGTGCTCGAGGTGGGCGAGGGGCTGGTGGAGGTCAAGGCGACGGCGGGCGACACGCACCTCGGCGGCGACGACTATGACCAGCGTATCGTGGACTACATCATCGGCGAGTTCAAGAAGGATCAGGGCATCGACCTCTCCAAGGACCGCCAGGCGATTCAGCGGCTGAAGGAAGCGGCAGAGAAGGCGAAGATCGAGTTGTCGGCGACGCTGCAGACCGAGATCAACCTGCCATTCATCACCGCGGATGCGAGCGGACCGAAGCACCTGCAGCTGACGCTCTCACGGGCGAAGTTCGAGCAGATCACCCAGGATCTGACGGATCGGCTGAAAGGGCCGTTCAACCAGGCGCTGAAGGATGCGGGGCTCACGGCGCAGCAGGTCGACGAAGTCGTGCTTGTCGGTGGGTCGACGCGCATGCCGGTCGTGCAGGAGCTCGTCCGCAAGCTGACGGGCAAGGATCCGAACAAGGGGGTCAACCCCGACGAGGTGGTGGCGGTTGGCGCCGCGATCCAGGCAGGCGTGCTCGGCGGCGAGGTCAAGGACGTGCTGCTGCTGGACGTGACGCCGCTATCGCTGGGTGTCGAGACGCTCGGCGGCCTGATGACCAAGCTAATCGAGCGCAATACGACCATCCCGACCAAGAAGAGTGAGATCTTCTCGACGGCCGAGAACGGCCAGCGCGCCGTGGACATCAAGGTCTACCAGGGCGAGCGCGAGATCGCCGGCGATAACATGCTGCTGGGCCAGTTCCGGCTGGACGGCATTCCGGCGGCGCCGCGGGGGATACCACAGATCGAGGTGACCTTCGACATTGACGCCAACGGCATCATCAACGTGTCGGCACGTGACAAGGCGACCGGCAAGGAGCAGAAGATCACGATCACCGCCTCGACGAACCTGTCCAAGGACGACGTGACGCGCATGGTCAACGAGGCCGAGTCGCACGCGGCCGAGGATAAGGCCCGCCGCGAGCGGATCGAGCTCAAGAACCAGGCCGACTCGATGGCCTTCCAGGCCGAGAAGACGCTCCAGGATCTCGGCGACAAGGTTGACAGCGTGACCAAGGGCCAGATCGAGGGGCAGATCAGCTCGCTCCGCGAGGCGATCAACGGCGACGACGAGGCGGGGATGCGCAGTGGCATGGAATCGCTCCAGCAGGCGCTCTATGCCCTGAGCCAGCAGGCCTACGGCGCGTCCGGCGACGGCCAGACCGATGGGGCCGGCAGCGGGACGCCGGACGAGGGTGTCGTCGAGGGCGAGTACACCGTCGACTAATCCAAAAGGACCTATGAAACGGGGCGCCGGGAGATAGAGATAATCCCGGCGCCCCGTTTCGTACGCCCGGCGCGCCTCAGAGCGCTGCCTCAGGCTTCTGGCATGAACTGCCCAGGCTCGAGCAGCTCGCTCTCGATCACAATCGCGACCATCCCGCTCTCGCTGCCCGATTCATGCCACTCGCCGGTCTCCCAGTAGGCTGCCCGTCCGGCCGCAATTGCGATCCGCTCTGGTCCCTCTCCGCGCACCCAGCCCGCGCCGTTCACGACCAGAAAGAGTTGGCGAACGATCGCCTGATGAAAGCCGACAACCCCGCCCGCGCCGATGTGCATGCAGCCGATGTGCGCTGCGCCCTCCACACGCACGATTCGTGACAGTGTAAGATGCGAGCTGCCGAACATATCGATCGCCCGGCCCACGCCCGCGTCGAAACGGTAGATTTTCATGACCTCATGCTATTCCAATAGTAGCTGGCCCGGCGTCGCCGTATTAGCCGCCCACTCCCTCCGTAATCTCTACCAGCCGAAGGTCCGGCAGGGACAATACTACGAATGCAGGTAGTCCGAGCTCTTTCCAAAGGGCGAATGGCTCGGCGCCGGCGACACGCGAGACGAAGAGCGAGATCACCGTCCCATGGGCGAAAATCGCGACGTTCCCCTCGTGGCACGTAGCCACTGCCATCATCACAGCCTGGCTGAACCGCCGGTACGCCTCGTTTGCGGTCTCCTGCCCGAGGACGAGCTCGTCCGGCCGCTCAAAGAGCTGCCTGATCGCTTCCCGAAACGCTTCGTCGCCAAGATATTCCGGTGTACGCCGATCTTGCTCATGCAGCCCCTCCACCGCCTGCCACGCTTTTCCGAGCCTGCGCGCCACGATCGCCGCTGTCTCCGCCGCCTTCGGCTCCGGGCTCGCGTATAAGCACGCAGGATCACGAGGAGCCAACTGGGCCGCGAGCCCTTCACATCGCCGCCGGCCCTCGGCCGAAAGACGCCATCGGCTGGCCGGTATATCCGGGACGACCTGCGAGGCAGAGTGCTTGATCAGGATAAGCTCGCGCATATTACCGGCCAGTACCCTTTCATTGTCTCGGGGCGAGCAAAGATTATCCTATGCTATAATGGCTGCCGCTTGCGATTTCCGCCTTGGAGCATCAGTTTTGCCCACCATCCTGGCTATCGACGACGACATTTCGGCCCTCTCCGCTCTCGCAACGACTCTCGAAAGTGCCGGCTACGAAGTTCAGCAGATCCCTTCGATCGACCAGGCGCGCCAGGTTCTGGACGAGGCAGAGCCCGACCTCGTCGTTCTGGAAGTCGCGGCGGATGATGGCGCCGGTTGGAATCTTCTGCGCGACATTATTCGCTTTCAGGGACCGCCCACCATCGTCGTGACGCGGCGTGGACGCGAAGAGGAGATCGTCGAGGCGCTTTCGATCGGCGCCGCGGATGTTTTGCCCAAGCCCTTCCGCTCTAATGAGTTGCTCGCTCGTGTCCGGGCTCGCCTCGGCCCCCCGCCCCCCCGTTCTGTTCCGCCGCCGGTGCCGGCTTCTGCCGTCCGGCCCGCGCGGCGCGCGGAGGACGAAGCGATCTTCATGCCGCATGCAGACGAGCAGGCCCTGATGGAGCCCGTGGTGCCTGCGGGCGAGATCGACCCTGGCGTCATGGGCCTGCCCCTCGGTGCCCGGCTCCACGCGGTGCGCCAGCGGCGCAAGCTGACACTCGTCCAGGTGAACCTTGAGACCAAGGTGCCGATCTGGTATCTCCAGGCCATGGAAGAAGAGAAGTTCTCGCTGCTTCCTCGTGGGCCGGCGGCGGTGAGCATGGTCCGCACCTATGCTTCCTACCTCGGCCTCGACGAGCAGCAGGCCGTCGCCGACTACCGCGCGCATCATGATGCAAGCCCGTTCCGGCCGATCCCCAGCCTTGGAGGCGCTCCGGAGCCTCGCGAGATATCTCCCTGGGTCGGCATCGTCGTCGCCGGTCTCCTCGCCCTTGCGATCGGTCTCGGCAGTCTTTGGTACTTCGCGGGCGACAAATTTGTAAGTCTGGGCACCAATCTTCGTGGCCTCGCCGTGCATCCGACTGCTACGGTAACCTCCTCGCCCACCGTTCCGCCGACGATTACCGCGACCGCGACGCGCTCCCCGACCGTGACGCGAACTCCGCAGCCGACCGCGAGCCCCACTGCCACCCTGCAGCCAACTGGAACGCCTCCACCACCATCGCCGGCGGCGACGGCAGGACCGTAGCGCCTAAAGCTCTTGGGTGCCAATGCCTGCCGGGAAGGTTGTGCCGGGGACCCGGATGCGCCGCGGGTTGGCATATACTGCGGGCAAACGACGGCGTCCCGTCGGCCGGACGCGGACTGCCCCCGGGTGTAACCCAGGGGCAGCCCGCCATGTCTGGCAGCGGAGCCGTTCCGCGGCTAGATCAGCAGGCGCATCGGCGACTCGAGAAGCAGCCGCAGCGCCTCTAGGAATTGGGCTGCAATCGCGCCGTCTCCGACCCGGTGGTCGACGGAGAGCGTGGCCTTCAGAACCGGCGCGATCGCCACCTGCCCGTCCTTGACGATCGGTGTCTCGGCGGCTAATCCGACCGCTATGATAGCAGACTGCGGCGGGTTCACGATTGCGATAAAGCTTTCCACCTTGCCAAACATCCCGAGGTTCGAGACGGTGAACGTTCCGCGGCTCAGCTCATCCGGCGTTGCTTTGCCGCTGCGCGTTCGCTCGGCCAGATCGCGCGTCTCGCTTGCCACCACGCCCAGCGATTTCTTGTCGACATCTGTGACCGCCGGCGCGAGCAGCCCGTTATCGGTCGCGACGGCAATCGAGATGTTGATGTAATCGTGATACTCGAGCGAGTCCTCTGCGAAGCTCGCATTGAGCATGGGGAACTGTTTAAGCACGAGGGCGCAGCCCTTCACGATCATGTCGTTGACCGAAATCTTGACGCCCTCCATCGCATTGAGCTCTTTCCGTAGTGCCATCGCGGCCGCCATGTCGATCGGGACCGTCACATAGAAGTGCGGCACCTGAGTCTTTGACTGCACCATGCGCCGGGCGATCGTTTGCCGCAGCCGGCTCAGCGGCTCGCGCCGTGAGCCGGGCCGTGGCTGGGTTTGGGGCGTGGACGGTGGTGCGCTGGCCTCCTGCAGAGCTGGCACAGGCTGCGTCGGCACGGCCAGCGGCGGAACCATCTCCGCGTGCTGCGGTGTGGAAGGTCGCGCCGCCGGGCGTGCTCCAGCGCTGAGCGCCTGCTCGATGTCGTTCTTCACGATCCGGCCGCCGGGTCCGCTGCCGCTGATCTGCGCGATGTCGAGGTTATTTTCACGTGCCAACCGCTTGGCCAGCGGCGAGGCCTTCACGTGGGCGCCGTCTGAGGTCCCAACCGGCTCTATGCGCTCGCCGACACCCGGTGCTACAGGCTCCGTGGGAGACGGACCGCCCTTGACCTCGGCCTCCGGAACTGTGTCCGAGCCGTAGCCCTGGCGCGGCACCTCGGCCGTTGCCTGGGTACGTGCCCCTTGCGCCTCTCCCTGCTGCTGAGCTCCCGCGGCCGACTCCGTCTGCTGAGCCGCCAGAGAGGCAGCTTCACCGCCCTCGCCTGGTCTGGGCTCGGGCGCTCCGCCCTGAGCACCTTCTTGCGCGGAGGGAGCCTCTTCGCCAGTGAGTGCCTGCTGTGTTGGCGCGGCTGCGCCGACCGGCTCGGCCGGGGTTGCCTCGCCGGATCCTCCCAGAACCGCGATCGTGCTCCCAACCGGTACAACCGCGCCCTCGTCTGCAACGATCTTCGTCAACTTGCCCGAGTCGAAGGCTTCGATCTCGATCGTGACCTTGTCGGTCTCGATCTCCGCGATAGGCTCACCCTTTTTGATCTCATCGCCCGGCTTTTTGAGCCAGCGGACGATCGTGCCTTCTTCCATATCGAAGCCCATTTTGGGCATGGTAATGTCGGCCATCCTACACTCCTGTACGGCTAGCTTCGCTTAGGCGAGCACCTTGTGGATCGCCGCGGTAATGCGCTCCGGCGTTACCACAACCTGGTCCTCGAGGTTCGTGGCATACGGGAACGGCAGCTCCTTGTAGCCTACTCGCTCGATCGGCGCGTCGAGGTAGTCGAAACCGTGCTGATAGAGCCGCGCTGCGATCTCGGCCTGCACGCCGTGCGACTCCCATTCCTCCGTGACGATCACGGCGCGCCCGGTCTTGCGGAAGCTTTCCAGCGCCTTGCTCATATCCATCGGACGGATCGTGCGCAAATCGATGATCTCGCACTCGATGCCCTCGTCCTTGGACAGCTGATCCGCGACCTCCGCACATAGATGGACGGGCCGGGAGTAGCTGATGAGCGTCACGTCCGTTCCCTCACGGTGGACTGCCGACTCTCCGATCTTCACCTCGTAGTCCCCATCGGGAACTTCACCTTTTACGCCGTACATCAGTGTATGCTCGATGAAGATCACCGGATCGGGATCCTCCATCGAGGCTTTGAAGAGCGCCTTCATATCCGCGGGCGTCGCGGGCGCGACGACCTTGAGCCCCGGAACATACGCAAACATGTTGTCGAACGTCTGCGAGTGCGTGGCCGACAGGTTGCGCCAGCCGTTCGTCGTGCGTAGGACCAGCGGGCACTGGATCTGCCCGCCGAACATATAGTGGAGCTTGGCGGCGTGGTTGATGATCTGGTCGAAGGCGAGCAGCGAGAAATTGACCGACATGATCTCACAGATCGGCCGCATACCGGCCATCGCCGATCCAACGCCGACGCCGACGATGCCTGCCTCGGCGATCGGCGAATCTCGGATGCGCTCCGGACCGTACTCCTCGAGAAAGCCGGCGGTCACGCCGTACGTGCTTCCGTAATAGCCGATATCTTCCCCGATAATGAAGACTCGTGGATCTTCCATCTGCTCGCGGAGCGCTTGCTGCAGCGCCTGCCGCACGGTCAAGACAGCCATGTCGTACCCTTTGTTATATCATTAGCCGTGAGCCGGGTGCCACGGCCTTTTTCCGGGCTCATGTCGTCCGTGCCGACAGCCACCATCCGGCCGGCGGGTCACGCCGCAAGCCCTAGTATTTGTCCTCGATCGGATTGGCATATACGCCGGTCGTCAGCCACTTCTCGTCGGATTGCGGGCTCTGATCCGCGAACTCGACTGCCGCGTTGACCTCGGCGTCGGCCTCTTTTTCGATCTGCGCGGCCTGCTCTTCGGTCATGACACCCTCGTCGATCAGCTTCTTCCGCAAGACCTGGTTGGGATCGCGTGTCCGGTGCTGCTCGATGTCATCCCTGGTCCGATATTTCTGGGTATCCTGCGCTGAGTGTCCACGGAAGCGATAGGTCACCGCCTCGAGCAGCACGGGGCCCTTGCCCGATCGAGCATGCTCCACTGCGCGCTGGGCTGCCTCGTACATTGCGATCAGGTCGTTGCCGTCGACGCGCTCCGCCTGCATATCGAAGGCACAGGCCTTGCGGTAGATCTCCTGGACCGAGCTGTGCACGGCGATCGGCGTGCCCATCGCGAAGAGATTATTCTCACAGACAAAGACGACGGGCAGCTTGGAGAGCTGGGCCAGGTTGAGCGCTTCCCAGAACTCGCCGCCGTTCGTGGCTCCGTCGCCGAAGAAGACTACGATCACCTCGGGCTTTTTCTGGAGCTTGAGCGCCGTCCCAATGCCGCACGCGAGCAGCAGGTGGCTTCCGACGATCGCATAGCCACCCCAGAAATTCTTGCTGACGTCGACCAGGTGCATCGAGCCGCCCAGGCCATGCGCGCTGCCTGTCTCCTTGCCGAAAAGCTCGGCCATGAGCGTGTTGATATCAAGCCCGCGCGCGATCGCATGCCCGTGGTCGCGGTAGTGCGTGATGATGTGATCCTCGGGCCGCAGCGCCGCCATCATCCCCACCGCCACGGATTCCTGCCCAACATAGAGGTGCAGGAATCCGCCGATCTTGGCGCGGGTATACATTTCCTGGCACTTCTCCTCGAAGTCCCGGATCAGCACCATCTGGCGATACATATCGACCAGCCGTTCATTGCTCAGGCCGGCATGCTGCTCGGCCGTCTCGGGCGTACTTGCCATTCCCTCGTCCTTTTTCACTTGCTTTTGACGCTTAGTTGCCATCGGTCACGCCTTCTACACGTCCCGCCATCCAACAGCCGGTTCGCGCGATGCGGACGGCGATCACCGCCGAGCCGAAACATAGGATCTATCCAGAGTTACTGCCAGCCGGAACGGCCGTTCTGGGCGGACATCGCCCCGAACGCCGGCCGCGTCAACCAAGACCTGTGCCTCCGCGAGTGTGTAGGCTCGCAAGACCGACAGCGGCCCGTCGTGACGTGATAGCCGATTTACCGGCCCGAGCGCCAGGAGCCGTGCTCCCCAATAGCTCCCGTAGGAGCGGCGCAGATCGCTCAGGATGACTCCCCGCCGCGCGACCCGCCCCATCTCACGCAGCAGTGCAATCGCGGCGTCATGTGCGAAATGGTGGAGCGCAAATGTGCAGGTTACGACGTCCACGCTCCCATCGGCAAACGGCATCCGCAGTGCGTTATGTTGGATCAGACCGACCCCGAGTGACCCAAGCGTCTGTCGCGCAACGGCCATGACTCCGCGGTCGACATCACTCGCGAGGAGCTTGATGGGTTGTCCGCGGCAGCGTGCCCACTCTGCGATGGCGCACGGCAGACCGCCGGCACCCGTCGCTACGTCTAATATTGTTGCCGGTGCATGTGTACTATGTTGATCGAGCCACCGCTCTAATCGCCGTAGCACCGCCCGGTTGCTTAGTAAGAGCCGGTTTGCGAGCGCCATATCTCGCAGGTTCGCTCGCAGCTCCCCAAGGTCGTCGATCCGGCCGTCCAGCAGCTCGGCATCGAATCGCTGCGCCGGAACGCCACGCATTCCCCTCTCCCCTCGGACTACGAAACCTTGGGCAGCGCCTAGCGCGCCCCGAGCGGCCAAGCGATTATTATGCCGCAAAAGCGCCAGCGGCGCCAATATGTGCCGGCTTGGGCTGTCCCTATGTGCTAGAATACCCGGATAGGTGTGCCGGCGCCGGCCTCAGTCCGGCAGAGCTGAGGACGACGAAGGCCGATGCCAGGTGTCGAGAAACAGCTCTCCAATTTCCCGCCGACTCCTTGCTTCAAGCCCGGCGCATCCTGATTGTCGACGATACCTGGGACAGCGGTAAGACGATCATGGCCGTGAAGAAGCGTGTCGTCGTGGCCGGCGGACTACCTACAACCGCCGTTCTGCACTACAAGCCCGGCGTGTCGCTCTTCAGCGATAGCCCCGACTATTTTGTCGAGACAACCGGCGCCTGGATTGTCTACCCATGGGAAACGTCCGGCGAGGCGGAATGATCTGCCGCGCGCAGCAGGCCCCCCAGTGCCGCGCGCAGCTCCGCGCGCAGCTCGTCGGTCAGCAGCTTGCACCCCGCACCCCAATCGTCGCCGACTGTCACGGTGCGCCGTACCGGGTCAAATCTCCGCGCTGCTTCGGCCTGGCTGATTCCGAGTACCTGGGCCAACTCCGTCACAGACTCATGCTCGACTGCGTCCATGAGCACCCACACCGGCACACCGGCCTGTTGTGCAATGTCGGCGACGACCGACCTCTCTTCACCCTGCAATTGCATTCAAATTATCCTAGCCGTTCGCTTCCGCCGGCGCAGCAAACAGCGTACCAGCGTGTGTATCTACCGGCATCCGCTCCCTCTAGCTTGGGCAACAGTGTGCCCATACGTCGCGAGTTCGGGTGAGCTCCTCCTCGCTCCCGCCGCTTGTGGCCCTGGTCGGCTGTACCGCGGTTGGTAAGACCGATCTCGCCGTCGAGCTTGCCGGACGTCTCGACGGCGAGATCGTCGGGGCCGATTCGCGCCAGATCTACCGGTATATGGATATCGGAACGGCTAAGCCGACACCTGCTCAGCGGGACGCCGCCCCGCATCACCTGATCGATCTGATCGCCCCCGACGAGGAGTTCTCGCTCGCCCGCTTTCAGGAGCTTGCCCTCGACGCGATTGCCGCGATCACGGCGCGCGGCCGGCTTCCGCTGCTGGTCGGAGGCACCGGGCAATATGTGCAGGCACTGATCGAGGGCTGGACGGTCCCGCACGTCCCGCCACAGCCTGACCTTCGGGCAGAGCTCGCGGCGGAGGCGGCGCGCGCGGGAGTCGAGGTGCTTTCTCGACGACTTGCCGCCGTCGATCCGCAGGCTGCTGCCTCGATCGGCCCCACCAATCTGCGCCGTCTAATCCGGGCGCTGGAAGTCTACCAGGTCACCGGAGTCCCGATCTCCCTCCAGCAGGCCAAAGTCCCACCGCCCTATCGTTTCACCACGGTCTGGCTCGAGATGCCTCGCGACCGCCTCTACGAGCGCATCGACACGCGGGTCGACCAGATGATGGACGCTGGACTTGTTGCCGAGCTGCGTGACCTCCGGCGCCGGAGCTACGGCTGGGATCTGCCCGCCATGTCGAGCCTGGGCTATAAGGAGTTTAGACCCTGGATCGAAGGCAGCGCCTCCCTCGATCTCTGTGTGCAAACCCTCAAATGGAATACACACGCGTTCGCACGCAGACAGATCGCTTGGTTCAAGCGATTACCTGCCCTCCGTCGTATCGGCGCCGGCCCAACGGCGGCACGCGAGATCGGAGATCTCCTAGCTTCGAGCGGCCGCGGCGTTCTTCCGTAGCAGCTGGTACTCTGCTGCGAGGCGGAGCAAAAAAGTTTCCCTGTCGCCCTGAATCGGGTATCCTAGACGTGTCTGCAGCCCCTCCACGAGCACACTCGCCACGCGCTGCCGGGTCGCGGCCCCCAGACTCCCTCTCCGCCGCAGAAATGTCTCCAGCAGCCGGTAGTCCTCCGGCTGTACCGCGTCGAGGTTGGGGATCGTAAGCTGGTCGGCGGCCGGCACCACCGGCGCCTGCTCCGCTTCCACTTCGGCAAGCATCTCGATCGTTACCGGCCTCCGCTCCTGAATGGCGAGCGCGCCGGCTGCAAGATCGCCAAGACGCCGGGAGCGTCGGTCGACGAACATTACGAGGGCGCCCACGCCGTACAAGATTGGGAGAAAGTCCGCCAGCCGGATGAAGTTGCGGATCGTGCTTGCCAGGAAACCGATCGGCCGCCCGCCGGCACGAACCATGCGAATGCCGATCAGTCGTTTGCCGGGTGTCTGTCCGTTCCAGGTCGTCTCAAAAAAGATATAGTAGGCACAAAGGAAAAGAAAGATCCCGATCCCGAAGATGCTGAAGACGGTAGCGCTGCCGAGGCCGAGCTGGACTCGGTCTGCGATCACGGCGATCAGTGAGCAGAGCAGCGCCAAAATAACGGCAAGCAAGACGTGGTCGATCAGCGCCGCCAGGAAGCGGGAGCCGATGCCGGCCACGTCGTACAGAAGATCGATTTGCTCGGGCGTTTCGACGGTATAGCGATCGTCGTCCAACATCGAGTTGTATCCGTGCCTAGTGGTGGGAGCGACGTTCGCCGGGCGCTCCCGCTCAGGTACAATAATGATCATGATGTCAAGGACTGTCGAGCCATGGTAGCAGAAGACTTTATAGCTTCCAAACGCGCGAGCTGGGAGCGACTCGAAGCCCTCCTCGGCAGGATCCGGCGCGGACGGCTGGCCGGGCTGGAGGCGGAAGAGCTGTACGAGCTTGGCCGCCTCTACCGGCAGGCCACCTCGGACCTGGCCGTTGCGCGCCGCGATTGGCCGTCGCACCGTGTCGTCGAGTACCTCAACGGCCTCGTGACGCGCGCTCACGCGGAGGTCTATCGGAACGAGGCGGCAACGTGGCGCCGCCTGCGCGACTTTGTTCTTGTGCGTTTTCCGGAAGTCTGGCGCCAGACCTTCGTCTTTACGCTGGTCGCGTTCCTCTGCTTCGCGCTTCCGGCACTCTTGGCCTTCGTTGTCGCACTGCGCGACCCATCGCAATCGTCGCTGCTTTTTCCAGACGCCGATCGTCTCGTCGACGAGATCAAAGCGCACCACGAGTGGTGGCGCGATATTAATCAGGGCCGTGGATCGAGCGCCGCGCTGATTATGAGCAATAACATCCTCATCTCCCTCAAAGCTTTTGCGGGCGGCGTGCTGCTTGGCCTCTACGCGCTCTACCTGCTGATTTTCAACGGGCTCATGCTCGGTACGATTGCGGGCCTCAGTCTCTTCTATGGCTTCTCGTCGCGCCTGTGGACCTTCATCGCGCCCCACGCCCCGATCGAGCTGAGCGTGATATTCTTCTCGGGAGGCGCCGGCCTTCAGATGGGTTACGCTATCCTCCATCCCGGCCTGCTTACGCGTGGAGCTGCGCTACGCCAGGCCGCCGAGCGCGCTGTGATCATCATGATCGGCTGCGTGCCCTTGCTCGCGATTGCCGGCACGATCGAAGCCTTCATCTCTCCATCCGACCTGCCACTCTGGACCAAGCTCCTCGTCTCCGTGGCGACCGGTGTGGCCTTATACGCCTACCTTCTCGGCGCTGGCCGCGCGCAGGTGGTGAGGCAGGCCCACGCGACCAAGGCGGCGCCTCAACTCCTTCCTTTCAATCGACGCTTTCGCTAGAGCAGCGAGCTGCTTGTAGGCTCCCATATCCTCTTCCGTACCACGCCTGGTACACAGATTGATAGATACGATCGAAAGAGCATGCATACGAGCGTCGGGAAGGAAGGAGAGCGTGGTGAAAGGTGAGCAAAAATGGCCGGATGTCCTATGGATCGTCCGCCACGGCGAGAGCTCGGGCAATGTGGCGCGGGACGCCGCGGTCGCGGCTCGCCTGCCTATCATCGACATCGCCACGCGTGACGTCGACGTTCCTCTCTCGGCCTTAGGCGAGCGCCAGGCCGTCGCGCTTGGTCGATGGTTCGCGCGCATGCCTGCCGAGGAGCGGCCGTGCGCGCTTCTCACGTCGCCCTATCTCAGAGCCCGCCACACGGCGGATCTGATTCGTGAAACAGCCGATCTTGACCTGGACGACACGACCTTTGTCGTCGACGAGCGGCTGCGTGAGAAAGAGTTCGGCGTTCTCGACCGCTTGACGAAGTACGGCATCATGGAGCAATACCCCGATCAGGCCGAGTTTCGCCGCCTGCTCGGCAAGTTCTATCATCGACCGCCGGGTGGTGAGAGCTGGTGTGACGTGATCCTACGTCTGCGCAGCGCCGTCGAGACGATCACCCGCGAATACCGGCGCGAGCGCGTACTGGTCGTCTGCCACTCGGTCGTCGTGCTCTGCCTGCGCTATCTGCTCGAGCATATGACTGAGGAGGAGATCCTCGCGATCGATAGGGCCAGCGAGGTCGCCAATTGCTCGGTTACCTCCTATAGGTTTGATCCCGATCGCGGTAAGCACGGCAAACTCGTCCCAGATCTTTTTAACTTCGTCGCCCCGCTTGAAGAGGCCGGTGAAGAGGTCACGACAAAACCTGATGCCAAAATCGCCGCGAAATAAGCCTGATACGGGTGACGAAACGCCGCCCCGCATCACCTCCGCCGCCCTTCGCCGCTGGCCGCTGCCCCAGCCCGGCGAGAGCGGCGACAAAGAAGACCGTGGCCGTGTGCTGGTCGTCGGAGGCGCGCCGGTCATGCCCGGCGCCATTATTCTGGCGGGAACGGCCGCCCTTCGTGCCGGCGCGGGTAAGCTTCAGATCGGAACATGCGAAAGCGTAGCCCAGGCGGTCGGCGTCGCCGTGCCGGAGGCGCTTGTCTTCGGACTTGCCGAGACGAGCGCTGGAGGCATCGACGCGTCGACTGCGAAGAAAGTCGCCGAGCAGGTGAACCAGGTGAATGCCGCCCTGATCGGTCCCGGAATGGTCGACTCGGACGCCGTGCGCCAGTTTATGCAGGAGCTTCTCCCGCGCATCCAGAGGACGACCCTCGTCCTCGACGCCGAGGCTATGGCCTTCATCCAAGGCGCGCCGGATGCCCTGCATCGGCTCGAAGGCAACGTCGTCCTCACGCCCCATGCCGGTGAGATGGCGAGTATCCTCGGGATGGACAAAGACGTCGTCGAGGCCGATCCTCCTTCCACGGTTCGGCGAGCCGCTTCCGTGTTGCGTGCCGTCGTCGCCCTCAAAGGTGCCGAGACTTTTATTGCTACACCGGAGGGTGAGGTCCATTGCTACCAGAGCGGCAACGTCGGCCTGGCGACCTCTGGGTCGGGCGATACGCTCGCCGGTGTAGTCGTCGGCCTGGCCGCGCGTGGTGCAACGCCCGTCCAGGCAGCCGTCTGGGGTGTCTATTTGCACGGTACTGCCGGGGACGAGCTTGCGAAGCGCATGGGCAAGCTCGGCTTCTTGGCGCGTGAGCTCCTGGACGAGATTCCTCCGATCATGGCCGGGGTGGGTTGCCCCCCGCCGCGCCAGGGGGCGGCGCAAACCCGGATTCCCGCCCAATGTACCATATGTGGGGGGCCGGCC
>JBBSGA010000123.1:0-16057 GCA_038254585.1 Chloroflexales bacterium | reverse complement strand
CGCCGGTCGCAAGCTGTACTCGCCCATGAAGGAGGCCACGACGGGCTTCACCCCCTGGATACCCGGCTGGGGCTGCGCCTCGGCCAGGTCGGCGATGACGGTCGCCGTCTCCTGCACTTCGCTCCCTGCCTGCGGCGTGAAGAGCACCAGGACCGCGTCGACGTTCGGGTCGGCAAGGGCCGCGGTTATGCCAATGTGGTAGCGGTTCGAGCGTGCGTCACCGATGATATCGATCGGGTTGAGCACGTTTGCGGTCGCCGGTAGCTGCGCCTGGAGCGCCTGGAGCGTCGAGGCTTCAAATCGGGCGAGCTCGAGGCCGGCGCGCTCGATCGCGTCCGTTGCGAGAATGCCGGGGCCGCCCGCGTTTGTCACGAGCGCGATCCGATCGCCACGGATCAGCGGCTGGTAAGCAAAGATCAGCGCCTGGTCGAAAACGTCCTGCATTGTATCCGCGCGGAGGATGCCGCTCTGGGCGAAGGCCGCGGCATAGGCCTGCTCCGATCCCGCGAGCGAGCCCGTGTGTGAGGAGATCGCCCGCGATCCGGCCGCCGTCGTGCCCGACTTGATGGCGATGACGGGCGTCTCCTTGGTCACCGCTCGCGCGACCTCGACGAAGCGCTGGCCATCTGAGATACCTTCGAGGTAGGCCAGCACGACCTGCGATTGAGGATCGTTGTTCCAGGCCTGCAGCAGTGTGACCTCGTCGACGTCGGCCTTGTTTCCGAGGGATACGAAGCGCGAGAAACCGATTCCTTCTGCGACAGACCAGTCCAGGATCGCGGTGCAGATCGCGCCGGACTGCGACATAAAGGCGATATTGCCGGGCAGCGGCATCAGCGCGGCGAACGAGGCGTTGAGATGTGCGATGTTGTCGATAACGCCCAGGCAATTCGGGCCGACCATGCGCATGCCATAGCGCCGGACTGTTTCGAGCAGCCGCTGCTCCCGCGCCTGGCCCTCGCCCCCGACTTCCTTGAAGCCGGCGGTGATGACGATCAGAGCCTGTACACCGCACCGGCCGCACTCTTCGGCGACCCGCAGGACCGCTTCCGGCGGGACGACGAGCACCGCCAGCTCGGGCGGCTGCGGCGTCGCGCTGATCGCAGGGTAGGCGCGGAAACCAAGGATCTCGCCGGCCTTCGGATGGATCGGGTACAGCGCGCCGGTGTAGCCGTTCTTGACGATATTACCGAAGACCGTATGGCCCAGCTTGCGCTCGTCCGGTGAGGCGCCAACCACGGCGACCGATCGTGGGGCGAAAACGGCTTCGAGCATGCACAAAGGTCCTTATAATCAATCCGGCTGTCTCCGCCTTTTATGATACCCGATTGCGCCGACGGGTGCCAAAGCCGGCGCATTGAGTGTCGTCTAGCGTGCCGTCAGGCCGCCGTCGATCACCAGCCCCGTGCCAGTGATAAACGCGGCATCGTCCGAGGCAAGGTAGAGCGCCGCGGCCGCAACCTCCTCGGGCGTGCCCAGCCGGCCCATTGGCTGCCGCGCGACCAAGTTCTGCCGTGCCGCGGCCGGATCGCCGGCCTGATTGAGCAGGCGCCCGACCCAGGGAGAGTCGACGGTGCCGGGGCAGATGCAGTTGACGCGGATGCCCTGCTCGACGAACTCGATCGCGACCTGCCGCGTCAGGGCAATTACCGCCCCTTTGCTGGCGCTGTACGATGCACGCTTGACGATGCCGACCATACCGGCGACCGAGGCGGTGTTGACGATGACGCCGCCGCCCTGGGCGATCATCACCGGTACGGCATACTTGCAGCCGAGGTAGACGCTCTTGACATTCACAGTCATGACCCGGTCCCACTCGTCGGGCTCACACTCGACGACGTCGGTCGTCGAGCCGATCCCAGCGTTGTTGCAGAGGATGTCGAGCTGCCCATAGCTTGAGCCGGCGCGCTCGATCATCGTCCGAACCTGGTCTGGCTCGACGACGTTGACCGTCAGCGCCTGGCAGCTCCCACCTTCCGCGGTCACACGCGCGGCCGTCGCCTCGGCCGCCTCCCCATTCACGTCCGCCGCCAGGACGCGCGCCCCTTCCCGAGCAAAGAGCAGCGCCATCGCCTGGCCAATGCCCGATCCGGCTCCCGTAACAACCGCCACCCGTTGCTCTAGCTTCATATTCGGCTCCTTATGCAACGAGGTCGCGCAGGTTGGCTCGATCTACAGCCTCTTTCGCGGCCTCTCGTGCGTCCTGCGGATAACCGCTCCACTACCCAGCGAAGCCTATACCGTCGTATCTGGCGCGCCAGCGAAGAGATCGCCAACCTTGATGTGGACCAAGAGCGTCGGCGACACCAGTTCCGCGGCAGGCAGCACCAGCCGCACCTGCCCATAGTCGCCGAGTGCGACATCGGGCTGCCAGCACACGAGCACATCGCGTGTCTGCGGCCGTACGATCCAGTACTCAGAAACGCCGGCTCGAGCGTAGGCGCCACGTTTCGTGTCCGTATCCTGCTCCGGGTTCGATGGCGAGTGAATCTCCACGATCAGATCGGGTATGCCGCGGATGCGCCGATCGTGGATAATCGCGGCGTTGGACCGGCGCACTAACAGAAAGTCCGGCTGAACCGGGTCGCAGCCCGGCATCAGGACGCCAATCGGGCCGGTAATTGGGTACGCCAGCCCCTGGTCCTCTGTAGGTAGGCCGACGAAGCGTAGGAGCCGCGTGACAATCCATTGGTGAAGGTTGCTGGGCGCAGTGGTCATGTACAGGACTCCGTCGACGACCTCGTACCGATTGCCATCATCCGGCAATTGTTCCCAACGCGCGTAGCTCCATGTTGTGTCGAGCGACCGAAGCACGAGCTCAGGCGTAGCAATGCTCATCACAAGCCTCTTACTGGAACGATCCCCTCTGCCACGACCCTGCAGCGACATCGAGAAGGCTGCGGTTTCGGCGTGTTACGATAATAACTCCATAGGACAGGCCTGGGTAGGGCAGTATTGGCAGTTTGGCTTTCCCACAACCGGGTAAGCAGTGCGCCCATCACTGCTCTTCTCTCCCACCTAACCGCTCCACGAGCCGCTCTGCGGCACGATAGCAGAGGGCCCACATCGTCAGCGTCGGATTGACGCCGTGGCAGGTTGGAAAGACCGCCGTGCTGAAGACGTACAGCCCGGGCGTATCGTGAACCGCCAGATCGCGGTCGACTACGGACCCGGCCGGATCTTCGCCCATGCGACATCCCCCGAGCTCATGGCTGCTCACGACGCCCCCGAAGCGCTGACCGCGCCACGTTTTGGTCGCTCCCATCTCGCGCAGGATCTCCTCAGCCTTGGCTTCCATGAACTCCGCCATGCGATGCTCGTTCGCCTGCATATCATAGGTGATGCGCAGCACGGGCAGGCCCAGCCCGCTGTGGTCGCGGTGGCGAGGGTCCAAGTCGAGGAAGTTTGCGTGGTAGGAGAGCGTATCGGGCTGCAGGCGGACGGCGGCGATGTGCTGCCACTGCCGGAGGTGATCTTTGTATTCTTTACCCCAACGCCGAACGTCGGGCGGCAGGGCTTCGCGGCTGATCTGGATCGGCAGGCGCTGGTTCTCGATGTTGGGTGTTGCTCCGCCGACGAACCCGTGCGCGGCCGAGTCGAAGTCGGCGGCGATAAAGTCGTCCAGGCTCCACATCTGAGCCGCCGGGCCGGTGTGAGCGTTGAAAATGGTATCGGGGAAGAAGCCGGAAACGTCGGACCACATCTTGGTCATCAGATGCTTGCCGACCTGTCCCGCGTTGTTGCCCAGGCCGTTGGGATGCTGGCCGTCGCCCGAAAGCAGCAGCAGCCGCACGTTCTCGAAGGTATAGCTGCACAAAATGACCGTGCGCGCTTCCTGCACCTGCCAGTTTCCGTTGGCGTCCACGTACTCGACACCCTTGGCGTGCCCGTCGCCATCGGTGAGCACGCGGACGACCCGGCAGTGAGTCCGGAGATCGAAACTGCCGGTCGCCAGCGCCTCGGGGACCCACGTCAGTCCGGGATACCATCGCTCGTCGTTGAAGGGGCCGAAACCCCCGCTCCACGCGCAGTAGGTCGTTGCCGGATAGCCATTATAGGGCTCGCTGTTGACGGCCACCGGCGTCGGGTAGGGATGCAGCCCCATGGCAGTGGTGGCTTGCCGGAAGATCTCGCCCATGCGGAAAGGCCGCATCCGCGGCAGGGGGTAGGGCTTGCTGCGCGGGACGAACGGGTTGCGGTCGCCGGCGCCCGCTACGCCGATGTGATATTCGAGGGCGGTATAGTACGGTTCCAGGTCGTCGTAGCCGACGGGCCAGTCGACCAGCGTATGCCCTGCAGGCAGCATCGTCTCGCCGAACTTCTCCCGCACGTGCGTCAGGTACTTGAAATGGTGGGGGTGGCAGCGGCGCAGCGCTGCGCCCCAGTGGATCACCGAGCCGCCCACGCTGTTCATCATGCGCCCTAGGGTGAAGGTCGCTTCCCGCGTCGGCTCGCCCGCGCTGCGCCGCCAGCGCGGCGTCTCGCTCAAGAACTTCGGCCCCATCCCACCCCGGCAGTAGTAGGCGGAGCCGAGCTCGTCGGGAACGAAGTCGCGCTTGGTCCGCCACGGCCCGGCCTCGAGGCCGACTACGCGCAGCCCGGCCCGCGCCAGAATCGAGGCGGCCAGCGAGCCCGCGGCACCTACTCCCACCAGCACGACGTCGGCCGGTCCCCGCGGGGACTCGCCCCCGCGCTGCGGGTCGTAGCCGGGTATGTCGACCGGTTCGCGCGGGCCGCCGTCGAGCGAATAGCCTACGTCGGCGAGCGACTGGATCACCCCATCTTTGGTGACCGGTTCGGTGGCGAGGTTCTCCTCGGCCGAGTTCTCGAACCAGACCCCCGGATGGCCCAAAAACCTCCAGCCCTGCTTGTCACGGTTGCCGCCGTACGCGGGATCGGCGAAGAGCCCCTCCTGCAGGTGCGCGCGCAGCATCTGAAAGAAGTCGCACTGGGATGGTACCCGAAAATCGGGAAGCGTTCCCACTTCCAGGCCGCTAAGCAAGGCATCCTGCTCCGCGGGCCCGCAGCCGGCAAAGGACCTGCTATAGCGCTCACGAGCGACCCGATCCAGCGTTGCCAAACCTACCCGGTACGTCTCGACTTTGTCGCCGTAGGCACCGCCAAGCGCACGATCGACGTAGGTGAGCACGCCTATCTCGGTCGCGCCGCCATGCTCGTCGACCGGAAAGAGACGCTCGAAAACTGCCGCTGCCGTCCGGCCCTCGTATGGGTTTAGGCTCATCAGAGCCGGCGGTAGTCCCCCCAGCCGCTTTTGCTCATCATCATTCGACGTTGTGTCCATCCTGGAGATCCCCGTCTTCTTGCATGTACCGCCGCGGAATCGATCAGCTCTGATGCCGGTCGATGCGATAGCGGTCGAGCGTGGCCTGATTGAGCGTAACGCCAAGACCCGGCCGATCCGGAAGCCGGATCCGGCCTTCACGATCGGGGGCGAGCGGTTCTTCGAAGAGCTCGGAGCGCAGCGCATTCGGATTCTGATCGAGCTCGAGCCACCTGCCGTTCGGGATCGATGCGATGAAATGCATGTTGGCGATCGCGGCGACCGCCGACGAAAAGTTGTGCGGGATCACGGGCAGCCCGTATGCGTGCGCCAGCGCCGCGATCTTGCGGGTCTCCGTGATGCCGCCGGACCAGATCACGTCGGGCTGGACGATATCGACCGCCCGGCGGGCGATCAGCTCACGGAAGCCCGTCAGCGCCGACTCCGTCTCGTAGCCCGCGATCGGCACGCGGAGCTGTTGCGCGACCATCGCCGAGCCGTCGATATCTTCCGTGCCCACCGGCTCTTCCAGCCAGTAGATATCCTGGTCCGCGACCTCGTGCATGAACTTGAGTGCGAGCGACGGCGTCCAGGCATTATTGGCGTCGATGGCGAGCTTCGCGCGCGGACCGATAGCCTTGCGAGCCGCTCGCACGCGGTCGACGTCTTCCTCAAAGGTTACCGTCGCGTAGTCCGCGGCCTGCATATCTCCGAGCGGATTCAGCAGCGCATCGGGCTGCCGGCCGACCTTGATCTTGATACAGCCGAAGCCGCGCTCGGCATACCCGCCGACCTCTTCGGCGAGGGCCGCGGCGTCTTTGTCCTGTGCATAAAAGCCTGCCGAGGCATAGACCGGGAGCGTGTCGCGGTAGCCGCCCAGCAGCCGGTAGAGCGGCGTCCGTGTCGCCTGTCCGACGATATCCCAGAGCGCGATGTCGACGCCGCTGATCGCCATCATCAGCATGCCGCGGCGACCGCGCTGGTGGGCGCGTGTCGCCATCATCGACCACAGCTTCTCGATCCTGAAAGGGTCCTGGCCGAGCAGCGTGCGCCGCAGCTCGCCGGTGATCAGAGCCTCGATGCTGTCCAGGAAGCCGCCGTAGGCCGCCGCCTCCCCCAGCCCGACGATGCCCTGATCGGTGTGCACCTGTACGAGGAGGGCCGGGCGCTCCGGCATGTAATGAATCGCGTCTGCCATCGGGACATCCATCGGGAAGCGTAGTTTAATGGTCGTGACATCCGTAATGATCACGCGGCAGTCTCCTTCTGCGTGGCCGGCGTTGCGCTACAGCGTCGCCCCTAGAATCCACGGGTTGAACTCTTCCTCGCCGATGCCCTGCGCCTCGCTCTTGGATTGTTTACCGGAGGCTACCGCGATGAACTGCTCGACGATCTCGGCCGCGACGCCTTCGAGGCTGCCGCCTTCGAGAGCGGCGCCGGCGTTAATGTCCATGTCGTGGGGCATGCGGTGGTAGGTCGCGCTGTTCGTCGCGATCTTGATGCTCGGCACCGGCTTGTAGCCGAAGCAGCTGCCGCGTCCCGTCGTAAAGGCGATCAGGTTGCAGCCGCCTGCGGCGAGTCCGGTGACCGAGACCGGATCGTAGCCGGGCGTATCCATGAACCCGAAGCCGCGCTCCGTGATGCGCTCGGCGTAGCCGTAGACCGCCTGCAGCGGCATACTGCCGCCTTTGGCGACGGCGCCGAGTGACTTCTCGTAGATCGTCGTCAGGCCGCCGGCCTTGTTGCCGGGAGCGGGATTGTTGTCGATCTCGAAGTTATGGCGCGCCGTGTACGCTTCCCACCAATGGATCTGATCCACCAGCTTCTGTCCGACCTCCGGCGAGACCGCCCGGCGCGTCAGCAGGTGCTCCGCTCCATAGACCTCGGGCGTCTCGGCGAGCACTGCCGTGCCGCCCTGCATCACGAGCCAGTCGACCGCCAGACCGAGCGCCGGATTAGCTGTGACTCCCGAGAAGCTATCGCTGCCGCCGCACTCGAGCCCCACGATGAGCTCGCTCACCGGTACTTCGACCCGCCGCGCCTGGTCGGCCTTCGGCAGCAGTGATGCGACCAGCTCAAGCCCGGCGTCGATCGTCGCCGCGACGCCGCCGGTATCCTGGATGCCGAGGTAGGGCGGCGCGCCGTCCCTGGCGAACTCGGGTCGACCCACGAGATCGTAGAACTGGTTGACCTCGCAGCCGAGACCGACGAAGACGCATCCTGCCACGTTGGGATGATCCGCGTGGCCCGCCAGCGTGCGCTGTAGCACCTCCACCTCGGGGCTGCCGTGCTTTGTGCCGCAGCCGTTGCGATGGACGAGCGCGACGATGTCGTCCACGTTGGGGAAGCGCGGCAGAAGCTCAGCCCGCGCGCGCTCCGCGATCTTCTTGGCCGTATGCGCCGAGCAGTTGACCGTCGAGATCAGCACGATAGTGTTGCGTGTTCCGACCCGCCCATCAGCACGACGATAGCCGTGGAAGGTCCGGCGCTCCGCCTCTGGAACGAAGCGCACAGGCTTGCGGTCGGCACCAAATGCATAGTCGAGCGTCATGCTCCCGACATGCAGATTATGGCTGTGGACGTGCTCGCCTGCCTCGATCGGTGCCATGGCAAAGCCGATCACCTGGCCGTAGCGCCGCACAGGCAGTCCCTGATCGACCGGGCGGAGGGCAAACTTATGCCCAATCGGCACATCCGTCTTCAGCCGGACACGCGCGCCGTCGACATTCACGGTGCGACCGCCGGCCAGTGGTATAAGCGCAATCGCGACGTCGTCGGCGGGGTTGAGCCGGATCGCAAGCTGGCTCTGGAGCGATAGATTCACACGGGCCTCCCTATCCACCTAAAATCATTCCCAATCGATGCTACAGTCTTCTATACTGCCAATGTAACAGTAGAGAAAGAAGTAAGCGATGTCCATCCATCCCATCCAGCACTACATTGCGCTGGGCGACAGTCTCAGCGAGGGCTATTCGGACTGGGGCCGCGCCGACCGCTCGATCGGCTTCGCAGCCGTACTTGCCCGCCTCCTGCGCGAACAGATGCACGACCTCGAGTTTTCCAATTTCGGCCTGAGTGGTGCGCGTGTATCCGACGTACTTCGCGGCCAGGTCGACCGTGCCGTCGCGCTTACACCAGATCTTCTGACGGTCGTCGTAGGCGCCAACGACATCTCTGGTACGGCGCTGGAGCAGTTTCGGCAGGATTATGGCGATCTCGTAGCCCGCCTTCGCAGCCGCACCTCCGCCGTCGTCGTCGTCGCCACCATTCCGGATGTCGTCCACCTCGTCCCGCAGCAGTATTCCTCGTTCCGGCCCGCTCTCGTCAGCCGTATCCGCGAGTTCAACCGTGCTATCGCCGACACGGTGGCAGCCCACGGTGTACTGCTCGTGGATCTTGCGTCGAGCCGAGAGGTCGAGGATCCGCGCAACCTGAGCGGCGACGGCCTTCATCCTAACGCGCGCGGATATCTGGCAATGGCCCGGATCTTCGTCGAAACGCTCAACGGCGCCGGCTTTGATCTCCGCATGCCCGAGCTTGATCCTTGATATACGATCACCTAACGGTTATGCCTCATCCGACATGCTCCTTACTCAACCTCCGGCACCGGTGGCGGCTCCATGATCGTCTGGATCGTCGGCCACAGGGGGCTCTGCATCATACGAACCCGGTCGAATCGGCCAAGGTAGGCTTCTTCCGCCAGCGAGCGATGGAGTTGGGCCAGGCGCTCGCGGCCCTGTGTGACATCCCGGAAAGCATGGTGCTTGAGAAGCAGTGCGATTTCATTCGTCGGCGAGATACGCCGGTGGAAGATTCGGTGTGGCACCCTGACGTCCAGCCCGAGCAGATCGGCCCTGCGCATGATCTCTTCGTCGATCTTTCGCCGGTATTCGAGCCCCGGATAGGGCTGGCTGCCGTAGATGTCGCGATAGTACGACGACGGAAAACGCCCAATGTGGCTGAGCATGTCGTCGACACGCTCCTTGTGTCGTTCGTTCGGGATGCCTAGATGCTCCCAGACGACAAAGTCGGCGCCGGCATCTGCGATCCGGGTGAGTGTGCGGGTGATATGGTTTGTGCTATCCGTGACATATGGAATGATCGGCAGCATTGCCACCCCGACGGGGATCCCGGCGCGCTTGAAGGCACGCACGGCGTCGAGCCGGAGCGTCGGATTAGGCACCTTGCCCTCAAGTTTTTCGCTCAGCCCGGCGTCGGTTGTCAGGAGCGTGAAAAGGACGACGGCCATTGCACGATCGTTAATGAGCTTGATCGTCGGAAGATCGTCCACGATCAGCGGGCTCTTGGTCAGGATCACCGTCGGCTGTCCATACTCGGCCAGGTGCATCAGGACGTCACGCGTGATCCGGTGAATACGCTCGGCCGGCTGGTACGCGTCGGTCAACAGCAGGCCAACGGTATCGCCGGCATCCACGTCCGCAAGCTCGTCCGCGATACGCCGCGGGGCGTCGACGAAGGCACGCGTCGTCTCCCCAAGCGGCCGTGCCATAGTGATGTGGAGGTCGCAATACTGGCAAGCAAACTCACATCCACCATAGGTTGCCAGCAAATAGTTGGAGAGGAATAGCTCGTTCGCCATTGGGCGCCGTGCACTTAAGAGCGGGCCCGGCAAACGTTCCTCGAGATATGTCGTCATAGGTTTTCGATCATCCGTTTGACTCTGGCGTCACGCGAGGATGGGAACTGTAACGCTACGCCACGCGTTAGTATGTTATGCTCCAGAATTGTACCAAACCATCAAGGAGAGATTTATATGCGGATCGCGCTAATCCTCGCGCTTGGTCTCCTGCTGGTATCGTGCGGTGCTGCCGGCACGCCCACGGGATCTACCAGCGCTGGCCAGACAGCGACCGTGCCCACGGTTGAGCTCAAACCGGCGCCGCCGGCAGCCACAAATACTCCTGCTTCCGCCGCCACGCCGATGGCGCCGGGGAGCGTCGAGGCGAAAGTGGCGACAGCACTCGGCAAAAAAGTCGGCGGCGATATTACCAAGCTTGCCCTGACTGCTAAAGATGCTCAAGATTGGCCCGACTCGGCGCTCGGGTGTCCTGCGCCAGGCATGATGTACAGCCAGGTGGTCACCCCCGGTTTCAAGCTAACCTACAGCGACGACACGCAGACCTACGACGTCCACACGGATCAGTCGGGCGCCCGTGCGGTGCTCTGTCAGAACAACCGGCCCGTCGAGCTCCCGGGCGGTGCCGAGTAGCGTCTGGGAACTCTTAGAAACGGAAGGTGCTATGGACGAGCCGCGAGACGCGATCACGGTAGCAGTTGAAACTCTGGCACGTGAGCTGAGCTGTACGCCCGCGGAGCTCAGCGTGACCGACGTGCGGCCCATTACCTGGCCGGACAGTAGCCTTGGCTGCCCGCGCCCGGGAACGATGTATATGCAGATGCTTACACCGGGATACCAGATCAGGTTTGCGCGCGCCGGACAACAGTACATCGTCCATACCGATCGCGGCCACCACGCCGTGTACTGCCCCGGCGGCGGCATACTGCCGGATGCGGATGGAGTTGCGTAACAGGGCTTCTCGGTTATCGCCTCGCTTGTCATACGGAGTGAAGCGGAGGATCCCGGCTTAAGGCCGAGATGCTTCAGGCGGAGAGCCGTTTGTCTTAGTGAAGTGGGCGGCTCTCCTCAATCCATTGAACGAGATCTTCTAGACGGTGAGCCCAGTAGAGAGTAAAACCCCGTTGCTGTGCTTCTTCTAGGTTGTTTAGTGCATAGACTCCGCTCAGCACGGCAACCGGAACGACTTGAATAGCGCCAAAATCCCGTCGCCACGCTTCGGCCTTCGCGGCAGCATCATTATTGAGGCGCTTAACGGAGTTGATGGACGAGTTTGACACCTTACATTCGATCGGCATGACGCGCCGATCCCATAGGCCGACAATCAGATCGGCCTTGCGCGTTCCCAGCTTTGCCTCCCGGCAGAACTCTCCAGGCTGAGGAGCCTCAGAAAGTGTAGGTACGGCACGGTGGTACCTCGACCAACCCTGAGGCTATCAAGACTTCGCGCACGTGCTCTTCCTGGGCCTGCTTGCCAAGATTTCGTCGGCTAGTCGCAACCCGTTGAGTAGCGATCAATGCAGCCGAGGCCACGACGGCCGCCTCTCGTTCGTCCGGCGTCGGTTCACGCCCTTCAGAAACCCACGGAAACCTACGCCGGTCGAGTCCGGCACGAATAGTATCCACGAGGCGTCGTACCAGGTCCGGGTTGAGCCGTAACGTTCGTGAGGACAGGGAGTTTGAATTGACGAGCGTCTTGAGATCATCGAGCGAGATCGGCGGGCCGGCGAGGTAGCGAAAGCCTTCGCGGAGTGCCCGATCCTGGAGTATCTCGAGCGCTTGATCTTCAAGGAGTGAAAGATCAACCGTGCTCTCGAGCAGATGCTCCATTGTGCCTTGAACCTCGTCGAAAGTCTCGAGATATTCCTCAAGCGGCTCCTCTAGCCGCTCGCGTCGAAACCACTCTACGGCATGAAGGCGATCGGCTTCAAGCTGATCGTGCGACCAAACTGTGGTAGGCAGAAATCCAAATCGTCGGTTCGTCACGATGGAGCCTCAACGAGTACCCCGAGTTCTCCGCTCAACAGAAGCTCGGGACGAGGAACCAGGAGACGCTCCATTTCTCGAGGTTCGAACTTCGTCAGCCCGCCTGCATACGTACGGCCTTGACCGGTCGTTGTGCTTCGCGACAAATAGAGTGCGAGCGCGCGAAGCGTAGGCTCCGAAAGAGGTTCTCGCGGGTAGAGACCGTGTGCGATGTTAATGTGCCTGGCATCTGCGATGTTTCGTACGAAAATTGGTGGGCGGCGAGCCATGTACGTGGCCAATATTGGAGCCGGTTCGCGCAACCCTACCGACCACCACGCCTTTCGATGGCACGCGATAAAGCCCTTGTCGGCACCGAGTGACTTCGCGAATTTCAAGAACTTGTCAATGCTACGCCGATCCTCTGCATCGAATTGATCTAAGTCGACAGACAGATCGATCACCTGTCGAAGAGACGAAGGATCTGCCAACAGTTCCGAGACGGCGAACAATTCGCGTGCTCTCGTAACCGAGTGAAACATGACCGATTTAGGCAACTCAGAACTATGCGAACCTACAATCCATACTCGGTTAGCACCGGTAACCTGGCCTCGATGAACACGGCAGAGCTCTCCCAATTCGATGAAGCCGTCCGGTTTTTCAACAACCGTGCGAGTCAGAGGGGTCCAGCGGTCGGCGGCCGCCAATCGCTCGCGCCGCACCTTACGATCGGTTTCCAGCGAGCCTAATTCGTCAAGGGTGGCTACGCGACGCAGTGCAATCGACTTCGAATGTGATCCAATCTCGAAGCCCGTAAAAACGGCCGTGGTGGCAGTGCCTGAAAATGGCATGGCCGCCGGTTCGATGACATGGATTGTTTTTACACCGAGGACTCCGAGCAAGAGTTCTCTTACGAGCCGGCCGTAGTTCACGTCGAGCCACTCGGAAGCTGTGATGAGTACGCCAATGTCCTTTGGCTGCGCTAACTCGGCCGTCGCAAGAAAGAAATGGACATGCAGTCCGGCGAGTTGACTTGCGTCTAGATCGTATTTGTGCGCCGTTTGAACGAGCCATGTTTTCCACTTTTGGCCAAGCAGATGGTGCCGTACATAAGGAGGATTTCCTATATAAAGCGTTCGCCCTTCGATTGACGGCAGTAGAACTTGGCGGTAGTCACGGACTATGACGTGAGCCCTACAAGCCAATCCGGCGGCAGCCAGATGCCCGCGTGCGAGAACAGCGGCCACCGGATCATTCTCGATCCCTATCAGCTTAGCCTGCGGAAACTTTCGCCCCGCTGCGACGAGGAATCGCGCGGAGCCTGTGCCTGGATCGACAACGCGAGCCAGGTGGAGTTGATTGGCCGCCCAGGCCAGCATAGCATTCACAATAACACCGGGCGTGTAAGTAGCTCCCGCTGGACGGCGCTGCTCGGATGACAGGAGGAGGCAGAACATCTCACCGAGAGGATCTTGCCCCTGGCGGATAGCGTGGCTTGCCGCCCGGACCACGTCCGGCGATGGTTCTGGCAGTGCCGAGACAATCCTTTCTTCGCTCTCGGACCAACCAGGGATGCGGCGAGCGCCGAGCGCAACCGCGAGTGCGACAAGCTCGGGTATCGAGCAAAAAGGTAATATCTCGAGCCGATCCGTGGTGTTGATCAATGGTTCCTTCATAGAGGCGTCCTACTTCCTCCACGGAAATTTCCCTCATGCTCGTCTATTGTAGACTATCCTATCTCGCGTGGAACACCTGACCAATATCCACGTGCTCCTCGCTCTTTAGCGCGCTTGAACGGAGGAGGCGGGCGATCGGGCATCGGCCCGTGCGCGGTGGAAGTAGCCCAGCGGGCGGAGCTTGATCGCGCCGATGCTCGCATCTCCGGCCGGCCGGATCAGCTGCCCCCGCTCGAAGGTTTGCGTCACGATCGCGTGGCCCAGGTCGTCGATCCCCGTCTCCTCACCCGTCAGCGGCAGGCCGAAGATCGGGAGCCCGCCATAGATATTCCAGAACTGCTCGAAGACCCCGCCAATCGCATGCTGGGTCTCGGGGAAGAAGCGTCCCGCGGATGGAGCTTCCTGCGGAACGGCGCGCGAGCCGAGCCACTCCCGGCCGAGCAGGGCCGCCTGGACGACGTTCGTCGTCGTGCTTCGCTCAGGATGATACTGCAGCAGGCCGTTTTCGAAGAGCTGGCTCCAGCCGCCGTGTCCGTCGGCGACCGGTGCGGCAATCGGTGCGCCCCAGAGTCGCTCAGCACCCCAGGCGCGCCAGGCGCGCCAAATAATGGGCTGGACCAGGATGCCGCCGACCGCATGCTCTGCTGCCGGCGGCAGCAGAGCTGTCGCCTGCTTCAGAACCGTCTGTACCCCTGCCAGGTTCTGGCTGAACTCGGGCTGATCGCCCGTGACCAGCTCAGGGGTAACGGCCGCGATGCCCAATCCGCCCGCCCAGTCATGCATCCCACCGGTGATGAGGTAGCGATCCCACACCGGAATAAACTGGTAGCCCGCCCCATCCGCGAAGACCTGCGCAAGGAGCTTCGAAGCCGCGTGCGCGCAGGCCGGAAAGACGACGCCCGCGTTGGAGTGGAAGAAGATCGCGCCGCTCGCGTCGAGCAAGAAGTCCCGGATCAGGCGGCTCTCGACCTCGGACTCCGGATACGGGCCGCCCGTGGGCGAGACGACGCCGTATGCGCCGGCCACGACCTGCCGCCAGTCATTCTCGGGACAGCTATCGACCGAGGTGTCCATGTTGCGGTTGAGGTCGACGCCCCGCGCGTTGAGCCGCGAGCCGTTCGCAAGGCCGTCCGGGTTAATCGTCGGGATCAGGTAAAAGCTGAGCTCCGGTGGAACCTCGGCAGGGTGGGCACGGAAATAGTCGACTAGCTGCAGGACAAGCTGGTACGTGTTTGCTTCGGGCCCGCCGTGCGTATCGCCGACGAGCACGAGCTTCCGAGGGCCGCTCCCGATCCGCACGGCGGTGATGGGCCGGCCTTCGGTGGATGTGCCAAGCTGCAGATCGACGATCGGAGGAGGTGGGCTCTGGGCGCGCGCCGAGGCGGCGCCCAAGACGATCAGAACGACCAGCCCACAGAGGAGCCGGCGCATAGCGCCGGTGTACGCCGCGAGCCTGGGCATTGGAAATCTTAGTCGCTACCCAGCTTCGCCCCGGGCGGCAGCGGCATCTTCGGGTTCTTGAGGAAGATATTGGGCCACGGCTGGAATTGCGTCAGGAAGCGCGCCCGCCGCACCTCCGCGCCGTCTTGCTTGATGACGCGCCAGACCTCGACGTTCAGCCCGCCGCGCGCGACGTCGGTCTGCTTGGTCGTTCCGAGCGGCTGCTGCGGATCGTCGACGAAAACTGCTTCCTTGGGTGCCGGCGTTTCATTCGAGGTCGTCGGGCCAATCCGCTCGACCGTCCGTCCCGGAACTTGCGTGCCGTAGATGTTGAAGGTGACCATCGCCTTGGCGTCGTTGACGATGCCCTCGATCAAAATCCAGTGGCCCGTGTCGTTCTTGAACTTCAGGTCGGGACCGCCGCCGGTGAAGATCGTCGCGTCCATCCCGATCGGCTCGTACTTTTCATACCACGAGATACGGAAGCGGTGCGGCGTCCAATCCGTGAAGGGCAGCCCGGCCCAGAATGCGGCCCGGAAGAGGGTCGTCGATACCTGGCAGATGCCGCCACCGGGCTCTTTCTGCGTCCGGTTGCCGACGATCGCATAGCCTTCGACAAAACCATGCGCCTCGTCGATCGCGCCCACATTTTCGTCGAACGAGAACTCGCCGTCCGGCGGCACGAGGATCCCATTCATCAGATTTACGCCCACCTTGATGTTGGCTGTGCGGTAAGGGGCGGAGCCGGTAAAATCGCTGCGACCGGTAGCGATCAGCTCTTTGATGCCGAGGTTTGCAAGGTTTTCCGGCGTGGCACCCGGCTGAACCTCGTCGACCGGTAGGTCCACCTTCCGGCCAGAGGTCAAGATCGCCCCGTTGAGCCGCTCGACGGTGCGCGGAATGTCCAGCCGGTAGGCAGATCGCCCTTCGCGAACGATCTGGAGATTTCCGCCATTCCAGGCAACCCGCGGCTCCACCGAATCGCGCCCGATCTTGTCGGCCAGGCGCGTCGTCCACTTGGTCAGCTTCTGCTGATCGAGCTGCGCATTCAGTGCCGGACCCGATGCGCCGTCGATGCGGGTGATCGCGATCATATCT
>JBBSGA010000122.1:0-16132 GCA_038254585.1 Chloroflexales bacterium | reverse complement strand
GTACTGCCGGCCGGCGGGCTAGCAGTCACGAGACGCTCGGTGCTTGCCGCGGCACCGCTCCCGGCCGTCGTCACCACGACCTCGATCAGCACCGCCGTTATATTGTCAGGACCGCCTCGCTCATTTGCGACGGCAATCAGCGTGTCGACCGCATCCTGCAGCGGTGCCGCTCCCGCGAGCTCCGCGATCTCCTCTGGTTCGAGCAGCCCATGCAGCCCGTCGCTGCAAAGCAGCACACGATCTCGCGGGCGGGCCACTTCCTGGTACAGATCCACCTCGACGTCGGGCCGATGGCCGAGCGCACGCGTGATAATGTTACGGTATGAGCTTTCGCGTGCCTGATCCGCGGTGAGGACGCCGGCCGAGACCTGCTCGGCCACGAAGGAGTGATCCTGTGTCAGCTGACGGATCGCACCTTCTCGGATCAGATACGCGCGCGAGTCTCCGACGTTCGCAAGCAGTACGACATCGTCCAGGAAGAGGGCCGCGACGCTTGTCGTGCCCATTTTGCCCTGCCCGCGGCTGAATATGCGGGCGTTGGCGTCGGCGAAGGCGGAGCGCAGAGCACTGCCTGGGTCGGCGTCGGAGATCGCATAGTATCGCGCCCGGATCGTCGTGGCCGCGAGATCGCTTGCGACCTCGCCGGCCGCGAAGCCGCCCATCCCATCGCAGACCACGAACAGGGCACCACGCTCGACGTGCTCGGGCTCAGCCTCGATCGCAAACGTATCTTCGTTATGGTCGCGCGCACGACCTGTATCCGTGTTCGCCGCATGGCGAAGCTGCATGGCTCGTCCTTCTGCCCCGGCCCGTGCCCCGCGAGCGGCCCCCCGGTACGGGCGGCCCGAGTATAGCATAGCGCTTATGGCGCGGCAACAGGTCAGATTCCCGTATATAATCGTCCTCACAGCAAATAGCTCGAACGCAGATTAGATCGAAGGATACGCTCAGCATGAACGTCTGCCCGGTCTGCCGAAATGTGAATCAGCGGGACGCCACCGCCTGTCGCTATTGTGGAACAACGTTGACTCCCCCACCTCCAGAGGTTGTCGCCGCTCCCACACCGCATCCCCGCCGCTGGCCGTGGATCGTCGGAGCCATCGCGATCCTACTCGTGATCGGCGTCACGGGAGTAAGCCTACTCGGCGGGGGAGGAGCTCAAGCGGCCGGCGGTGGCGCGAAGACGCTGGAGGTCGGCACGGACTCCGGCACCGCTCTGCAGTTCGAGCCCAAGACGGTCCAGGCGCCTCCCAACACCAAAGTCAGCCTTACCTTCAATAACCACGCGGCGCTGGCACACAACCTGACTTTCAAGGCCCCCATCGGGGCGGCGACGGCGCAGCAGGTTGAGGCCGGCAAGTCCGACACGATCAGCTTCACGACGCCCGGCCCGGGCACCTACCCATTTGACTGCACGATCCACCCGGGGATGGAAGGCGATCTAGTCGTCAAGTAGTTGGAGTCGCTTGAAGCTGGGCAGAGACAGAAGCTTGGAGAGGAGGCGCGAAGCCCTATGAGCAGTATACTCGGCGTCGACGTCGGTGGCACGCGACTGCGAGCGATCCGCTGCGACCAACAGGGCAATGTCCTGGCGCATGCAGAGACCGATACGGCCGCGACGGCAGGTCCGACCGTTGTGCTCCACCAGATCGAGCGGCTCATCGCCGACGTCCGTGGCGATGTTCCAGACGAGGCGATTGTCGGGCTTGGCGTCGGAACGCCCGGACCGGTCGACGGTAGAACAGGCGTCATCTACGAGGCGCCCAACCTGAAGGGCTTTATCGACGTTCCGCTCAAGGCGCTGCTGATCGAGCGCACCGGCCTTGACGTCGAGGTCGGCAACGACGCGAACGCGGCCGCGCTGGGCGAGTGGCTCTTCGGCAGCGGCCGCGGAACCGATCACTTCGTCTACGTTACGGTCAGTACCGGCATCGGCGGCGGAGTCATCGTCGATCGCCAGCTCTTACTGGGCCGCAAGGGTATCGCCGGGGAAGTCGGCCACATGGTCGTGCAGGCCGGTGGACCGCGCTGCGGCTGTGGCAACTACGGCTGCTGGGAGGCGCTTGCCTCGGGCACGGCTATCGCCCGGCGCGCGGCCGAGGCGCTCGCCGCGGGCGAGGCGACGAGTCTTCGCGACTTTGCCGATCCGGTGCATGTTACCGGAGGCGATGTCGCGGCGGCCGCGGATGCCGGCGATCCCCTGGCGCTGCGCCTTTTGGCGCGCGAAGGCGAGCTGATCGGCATCGGCGTCGTCAATCTCCTGCACCTCTTTTCGCCCGAGCGCATCGCCCTTGGCGGCGGCGTGATGAAGAGCGCCAGCCTCCTCTTCCCGCCTATGCACCGCGCGATCCAGGCCGGCGCCATGACACCCTACCGTGACGTCAGCGTCGAGCTCGCCACGCTGGGCGAGCACACCGGCGTCCTGGGTGCCGCGGCGCTGATTCGGGCGAAGCACGCCGTGTAGGGCTCTCTGCTTGGCGTTGAGACAGGTCCGGACTAAGCGAGAGATAGACTACTGCCAATCCGGCGCGGCGCGATGCCAATACAGCAACAGCGGCAGCACCACGCTTGTCGTTCTGCTCCGAACGTGCTATAATCTCGCCCGTTCGATGACTGGTTCGGCCGCGTAGGGGCACAGGCCTCTGCGCTGTTTTGTGTCTAGGGGCCACGCACCCCGTGCGCCGGTCTATCCGCCAGACGCGCGCGCGCGAAGCGCGCGACAACGTGATGTAACCTTCGATGCGTGGCGAAGCTGAGAGGAATCCTATGAACATTCTGGACGAGATCGTACAAGACCAGCTCAGGTCAGATGTGCCGGACTTTGGGGCGGGCGACACCGTGCGCGTCAGCGTGCGCGTCGTCGAGGGCGATCGCGAGCGCCTTCAGGACTTCGAAGGTATCTGCATCCGGCGGCGCTCGGGCGGCATCAACGAGAACTTCACCCTCCGCCGCATCGCGGCGCACGGCATCGGCGTCGAGCGTACCTTCCTGATCAACTCGCCCCGCCTGGACGCGATCCGGGTGATGCGGCACGGCAAGGTTCGCCGTGCGAAGCTCTACTACCTGCGCGGTCTTTCGGGTAAGGCGGCACGCATCAAGGAGCGCCGCGTATAGCCTGGCAGGCGAGGCCGGGAGCCCGCGGTCCAAAGGTAGCTTGGGCCGGCCACCGGCACCCTGCGATCGTTCAAGCCATGGGCGCTGCCCGTGGCTTGTTTTGGATCTAGACATCGTGCGCAAGATCTATGGATGGCTGATCTACTGGAGCTTCGACCGGCTCTACCACGAGCTTGCATGGTGCTACGATCTTGTGGCCATGGCGGTCTCGCGCGGCTACTGGCCCCGGTGGATTGTGGCCGCGGTCCCAAATCTCGCGGGCGGGCCGGTGCTCGAGCTTGGCTGCGGAACCGGCTATCTCCAGCTTGCCCTCGCTCGGGAGGCAATCCCACACGTAGGCTATGATGCCTCGCCACAGATGCTCCGGCAGGCGGCCCGGCGGATTCGCCGGGCCGGTTTCCGCCCGCGGCTGATGCACGGGCGAGCACAGAGCCTGCCGTTCACCGAAAGAGCATTTCGTGATGTGGTCGCGACCTTTCCCGCCCCCTACATCGTGCACCGCGAGACCCTGGACGAGGTCCGGCGCGTTCTGCGGCCGGGCGGACGACTGCTGATCGTCGACGGCGGCCGGCTGGACGGCGGGCTGTACGAGGCAGCAGTCGAGCTTGCGTATCGTGCCACGCTGCAGGTCGGGGAGACCGATCGCTACGCCGGTCCACTCGAGCAGGCAGGTTTCACGGTGGGCGTGCAGCGTATCGCGGTCGGCCGCAGCAGCGTGGCTCTCATCTCAGCGCAAAGAGTTTGAGATGCCGTCCGTCGCATTTGAAATCGAGCTCCGGACCCAAGGTCATACGTTCGTGGCCGGCATCGACGAAGCAGGCCGCGGCTGCTGGGCCGGGCCGGTTGTAGCGGCGGCGGTGATACTCCACCCCACGGCCCTCGCACAGCCCGGCCTGCTCGAAGGTATCGACGACTCCAAGCGCCTCTCGGCTACGCGGCGTGCAGCCCTGCTCGAGACGATCCACCGTCGCGCGCAGGCAGTCGGGGTCGGTGCCGTGCCCGCATTCCTGATCGATGCGCTCGGCATTATCAGGGCGACGCGGCTGGCCATGGAGCTCGCCGTATTTAATCTTCCCACTTTGCCCGACGCGCTGATCGTCGACGCCCTGCAGCTCCCCACACTGCCTGTTCCGCAGCTCGCCCTCGTCGGCGGCGACCATCTGAGCTATAGTGTGGCGGCCGCGTCGATCGTGGCGAAGACCACGCGAGATCGGCTGATGAGTCAGATAGAGGGTGCCGAAGAGCGTTACGGCTTCGCGCTGCACAAGGGCTACGGCACTGCGTGGCATCGTGCCATGCTGCAGCGTTGGGGCCCCTGTGGCGAGCATCGCCGCAGCTTTCGGCCACTATGGAATGAGGAGTACGATGGCAGCGGATATTGAGCACGTTGTGGGCCAGCTCCGGCGCGTCGGTCTGCGGCCGAGCGACCGCCAGTGGGAAACGATTCGCGAGGCGGGCATAGCGGCGGTCGAGCCGGTTCTGGCACTGGCGCTTGACGTCGACGCGCTCGGCGAGGCAGAGCCGGCATCGCTCGGGCCGGTCCATGCGCTACGGCTGCTGGCCGAGCTGCCGCCTCCTCACGTGGAAGAGATCGCGCGGCTGCTGCGAGCCACGCCGCCCGACGAATATCGTCTCGCCCAAGGGGCCTACATCTGGTGGCAGGAGCTTCCACAGATCGTGGCGCGGCTCGGCCGGCCCGGGTATGAGGCAGCGCGCCAAGTGCTGAGCGACGAGAACGCCGGCCGGGACGCGCGGGCGGTAGCGGTCGAAAGTCTAAGCTTCGCGGCCGAGCTCGCGGCCGATCGGCGGCAAGAGGTGATCGCGCTGCTGCGCGAGCGGCTAGCTTCCGAGACAGATCCATATGTGATGGCGCACGTCGTCGAGGCTCTCGCCAACCTGGGCACAGCCGCGGCCTACGGCGAGATCATGGATGCGTACAAGCGTGGAGCCGTCGACAAGGAGACCATCTCGGCTGCCGACGCCCGGCAGCACCTGCTCAATCCCAAAGCTCGTTCAGCCCTGGCCTGCGTGTACCATCCGCTAGCCGAGCGCTACGAAAAGCACGGGCCGTATACCGAGGTGCAGCGCCGAGCGATGGCCGAAGCGTATCGCTCGGCCGGGTAGGCGGGCCTTGAACTCGCGCCGGCAGCCGATAGGGCGCATGCTTCTGACGTGGGCCGCCATCGGCAGCGCTGCATGATGCATCCGACCATTCCGGAGATGAGCGAGAAACAAGCGAGGGCAGACACGTGTCTGCCCTCGCTTGCGCTCCGGTGTAACAGCTTACGGAGCCGTCACCGTGAAGACGTGCGAGGCAGTCTTATTTCCGGCCGTCGTCACGTCCAGCCGTACCTTGTAGTCCCCGGGGGCGGTGAAGTATTTGTTGTAGTCGTCGGGGTTCAGCGAGATGTTGCCGCCCGAGGCTTCTTTGATGACCTTGCCTTTGCTCGCCGCGGCCGCGGCCGGTGCATCCTCGATCGTCATCTTCCAGCTCTGCACATCGGGAATGGACGAAAGCGCGCTCAAAGCCAGCGCCTGACCCTGGGCGATCGTCGCACGATCGTTCATGCCCTGGAATGCCTGATCGACCGCCGACTGGACGGCCGGATCCGCGGCAGCCGCGGCCGCAGTTGCCACCGCCTCATTCGCCGCCGCCTGGACCGTCGCATCGCTTGCGACTGCCTGCGCCGTCGCCATGGCCTCATTCGCCGCCGCCTGGACCGTCGCATCGCTTGCGGCTGCCTGCACCGTCGCGGCAGCGCCTGCCGGCGCCACCGCCGCCGCCGTGGCAGCCGCGCTGTTCGCCGCCGAGTTCACATTGCCCGGCCCACAGCCGGCAAGACCCACGAGCAGAACACCTGCTCCGATGATTGGTGTCCATCTGGTCTTCAAAACATCTCTCCTTGCTAAGGCCTGTCGTTTGGGTGGCAAGAAATGGGCCAGCATGACGCCGGCCGGCGAGATTAACCTACTGGGCACGTCAGGGCAGCCGGCCCGTGGGCCGGCTGCCCTGACGAGAGTCACCGGCGGCGGATCGAGCAGGCGCTACATGCTCAGCAGCTCCCTGTAGACGCCGAAGACTGCGCGGAGCACGTCGCAGATTTCGCCGAGCGTGGCGTATGCGCGCACAGCCTCGACGATCGGGTACATAAGGTTGGCATCGCCGTGTGCTGCCGCACGCAGATCCTCCAATCGTCGTCGGACCAACTCCCGGTCACGCTCCTCTCGTACGCGATTGAGCCGGGCCAGGTGTTTCATCTCTCCCCTGGGATCCATCGCCAGGAGGGGGATCGCCAATGCTTCGTCCGTGACATGCGTGTTGACGCCGACAATCCCGCGCTGGCCGCCGTCGATCTCCCGCTGGAAGCGATACGAGGCCTCGGCGATCTCGCGCTGGACCCAGCCGCTCTCGAGAGCCGCCTCCATACCGCCCTGTTCTTCGATACGCCGGAAATAGTCGAGCGCCTGCCGTTCCATCTCATTGGTGAGCGCCTCGACGCAGTAGGAGCCACCGAGCGGATCGACGGTGTTCGTCACGCCGCTTTCTTCCGCGATGATCTGCTGCGTCCTGAGGGCGAGTGTGACGGCTTTCTCAGACGGCAGCGCGAGAGCCTCGTCCATGGCATCGGTGTGGAGGGACTGCGTTCCACCAAGTACCGCGGCGAGCGCCTGGATTGCCACGCGCACGATGTTGATCTCCGGCTGCTGCGCGGTGAGCGAGACCCCCGCCGTCTGCGTATGGAAGCGCATCCACCACGAGCGCGGATTGCGGGCGCCGAAGACGTCGCGCATCTGGCGCGCCCAGATACGGCGGGCAGCGCGGTACTTGGCGATCTCCTCGAAGAAGTCGTCGTGTGCGTTGAAGAAGAACGAAATGCGCGGAGCGAAGTCGTCGATCGGAAGCCCGCGCTCGAGTGCAGCCTGGACATAGGCCAGGCCATCGGCCAGCGTGAACGCAAGCTCCTGCGCGGCCGTCGAGCCTGCTTCCCGGATGTGGTAGCCCGAGACCGAAACCGGGTTCCATTTGGGGAGGTGCTTGGCGGCGTACTCGATCGTATCGACGACGAGTCGCATCGAGGGCCCGACCGGAAAGATGTACTCGTTCTGCGCGGCGTACTCCTTCAGGATATCGTTCTGCAGCGTCCCCGCCAAAGCAGCCATCGGGATACCGCGCTCTTCTGCCGCCACGATATACATCGCCCAGATCACCGCGGCCGGGCCGTTGATCGTCATCGAGGTCGTCACCTGGTCGACCGGAATTTGATCGAAAAGGATCTCCATGTCGGCGAGCGATGAGACCGCGACGCCGCATGTGCCGAACTCGCCCTCTACCAGGGGATCATCCGTGTCCCTGCCGTAGAGCGTAGGCATGTCGAAAGCGACCGACAGGCCCGTCTGGCCCTCTGAGAGCAGATATTTGAAGCGGGTGTTCGTCTCCTCGGCCGTACCAAAGCCCGCGAACATACGCATGGTCCAGAGCTTACCGCGATAGCCGGTGGGATGGATGCCGCGGGTGAACGGAAACTGGCCTGGCAAGCCGATGTCTTCGACCACGTCCATCGATCGGAGGTCCGCCGGCGTGTAGACGCGATTCACCGGCTGGCCGGAGATTGTCGAAAAGCCGGCGTTTCGATCGAGCTCGGACGCTTTCTCCAGCGCAGGCGCGAGAACCTCATGCTCCCAGGCCGCCAAGGCTTCGTCAAACGCCTGAGGCTGCTGATCGTCGAACATCATTGTTCCTTATAGCATTCGGCCTTCCGCCACGTGCGACCCCTACTCGCCAGTCGTGTGCTGCGGGGGCCAGCCCAGCACGAGCACGCCTGCCAGCGCCCCCAGGATAATGCCCACTACCGCCCCGCGAACGTAGTAGCCGGTCATCGTCGCCAGCAGCACACAGATGACAAAGCCAAAGATCGCTCCGACAATCAGGCGTATCAACTGGACGCGCCCAGAGACATGATCTTCTTCGACAATCTGCGGCTTGGCACTCGCGCGTGCCGCCGGTCTCGGAGCCGGCGCCGCGGCGGGACGGGCGGTCGCTGAAGGAGCGGCCGCCGCGGTGGGAGCGGCTGTAACCGGAGCGACGGCGACAGGTACAGCACCGCCCTCCGCGCGCTTCGCGGCGTTCGCCGCCCGGATCGCCTCGAGCTTGGCCTTCTTGTCGTCCGGCATGTTCGCGCCGACCGCCCCCGGACGAGCCGCGGCCGCCGTCGTGGCTACCGCTACAGGCGGCACCTCGATCGACGCCGCGGCCACAGGTGCCGCCGGTGCCAGGTCGTCACCGGACTGTGCCTTCTTAGCCGCGTTGGCGGCGCGGATCGCCTCCAATCGCGCTCTTTTATCCTCCGGCATACCCTTGTCGTTCGCCATAGAAACCTCTTCTGTGCTAATAACCAGAAATCAGCAGTCAACGCGGGATATCAGCAGCCGGTTTGCAGGTGCAAACTCTCAGACGGCAGCAGTATAACCTTCTTTCGGCAGGTGATCGATCGGCCGGTGGCTATGGGCTACGGGTGGAGCAACGCCGCGTTGCTCGTCATATTTGCGCGGCCCAATCTCCAAGCCGATGGCGTGCAATCACCATGCGCTGGATTTCGCTGGTCCCCTCGCCGATCGTCAGCAGCCGAGTATCACGGTAGTAGCGCTCGACCGGAAACTCGGAGGAATAGCCGTAGCCGCCCAGGACCTGGATCGCATCACGGCAGATCTTCTCGCTCGCCTCGGTCGCGTAGAGCTTAGCGATTGCCGCTATCTCCGCGAAGGGGCGTCCCTGATCCTTGGTACATGCGGCCTTATAGATCAACAGCCGCGATGCTTCGAGCCCGACGGTCATGTCGGCGATCATGTTCGCCACGGACTGATACGCGCCGATCGGCCTGCCAAAGGCCTCTCGCTCGCGGGAGTAGCGCACGGCGGCTTCCATCGCCGCCTGCGCAAGCCCGAGCGCCATCGCGCCGATCGTGATCCGTCCACCGTCGAGGATCTGCAGGAACTGCGCCAGCCCACGGCCGCGCTCGCCAAGCAGGTTTTCCTTGGGCACGCGCACGTTCTCGAGAAAAATAGCGGTGCTCATCGAGCCATGCAGTCCCATCTTATGCTCGTGCTTGCCGAACGAGAGGCCGGGTGTGCCGCGCGGCACGATCAACGACGAGATTCCGCGTTTGCCGTGCTCCTTGTCGGTGACAGCCGTGACGATGATATGGCCGGCGATGGGAGCGTTGGTGATCCACATCTTCTCGCCGTTGATCACCCACTCGTCGCCATCCAGTTCTGCGTGCGTGCGGGTCGCGCCGGCGTCGGAGCCGGCCTGAGGCTCCGTTAGTCCGAAAGCCGCCAGGTACTCGCCGCTCGCCGCGGGGACAAGAAACGTCTGCTTTTGCTCCTCGGAGCCGAAGACAAAGATCGGCATCGATCCGAGCCCGATATGCGCCGCGTAGGCTAGCGCAGTCGAGCCGCAGGCACGCGCAATCTCTTCGGTCGCGATCGCAACACTGATCGTGTCTGCACCGGCTCCACCGTACTCCTCGGGAAAGGGGAGGCCGAGCAGACCAAGCTCGCCCATCTTCGTGAAAATGTCGTGCGGAAACGCGCCGGTCTCATCGATCTGCTTCGCCCGTGGCGCGATCTCCTTCTGAGCGAAATCACGCACGGTCTGCCGGATAAATAGCTGCTCGTCGTCAAGCTCGAAATTCATCGACGATTACCCGCTCTGAACGGCACATCACGCTCGTGCACAAGTATAGCATAGCGTGATTGACGACCCGGAAGCATGGACGTGGGGCGAACAACAGGGGTGATGGTTAGCATATCGGTCGGCGGCAGAGGCTCGCATGCTACAGGCAGCGAAAAGCCCCGGCTCTACCATCTCGGTCGTCAAGCCTCCCCTATCAACCGACCCTCGCAGTATCTGCCACCGTGCCCGGCTCGTCGCATCAGCGCCGCCAGCTTTCTGGTGGAAGCATCGCTCTTGCGCCGCTACGAACTTCACATATGCCGGCCGTGAGAGCTTTGCTACGAAGAGCTGTGCATCGGCGTGTAGAGCAACCTCTTTCGTCGGGGCCACATTCGTGGCACGGACAAACCGCGAAAGAACGACGCCTACATGTCACGATCCCCGGTCCGCCTCCCGGCATTCCGTTTCGCGCGACGTACGAGCGGCCCCAGTCGAACGCTTCCGTGATCGGAGCCCGCCGCTTGCTTTTGCAAAGCCTATCGGTTGTTGAGGTGCTCGCCCAGAGGAGGTAAATCCAGGGCTTATACAGCTTTTATACACCCTGTCACGGTTGGAATCAAGCTTCGCATCGTCGTTCTACGATGAAGGCAAAAAGACGTCCTGGTAGAGACCCGGCGCCCACTCAAGCGCTATCATGGGCGATCGCTGCGGCGACCGCACGGCCGCCGAGGAGCACCAGAGGGATTCCGCCGCCCGGGTGCGTACTACCCCCGACAAAATAGAGTCGATGGACGTCAGGCGAACGCAGCGGAGGGCGCAGGAAGGCGGCAGTCCGGCTATTAGACGACGGTCCGTAGATCGCGCCGCGCCAGGCGCGGTAGTGATCCGCGAAATCCGCGGGCGTGATCCGACGCTCGAAGCGAATATGCTCCCCGAGATCCGCCAATCCTGCGCGCTCCAAAGTACGGACGACCAGATCGCGGTAGCCGCTGCCCTCGCGGTCCCAGTCGAACCGTCCGTTCATGACCGGAGCATTCACAAGCACGAAGAGGTTGAGGTGTCCTGGAGGCGCATGCTCGGGATCCGCGCGCGCGGTTACTGCGACATAGATGGTGGGATCCGGCGCCGGCACCAGCAGATCGAAGATCGCGCGGAACTCGGCAGGATAGTCAGGACTAAAGAAGATGTTATGATGCGCAAGCCCGGGATAGTCACGGTCTACGCCGAGCATAAGGACGAATCCCGAACAAGATGGCTCGTAGCGATCGATACGCGCGTTCGAGAAGACTTGCCGGTGCTCGGGCGCAACGTAGTGCCGGAGCGCATGCAGCGCGTCCACATTCACCACGATCCGATCGGCCGCGACCGTCCGTCCCGACGCCAACCGGACGCCCGTCGCGCGCCCGCCCGAGATCTCGACCTCGACGACCTCCGCCGCGGTCTCGATCTGCACGCCGAGATCCACCGCCAGCAACGAGAGGGCGCGTGCCAGCGTATACATACCGCCGCCGAGATACCAGCCGCCCTCCGCGAACTCTATATACGGTATGATGCAGAATGTGGCCGGCGCTCGGTACGGCGACGAGCCGTTATAGGTCGCATAGCGGTTGAAGACCTGCCGCAGATACGGCGAGTGAAAAAAGCGGCGCACCGCTTGATCGACGGTGTGCAGAGGGTCGAGGGCCGGGGCATCGCGCAGGAAGCGCAGCGTCACGAAATCGCGAATGCCTGCGAACGGAGCCAACAGAAATGGGCCGGACGTCGCCTGGTAGATGTGGGCCGACCAGGCCATAAAGCGAAAGAAGGCCGGACCGTCGCGCGGATCGAGCCGGTTGATCTCAGAGAGGAGATCGGGCAGCGCGGTCCGCTGGTCGAAGACGGTACCGTCGCGCCAGCGGTAGCGGCAGACGGGATCGACCGGGCGGATATCGAGCGCATCACCCACATCGCGCCCTACCGCGGCCCAGAGCTCACGGACAACCCACGGCATCGTAAAAAGCGACGGCCCCCTGTCAAAGGTGTAGCCGTCCTCCTGGACGATATTGAGCTTACCCCCGACCTGATCGTTCTTTTCGAGCAGGTGCACACGGTAGCCCGCGGCGGCGAGACGAATCGCCGCCGCTAGCCCGCCAAGCCCACCGCCGACCACCACGATCCGCTCGCCGCCACGGGATCGCGCCTGTTCGCCCATGATTCGTCTCATCCCCGCTATCGTAACAGGTAAGCGAACACGCGCGGCCAGCCCCGGCCAGTCCCTGCGGCGGCAAGGGATCAGCGGCGATCGCGGCCCTCGATCGAGCGCGCCATGGATGGCCCCTGAGGCGCCCTTGGCGCCTTCACCTCTTCCTTCGAGATCGGCTCGCGCCGCGCCTGAAGAACAGCTTCTCGCTGCTGGCGGCCCTGCGACTCAAGCTCCGGGTTGCGCTGGTAGAAGAAGGTCAGTTCCTCGCCCATCCCACGATCACCGGTATACGCCACGAGCACCTGGCTGCCCTCGGGGATGCCGCCGGAGGCAAGCAGGTCGGCCAGCGGCGCGTCAACGTCCTTGAGCAACCGCGAGCGGAGCGGCCGTGCGCCGAAGCGCGGGTTGTAGCCGCGCCGCAGGATATGATCTTTTGCGGAAGGCGTCACGTCGATCCGGATGCCGTGCCTCAGGTACTGCTGGTTAGCTTCCTCGACCATCCGGTCGAAAATACGGGCCATCGAGGCGCTCGAAAGTGGCCGGAAGGCGATAATCTCGTCGATGCGGTTGATCCACTCGGGGCTGAAGACACGCTGCAACGCCTCGAAGCCGATCTGATAGATATGCTTGCCCGTCGCCTCCATATCAGAGCGCGTCGAGCGGAAGCCGATGTTGCGCTGGTCGAGGAAGTCGACCATATCTTTCGCGCCGACGTTTGTCGTCATGATCAGGAGCGCGTTCCGGAACGACACCGTCCGGCCGCTGTTGAGCAGAGTTAGCTCGCCGTCTTCCATGATCTGGAGGAGCAGATTCCATAGCTCGGGTGTGCCCTTTTCGATCTCGTCGAAGAGCACGACGCTGTTCTCAGTCTCGATGATCTCTGGATCGAGCAGTGGCTTCTGGTCGCGCCCGACGTACGACGGCGGCGCGCCGACGAGCGCGGAAACCTCGTGTCCCTGGCTGAAAAGCGAGCAGTCCAGCTTGAGGAAGCCACTACCCTCGGGGTGCAGCCGCGCCGCGAGGCGCTTCGCGCACTCGCTCTTGCCAACACCGGTAGGGCCGAGGAACATCAAGTTCACGAGCGGGCGGGCACGAGTCCCGGCGGCGAAGCCGAAACGGGCTCGATTGAGGGCGCGCACAACACTTTCGATGGCCCGGTTCTGCCCAAAGACGGCCGCGCGAAGATCTGCTTCAATCGAGTCAAGTGGATTGGCAGTTCCACGCTCCGCGAGCGTCATCCCGTCTGGAATATCGTCGAGCGCAATCGGGGACGTCTGCGGGGCGGTGCTCATCCCATGACCTCCTTTGTGGAGCACCAGGCGCGATCGAGAAGAGTGTTGAGCAGCGTCGGGGATGCGCCAGGGCCTGTAAACCGAGTATTCATCGTTCCGGATCCGGAAACCTATGATACCGAATAGGATACCGTAGTACAAATTTGCCGCCAGACAGTGAGGTAATCTCCCGTCCGAGCAGGGCCGCCGTGCCAACGGCGCCGGACTTCCCCGTGGCGCCGTTCGTCGTACCTCACCGTTACCGCCCGAAGCTAGGGCTAGTTCGTCACTACGGGGACATTCGCTCCAATCCGTGGGTCGATCGCGAGCAGCGTTACGCTGACCCATCCTTCGGCAGAAGGCGCCACGACGTGGAACCACGTGCCGTCAGGAGTTCGCCCGTTGAGCGTCACACTCTCGCCCGCGTGCATCTGGGCCAGTACGGTCCCAGTCTTCACGTTGGGATGGAACCGGATGTTACCGCCGTTCGACACGGTCGCATGCATTGGTCCGGCGCGTACAGCCGCCTCCGAGGGAGTCGTGACCGTGATACGCTCCGCCTGGGCCGCGTCGATCTGAACCTGGCTCGCGGGCATCCAGCCGACTGCCGTACCGTCCTTCACAAGGAAGAAGCGGGTATCGGGCGTTCGCATAAGCGGCTGGAGCTTGCCACCGCCGGCAGGCTGCGAGACCACGCCGGTGCCAAGGGTCGGGCTGATGAGCATGGTCGCGTTAGTGCCGACGACTAGGGTCGGCGGTCCTGGGTCGGTGGTAGGCGTCGGCGGAGGTGGAGGCGTTTTGGTCGGCTCTGGGGTAGCAGTCTCGACTGGCGGCTTACCATAGAAGGCATCGGCGAGCCGGGCAGGCACGACCAATGACTGTGTAGCGGTCACCGGTGGATCGCTGGCGATGTTCAACTCGACCGAGTAGACCGAGGTCGCCTCGAGATGGTCGGCCCAAGAGCTCGCCTTACGCAGACGGAGCTTGATGCGATCGCCCTGGACGATCGCGCCATTGGCCTTGGGATCGGCCCAATCGGCGATCTCGTCGTCCACCAGCAACTGCGCGGTGATCTTGGCTCCATCCGGAACGTTGCGAGTTTCGCCTTCGATCGCGATCTCGGATGGGTTGACGACGCGCGCCTCACCCAGCTTGATCTCTGGAGCTGGCTTGCTGACCACCGTCTGGGCATGCGACGACCCGGCGAACTGCAGCAGCGCCCATGCGCCGCCGGCAATCATCAGCAGTGGCAGCACTAAGATCATGATCCGCACGAGGGCCGGGAGCTTCCAAAATGCGGCGAGCCTGCCTTCGTCCTCTACGACCGGCATTGACGTGTAATCGACAGGCTGCACGGGCAGGTAGGCGTTAATCGCGGGCTGTTCCGAGCCGGTATCGCCGCGCTTCCACGGTAGTTTGGGCATCTGGCCGGGTCTCCTGGGTTGCTGAGTAGACGCATCACGGTTGTAGCGCGAGTACGATAACATGTGGGCTCCCGCCACGCCTGCCCCTCGAGGCCGGCCTTCGACGCCCCAGACTACCCCCGTGAGGCTAGGACCGTGGCGGGATAGTACCCCCTCAGTCCCCTAGACATGCCGGGCCAAGGCGACTACCATGGGAGTCATGCGGCGATGGTTGAGAATAGCGATCGACATCCTGGCAGTGCTGGTACTGGCCGGCTACGGGTGGACCATTCAGCGCACACGCGTGGGGGCAGCGGATCCGACCTGGACGGCGGTCGCCCGGCGTGGCGTCCTGCGGGTAGGCAGCGATCCGGGATTTCGACCTTTCGCCGAAGAGCAGGGTGGCCGCTGGAGCGGCTACGACGTCGACCTCGTGACCGAAATCGCGCGGCGGCTCGGGGTCAAGGTCGAGCTCAGGCCGGTGGGCTATGACGCGCTCTATGACACGCTCGCCTCGGGCGAGGTCGATATGCTGGCCTCGGCGTTACCTCTGGCGCCGGAGCAGGGCTGGCGGGCACGGTTCAGCAGCCCGTATCTCGACGCGGGACAGGTGCTGGTCGTGCGGGCCGGTAGCGGGATTCGCGGCGAGGACGGGCTGGCAGGGCACGTAGCCGGGGCGGCACTAGGCTCGGAAGGGGACACGCTCCTCCGCCGTCTACACCAGGGCGACCCTAAGGTGGTAGTGCGGTCGAGCTACGAGACGCCGGAGGCCGCGCTGGACGCGTTGCGACGAGGCGAGGTGGACGCAGTCGTGACGGACGCGGTAAGCGCGCTCGGGCTAACCGAGACCGACCGGCGCTTCGTGATCCTGACGCCAGGCCTGACCTTCGAGCCCTATGTGCTGGCCATGCCGGTCGGGGCCTACCAACTACAGGGAAAGGTCGACCGGATTCTCGCGGATCTGCGCGCGGGAGGGTTCTTCGAGCGTCTCAACGTCCGCTGGTTCGAAGCAAGCCAGCCGCGGTCCTCGTTCAAATGAGCTGTCGTAGAAGGCGTATATACGTCGTCGAGAGGTTGTCTTCAACGCCTCTACAAGCGCCCAAACCACCTTTCCTTTGACAAGCTAAATGCGCCGCTGATCAGGATCTAGTACGTGTACTGGTCGCGGTCGGCACGCACGTCGGTGAGCACCACGCCGACGATATTGGCGTTGACCTTTTCGAGGAGCCTGCGGGCGTCACGCGCGCGGTCGCGCTTGGTATTGCCCGAGCGGAAGACGAGCAGCACGCCGTCGACTTTGGTGGCGAGAACGGCGGCGTCGGTGACCGCCGTGATCGGAGGTGTGTCGAAGAGGACCATGTCGACATGCTCGGTGAGTGCCTTGATCACGACCTCCATACGCCGCGAGCCGAGGATGTCGGCCGGCCGAGGAGGTAATGGCCCACTCGTGAGCAGCAAGAGGCCAGGCACCGGCGTGCGCTGGAGCGGT
>JBBSGA010000121.1:0-16193 GCA_038254585.1 Chloroflexales bacterium | reverse complement strand
TTGTGTGGGGTGGGTGTGGGGGGGGGGGGGGGGGGGGTGGGGGGGTTTTTTGGGGGGGGGGGGGGGGGGGCGGGGGCGCGGCCCCCCCACCCCCCCCCCCCCGGCCAGATTGGAGAAAGAAGAGCCGATGTCATACGCCAAACCATCAGTCGCGGCTGCCCCCCGCGCTCGCGCACGGCGGCGCGAGCGGGCGCCGGGATATACGTCGCGCATGCGCTTCGTGGCCATCTGCCTCACGCCGATCATGGTGCTCTTCTTCGTCTTCTCATTCCTGCCGATCGGCATGAGCATCGTGCTGAGCCTCTACCGCTACAGCCCACTGGACGTCCATTCGCCGTTCCTCGGGCTGCGCAATTACACCTTCGCGCTGACCAAGGACGTCGCATTCCGGAAGAGCATCGGAAATACGCTCCTGTACGTGATCATCGCGGTGCCGCTCAACATCGTGCTCACGCTGCCGATCGCGCTGGCACTCAATAAGATCAACCGCTTCAAGGCATTCTTCCGGACGATCTTTTTCATGCCGGCAGTTGCCTCCCTGGTGGCCGTGGTCTTCGTCTGGATCTACATGTTCGATCCGCAGGCGGGCCTGATCAACACCGCTCTGCGGGCGATCGGGCTGCAGGGCCACTCCTGGCTGGCCGAGCCCGAATATGCGCTCTACGCGATCATCGTCGTCGCCGTCTGGCAGGATATGGGCTACAACGTCGTCGTCTTCCTGGCCGGATTACAGACGATCCCCGAGCCGCTGCACGAGGCGGCGATGGTCGACGGCGCCACGAACTGGCAGCGCCTGCGCTATATTACGATCCCCCTGCTCAGCCGCACCATGCTCTTCGTGACCGTGCTCACGACGCTCTCATATATGCAGGTCTTCATCCCCATGCAGGTGATGACCGGCGGTGGTCCGCTCGACTCGACGCGCACGATCGTGCTGCACATCTGGGATCAAGCCTTCCGCTACCTCAAGATGGGCTATGCCAGCTCGCTGTCGGTCATGCTGCTGCTGCTGCTGCTGGTGATAACGCTCGTGCAGATGCGCCTGTTGCGCACGAACTGGGAATACTGATATGGCCGTGATGACCGAGGCCGGACGGCGCCGCGACCGGAGCGGTGGCCTTGCCGTTCTGTACGTCGCACTGGCGATCGGCGCGCTGCTGATGGCGCTCCCGCTGATCCAGATGGTGCTCACGTCGCTCAAGACGCCCGCCGAAGCCCTGAGCGTTCCGCCGACGCTCATTCCGCAGCATCCCTCGCTGAATGCCTACCGCACGGTCTTGACGGGCGCGCCCTTCCTGACCTGGTTCCGCAACAGCGTAGTCGTCGCCGTGACGGTCACGGCGCTGGTCCTCTTTACCTCGACGCTCGGCGGCTACATCTTCGCCAAGTTCGACTTTCCGGGCCGTGGGCTGTTGTTCACGTTGCTGCTGGCGACGCTGATGGTGCCCTTCCCAGTGGTGCTCGTGCCGGTCTACTTGATCGCCAACTGGCTCCATCTGCTCAACACGCTCTACGCGCTGATCGTGCCGGGCATGGTCAGCGCCTTCGGCATCTTCCTGATGCGCCAGTTCGCCGCCGCCGTTCCGAACGATCTGGTCGACGCCGCCCGCCTCGACGGCGCCGGCGAGTTCACGATCTACTGGCGCCTGATCGTGCCGCAGCTCCGGCCGGCCATGGCCACGCTGGGCATCTTCACCTTTATGGGCAGCTGGAACGACTACCTGTGGCCGCTGATCGCGATCAACGACCAGGACAAGATGACGTTGCCACTCGCGCTGACCTTCTTCAACTCGCAGCACAGCACGCGCTACGACATGGAGATGGCGGCCTCGGTGCTGATCATCGCGCCGATCATCCTCGTCTTCCTATTCTTCCAGCGCCAGTTTGTCAATGCGTTTGCGACGAGTGGGATGAAATAGCGACTGAATGGAAGCAACATGAAAGAACGTATCGTCCTGGTTGGCGCGGGCAGCGCCGTCTTTACCCGCGGGCTGGTCGCGGACCTGCTGCGGAGCGGCGTCGAGGCGGAGGTCGCCCTGGTCGACGTCGATCCCGAGGCGCTCGAAGTCGCGGAGCGGCTGGTCGCCAAGATGATCGCGGCGCATGGTCCACGGCTGACGGTAGAGGCCTCCATGGATCGGCAGCAGGTACTCCACGATGCCACGGTTGTGATCTGTACCATCGGCGTGGGCGGCCGCCGCGCCTGGGAGCAGGACGTCTTTATTCCGCGCAAGCATGGCATCTACATGCCCGTCGGCGATACGGTTGGACCCGGCGGATCGTCGCGGGCGCTGCGCATGATCCCGGCGATGGTCGCCATCGCGCGGGACGTGCTTGAGCTCGCGCCCCACGCCTTCTTCGTCAACTACGGTAACCCGATGGCGCCGGTCTGTCGTGCGATCGCGAAGGCGACGGGCGCAAAGGTGGTCGGCCTCTGCCACGGCGTTTTCCATGTCGGCGCCTACCTCGCCGAGGTGCTCGCCACCCCGGCGGACGCGCTGCACTACACCGCCGTCGGCGTCAACCACCTGACCTGGTTCCTCAGCGTGCGGGCGAACGGGCAGGAGTGCATGCCGCGCCTCCGGGAGCTCGCGACCGAGCGCCTCCGGGGAGCGCCTGCCTCGGATACGGACCGGCCCTCCGCCCCATCCGAGAACGATTCGCCCTTCCACGCCGAGGTCGGCGGCGTCGACAATCCCTTCTCCTGGCAGCTCCTGCGGCTCTTCGGCGCCTTCCCGGCGGTGCTGGATCGGCACGTGACCGAGTTTTTTCCACAGTTCTTCCGCGACGGGCGCTACTATGGCCGGGTTCTCGGCGTCGACGCCTTCAGCTTCGAAGGCACGATTGCCGCGGGCGATCGGATCTTCGACGAGATGCGCGAGGTGGCGTGGGCTCCCGGCCCGCTCCCGGCGGACTTCTTCGAACGGCTAGGAGGCGAGCACGAGCAGGCGCTCGACATCCTGCAGGCTCTTCGGCAGGATCGGGGCAGCATCTTCTCGGCCAACCTGCCCAATACCGGCCAGGTGCCGAACCTGCCGCGCGACGCGATCGTCGAGGCGCCCGCCGTCGCCACGGCCGCGGGATTGCGCCCCATCGCGCAGCCGCCTTTGCCCGCGGCCCTCGCCGGCACGCTCGCGACACGCTACCAGTGGCTCGAGACGATTGTGGAGGCGGCCCTGGAGGGCAGCCGCGAAAAGTTCATCCAGGCGCTCGTCCTCGACGGCGCGACTGCTTCCATCGAGCAGGCGACAGCGCTCGCCAACGATCTGCTGAAGACACAGGCAGCATACCTGCCGTGGTATCAGCCGGCAGAGGCTGCTCGCTAGCCGGCGACGAGATCAAGGTGCGAGCGTGCCATGATGAGACTGTCGTCCTGGCGCCAGATCGGCACCATTGCGTTGGGTTTGCCGGCATGGGTTGGGAGAGCTGTGATTATCGGTATTCCCACGGACGTGCCTCAGCTGTGCGAAAGATGGCCGTAGTAGACCCGCGTGTCGTAGTCGAAGGCGACGGCGCCGCCAGTCTGATGGGCCTCGAAGATCGCGCGCAGCTCGGCAAGCATCGGCGCGTGACCGGGCTGGCCGGCCTCCGGCGCGTAAGACGACGAGAGGAGGCGTCCTTTCAGGCCTTCGAAGTCGAAAACCTGCCGGTTCTCGAAGGTCGCGACTCTGTACCCGCCGGGACCGAAGAACGCGCCGAGCACGTCGGCGTCGACGTTGGTGTGGTTGACGGTTTCGTAATCCGTGCCGTGGGTTAGCAGCAAGCGCTCGTAGGCCTCGAGGAACGGTGTCGTGCCCACACGGCGATCGTTCCAGATCAGCACCACCCAGCCCTCGGCCCCGAGGATACGCCCGCATTCGACGCGCGCCCGCGCTCGATCGAACCAATGAAACGCCTGGCCGGCCGTCACGAAGTCCGCGCTGCCTTCCGCGAGCGTCGTCGCCTCGGCCGTACCGGCGATGCTCCAAAATCGTGGGTAGTCCGCCAGCAGCCGCTCGCCGGCCTCGCGCATCTCGCGGTTCGGCTCGACACCGTAGACCGGGTTGCCGTGCCGTAGGAAGAGCTCGGCCAGGAGGCCGGTGCCCGATCCGAGGTCTGCGACGACCGACTGGGCGGTAAGTCCGCACTCCGCTTCGAGGAGATCGACCACCGCGGCCGGATAGGTTGGCCGGTATTTGATGTAGTTCTCGACCCGGTTCGAGAACCGCTGAGTCGAATCTGTCATGGCGCTCCTACCCTACGAGCGGCAGGATACCCGCCGCAAAGGCCCGCAGGCCATCCATATCGTCCAGGTCGAGCCATTGAAGCATCAGCTCCGCGACGCCGGCCTCGGCGTAGGCCGCGATCTGCTCCGCGATCATCTGGGGCGTGCCGACGAGCCCTTGCCACCCTTTCCTCATTATGTCGACCACTTCGTCGATCGGCTTGGCGCTTAGCTGCGCCGTGGCCCGACGAGGCGCGAGGCGTCGCTCGAGCTCGGCGCGGTCGCGGCCGAAGAAGACGGCGTGCATCATCGTGCGCCGAACCGCTTTCGGCTGCCGGCCAGCTGCTCTGATATCCGCGTCGAGCGCGGCGGAGCGCTGCCGGAAGTCCGTGGGGCTGAGGAAGGTGCCGTTCCAGATGTCGGCGTAGCGCGCCACCAGCGGCAGCGTTCGCTTCGGCCCGTTACCGCCGATCAGGATCCGCGGTCCTCCCGCGCGCTTCGGCCGGAGCTCGGCGCCCTCCTCCAGACGGTAGAAGCGACCCTGGAAGTCTGTCGCTTGCTCATCGCGCAGCAGCCGCGTCACAACCTCGAGCGCCTCCTCCAGCCGGGACGTACGCGTCGGCACATCGCCGAGGTCGTAGCCGAAGAGCCGGTGCTCCCGCTCCTGCCACCCCGCGCCTAATCCCAGGATCATGCGTCCCTCGCTCAGGTCGTCCAGCGCCGCGGCCTGCCGCGCCAGCATCACCGGATCCCGAAACGAAACCGGCGCCACCAGCGGACCGAAGTGGATCCGGTGTGTGTGGTCCGCGGCGTAAGCCAGGGAAATCATCGTCTCGAGGGCATCCTGGACAGGGGGCTGCGGCTCCGTGAAGTGGTCGGAACGGAACAGACCGGCAAAGCCGAGCGCCTCGACTTCCACTACCAGCCGCTTCCACCGCGGCCATGTGAGTCCCTGCTGCCCTTCGATCATGATCGAAATCGCCGTCATGGTGCATCCTGCTCGTCATGAGCATCTGCGCTCCTGCACGAAGTATCCGTCAATCGCCGCCATGTGTCTACGCTGCCGCGCGACACGAGGTGCCCGCTTGCCATCACCCCACGATCTACCCACCCGCAAGGAGAACCGGCTATCCTGAAGGCTGGAGATGACCTAGCGCGCGCTGCGACTGGGCCTTCGCGCCGACGAGATACCGCTCGTAGCGGCAGAGCCGGGCAGGGATTACAGGCAGCTTCCCTGCGAAGGCCTAGCCGGGCTTCTCCGCACCGCCTGGCGGCTCCGTGTGGACGGCCCATAGGCCGGCGGGCAGCCGAGATAGTCGCCTGAAGCACCAAGCCTTCATCCGAGCGGCCGCTCGCTACGGATGCATGCCGGCTCGTGTATACTCCGCGGGGCCGAAAAGGACCAGCACGGCGAGGCGTTCGGCGATCGTGTGGAAACGATGCTCGACCTTCGCGGGAACGTAGATCAGGGTCCCCGGTGCGACAGACTGCTCCTCATCGCCGACCTGGATCCATCCCCGGCCTTCGAGGACGTAGTAGACCTCGTCCTCTGTGTGGGGCTGCTGCGGATCGGCAGAACCGGCGGGCAAGAGATAGATGCCGGCGCTCAGGGCCTCCTCCCGGAGAAACTCACCATACTCCGGCCCATTGCCCGCCCGATCGCCGAGCAGTGAGCCGATCTCAAATTTTTGCATTCTAGTTGCTGCTCCTAGCTCGATTCTTATTGATTTTACGGTATGGCTGCCGGTATCTCAACCTATAGCTTGACTCGGAGCTTTCTTTTCATGCCGATTGTACGCGAGAAGTCGTCGTCCAGAGACTGAGATCAGCCGCGTCTCCAAGTAATCCGCTGTCGCCGGTCTTGTCCGCGGATAGGGAGGATGGCGCGATCGAGCGAGACCACGTGGGATGGCGCGTGGGCATGGCGACTGCGATACTAGAGCCGACGTACCCTACCTAGACCACTCCGCAGCCGGCTGCGGAGTGGCCGTGATTTCGAGGAATGAGGCTTCGCCATGAACCGCAAGCGAGCATCCGGGCATCGACAGGCTCCCGCTACCACCATTGTGCAGCCCGTGCTGCGGAGCAGCGGTTATGCGGCCCTGCTCAACCCCGCTGAAGGTCAGGTTGGGAGCTCCGGACCCGCGGGTAGCAGCGTACCAAGCGCGAGCAAGGCGCCACGTGCGTTTGGACCGCCCGATCCAGACGTGCTCGCGGAGCTGCGGGAGCAGCTCGCGGACGCGCCTGAGATGCTCGACGAGCTTATCGCGATGTTTCTGAGCGGCACGCCTGCCCTTATCGAGGCCATTCGAACCGCCGTCGCGCATGGCGACGCGAGAGCGCTCTCCCGCGCGGCGCATAGCTGCCGGGGCAGCAGCGCAAGTCTCGGCACGACGACCCTTGCGGCCGTGTGCGACGAGATCGAGCTGCTGGGACGCGGCGGAGAGGCCACGCTCGCCGCCCGGCTGCTGCCGCGCCTCGAGGCCGCGTTTGCCCACGCCTCGGCCGCCCTCGAGCACACGATGATCGGGACGGCAGTGGTGGACGGGTGATGCTTGATCGCTTGGATTACTTCCATGCCAATGTTCCGTCCACCGAACCGCCAATCGAGGCCGTTTAGGCCGGCAGTGAGCGCTCCACGAGGTCAAGCAGACGGTCGAGGTCGAAAGGCTTGGGCAGCAGGCTCGCCCCCATATGCAGGTAAGCCGGCAAGCGCTGCGTGAGCTTATGCGCGTTCGCCGTGAAGAAGATGACCGGGATTCCGCGTGTCGTCGGCTCGGAGCGCATTTGCTCGAAGACCGTGATGCCGTCTATCCCCGGCATCTGGACGTCCAGAATGACAAGGGATGGCCGCTCCCGCCGGATACAGGGGTAGGCATCGTGCCCGCTTAAGCAGCGAGTGGTAGTAATTCCCTCGTCCTCTAACGCCTCGCAGACTACTTCGACAATCGCCGGTTCGTCGTCCACGACCACCACGTGCTGGTTCATAGGTCACCCTCGTATTGTCGCGCGGTCTCGGCAGTTGAGCGCGCGGCGCAGCATGAACCGGGTCGTTAACCGATTGACGTGGGCCATAGTGTAGAGCGCAGCTGATACGCCGGTCCGGTTCCTCGATGAAGTGCGGCATCACCTCCTCAGGACGCGTTGTTCTCGCGTATCAGATCCACCTGCTCCGGCGACACATCGCCGTCGATTCTCATGCCGTCCGGGCTGAGCACATCCGATTGTGATTCGCGGCTGTCGCTTTCGTCCAGGCCGCTGCGCTGGCTGTCCACATCCGGCGGTGCGTCTGGATTATCGGTTTTCTTCTCGTCGTAGCGTTCGACATCGTCGCTCATAGGCGCCCACATAGACTGGCCTCCCTTCACTTAAACATGCTTGTCGACGTCCTAGCAAAACCGGAACCAGGAACTGCCCATCCGGCTCTCGGACCAGCGTGCCACAGCCGAAGATCGTCTATACTTGCTCCACCGCCGGGGCCGGGCATGCCGCGCGAGTCTTGCTCGCTCCCCGGCGCGATCGAATACGCCGAGACGTCCCCTAATGAAGTAGGCCATGCAAGGAGGCGAATGATGCGCCAAGACCAGGCCAAGACGGAGGTCCAACGCCTCGAAGCGGAGGAGCAACGGCTCCTAGAAAAGGTCGAGTGGCTACAGGCAGAGCTTGCGCATGCAGAGGCCGAGCTCGAGCAAGCTCGCCAGCAGAACATGAGCGCGCGCCGCGCCGCGATAACGTCGGAGCCGCCGCGGGCGACCTCGTAGCCCGCGGCGAAACGGATCGACACGTGCGACGGGACGCGGCTCTCCCGTTGCGGCGCCGGCCTCAGACTGGCGCCGCGATCTCCGGCGCCGGCTCCCCGGCCGTCCTGACTGCCCGCACCGGCGACAGCATGAGCCAAGCGACCGCGAGGAGCGATCCGCACGCCCCGACGACGAGCGTGGAGCGTACGCCGATTGCGTTGCCCAGCAGACCACCCGCCAGCGAGCCCAGCAGCGTCGCTCCTTGGCTCACGAAGTGCATGCTGGCGTTCACACGTCCCAACAGGCGCTCCGGGGCGAGCGTCTGCCGCAGGCTCACCTGATTGATCTCGTACAACGTATAGCCACCATCGCCCGAGAGCTGCTGAATGATCAAGAAGGCCGCGGCCAGGGCGGTCGCGCCCTGGGCCAGCGGAATAAAGAAACTGGACAGAACGCCGAGCGCCAGCCCGAAGATCATCGCCGGCCCGATACCTAGGCGGCGCGTGATCGGCGGCGTGAGGACGGCGCCCGCCAGCGAGCTTATGCCGCCCACGGCGAAGATCATCCCGAGGATCCCCGGTGCGAAGCCGAGATCGCGCGCCATGTAGAGCACGACGACCGTGCCGAAGATACCGCGGCCGCAGAACTCAAGCAGGAACGTGGAGCCCGCGATCGTTCGCAGCACCGGGTGGTCGATCACCTCGTGGAGCCCTTGCGCGATCGCGTACCGCATACTTTCGCGCTCATGAGCCAGCGCCGGCGCCGGCTCAGGCTTGCCGATGGCTCCGACGGCGGCAGCCGAGAAGAGGAACGAGATGGCGTCGATCAGAATCGCCATCGGGCCGGTGAAGATCTGGACCAGCCACCCGGCTATGCCGAAGCCGCTCACCTCGGCCACCGACGCGGTTGCCGAAAGCTTGCTGTTGCCCTCCAGGAGCTCCTCGCGCCCGACAAGTGATGGCAGGTACGACTGGTAGGCCACGTCGAAGAAGATCGTCAAAATACTGATCGTGAAGGCGACGGCATAGAGCTGCCCGATCGCCAAGCGGCCGAAGAGCGCGGCAACCGGGATCGTCGCCAGAATCACCGCTCGGCCGAGATCCGCTGCGATCAGGATCGGCCGGCGTCGCAGCCGGTCGACCCAGACGCCCGCCACGAGACCTGCGGCGAAACCGGGAGCGAGACTCGCCGCCGCGAGCAGACCTAGCTGGAAGGGTGTTGCGTGTAGAAAAAGAATCGCCGTAAACGATAGTGCCGTGCCGCCGATGAGCGAGCCGAAGGCAGAGATCGTCTGCCCGGCCCAGAGCTTTATGAAATCGGGGTGGCGCCAGAGCCCCGCAAAATGCGGACGCATCGCCATTACTCCTGCTGCCATATCGCATCGTCTAACAATCCACACGTTCCGAAAGCATGTGATCGCCCTCGTGCACTGCGTCTGGCGGCCGGCAGAATCATAACGGCCACGGGTGCTCCGCCCCCGTGGCCGTCGCTTATCTCTACCTTCAAGCATATCACGCATGAACAGGACTGCCGGCCGCGTCGAGACTGATCGCACGTGCTCATGGTTTCGGAAGCACGGCTATCGGCCCGCGAGGCGGCGCAGAGCCTGTTCGCATGGTATCGGTTGGAGGCGCGAAAGTATTGCTAGCTACTGGTCACCGGATGCACACGAGGGTGGCGGCACATGTGCCGCCGCTGGCGATGATGTCGGGGAGTATGACGAGCAATTCCATACGGGAGACGCCCCCTTTCGACGTTGGAGCAGTGATGAAGACCTCCGGAACTATATCATCCGCCGCTGGGCCGGTCAAGACCCCGGTATAATCCACGCAGAACCTTTGGGTGGTACGTGATGCGTGAAAGCCTGCGGCAGTCACATCTTGATCGTGCGCATTTTCGCCATATGCCGGCATGTAGCAGTGAACACGAATACTGGTCACCTATCACGCATCACGTATCCCGCATATTCATGAGCGGCCGGACGAGCTTATGCAGACAATCTGGCGCATAGTACGTGCCCTGTTCGATGGACTGCGCCTGCGCTGTCCACAGTGCCACCGTGGACGAATGTTCGCATCCCTCAAGCAGATGCATACCGACTGCCCTCTCTGCGGATTGCCCTTCGAGCGCAGAAGTGGGGAGGTGACCGGCGGGATGGCGATCAACCTGGCGCTGACCGAGACGATCGTGGTGATCTGTGGCGGCGGACTCGGTCTCTTTACGAGCTATCCGCTGCTGCCTATTCTGGCGTCGCTGACCGTCTTTGCGATCCTCTTTCCGATCCTATTTTACCGGCCGTCCCGCGGCCTTTGGGCGAGCATCCTCTATCTCACAGGCGGGAATACCGAGGCAGAGTAACCTCCGGCCACTCTGCCTGCCCGCGACGAAGCTGGGAACCGGCCTAATGCACTCGCTCCGAGGGAGCGACGCCCGACGCGGCGCGCATATCGGCAAGGTGCATTCCCATGTGACCGATTATGACGCGCTCGACGAACTGCTGGACCGTCACCGGGGTATCGCCCATGAAAGGAAGCGAAGCTGAGCAGCCCAGCTGATCTTCCGTAATCCCGCGGATCATATTCGCGGCTGCCGCTCCGTTCTCCCGTAGCAGGGCAATCGTCGCGGCCTTGTCGGGTCGAGCGTGCCGGGTGGCATGCTCGGCATTGGCGCCGTGGATCATCTCCCAGCTTAGCGGCGGTACGGCATGGCCTGCCGCCATCTCGCGCGCAAGACCCGGCAGCAGCGCGTGGCCTTGGGCCACGTGGAGCGCGACCACTCCCACGGGCCGGCTGTCGGCGGCGCATGGCGCCTGCCATTGGTGGTCCGAGAAATCCTGGATCGTGGCGATGAATTCTGCATTTGCCCGCTCGAAGCGGGCTGCAAGTCTTTCGGTCTGTTCGCTCATGTGCTGAATGCTCCTAGAGCTTGCTCTGTGGATCAAACCTTTCTCTCCGCAGCCGGCACACGCCGGCATGCGTGGGACACGGGCATCGATTGGAGATGAAGCCACGAGCGAGGAATCGTCGATAAGCAGCTTCAGCCTCATCATACCGCGCGGAGTCAAGAGCGATCTAGTGTGTAGACAACACTTCCTGGCCCAATTCCTATTGGCTGGGATGGGCGAGAATGTGCTCCTCGACATCTGCTTCAGTGAAGGCACCACGCTGCATCTTCCAGATGGTGGCGATGTAGCACAACAGGATCGCCGCCACGCAAGCCCAGGTGAGGAGATCGAGCCCAATGATCCTACCGTGCCAACCGTAGCGCGGCGAGTCCGCGAAGTACCAAGGGAAGCCACCTGCCCAAAAGGTATAGACCTGGAAGAGGAAGAGGCTGCTCGCTGTGTAGAGCGCGAGTGTCGCGCGAAAGCCAAGCGCGACGACCCAGGGCATAAGCCAGGCGAGGTACTGCACCCCAAAGGCCGGACTGGTGGTCAGGAAGAGAGAGATCACGAGACCGCATTGCACGAAAAGCCGTGGTTTCTGAGACGTCGATCGGTTCATCCAAGCAGCTGCAGCAATAATGCCAGTGACAGTGATGATCCTCCCGATATCGACATATTCCCCATGATTGAGTTCGGACCAGGGAGCGCCTGGGTGAACATGGGCTGCGCGCAGGACTAAGATCTGCGAGATACCCCACTGCCCGTAATTTCCCGTGTATCCAAAAGACTGGCGCAGGATCAACCATGGCACCTCGACCAGGTAAGGCATCGACGCTCCACACCAGGTTGCTGCTGCCACAACGCAGAAAGTAAGTCGCGCCCGCCACGTCGACAGGTAGAACACGATAGCCGGGATAAAGATCACGGGCACAACCTTAATATTGAGTGCCATTCCAAATACGACCCCAGCCACGACGGCCGAGGCACGGCGATCGATCAGAAAGACGGTGAGCACTACGAAGCAAATCATGGCTGGATCGGTATTCCCGTGAAAGGCCGAAATCATGATCAGCGGTGGGGCAACAGCGAGGAGTAGGAGCGCTCCTCGTCGCCCCCATTCCTCCGGCCGGGGCGTCAAAGTCTTCCAGACCAGGATGACAGTCACAGAGTCAGCCAGATTGGCTGGCAGGCGTAGCCAAAAGGGAAAGGGCACGCCAGTTCGATGCGTAAGGTACACTAGGAATTGGAGCACATGCACCATGAAGGGGGGGTGATTGAAGAGCGCCTCGTGGAGGTAGAGCTCAGCACCGCCACGTTGGCTCGCGATACTCGCGAATCGCTGCCAGGCCGTCATGTCGTTGGTGCCGAAGGTGACGTACGCGATACGAAGCTTGAGTGCGAAGATGGGGAAGCCGGCACCGACAATAGCGGCTGTCCAAGCGATGGAGCATCGGAAGCGGAAAATGGGAAGGGCGACCTTCATACTGCGAGCCTGCTATGCGTTGACCACCGGGGTCGGCGGTCCACCTGCTGAGCAGCGCAGCATCACGCACTGCACCTGTTTCAGCCCTCGCTCTCCGTGCTTGCCCGTCCCACGGCTTGCTCGTGCATCGTCGTCTTGTAGGCGATGAAGCCGCGCGCGCGGTAGTTGGCGAGCGCGTATGGTCCATCCAGGGAGCAGGTGTGCAGCCAGACCCGCGCGGCGCCATCGTCGAAGGCCCGCCGGACCGCCGTGGAGAGCAGATGCCGGCCGAAGCCGCGGCCGTGAAAGGCGGGGATGATGCCGAAGTAGGCGATTTCCGTGCCTGGCTCCTCCGATGCGCGCTCCAGCTCTGCGAAGCCCGCGGGCGTCCCTCGGAAGTAGAGCACCAGCAGCGCCACGCTCGCGCAGCGCAGGTGTGCGTCGAGGAGACTGTCCGACCATGCAAGCCGGTCCGTCCACACGTAGTCACGGCCGACGGCATCGTAGAGGAAACGGTAGAAGCCCACCAGCGGCTCCCGCGCCTCCAGCACGAGCAGGTCCGGCTCGTGCAGCAGCGCCGGCCGGAAAGTGGCGAGCTCCAGAATCTCCAGGTAGGTCGTGGTAACCGATACGTTCTGACTCACGGACGAAGCCATGGCACACCTGACACCACAGGTTGTCACTCCTCGAATCGCAGATGTTCTTTGAAGAACGCCTCGGACTTGTTGGCTCCCCAGCCATGCTCGCCCGGGAAGAGGTCGAGCTCGAGTCGATCCGTAGCGCCGGCCGCCGCGTAGATCCGCGCAACCCGGTCGTAGCAGGCCTTGGCGGTATCGACCAGAAAGCAGGTGTCGTACACGCCGATATCCTCCAGCAGCGGCCGCGGCGCGATCAGCCCATGGAGGTCGGGGATGTCGACCAGCTTGAAAAGGCTGGGTGCGACCTGCATCCCACAGTAGTTCAGGTCGCGGTAGCCCATGTGTGCCCAGAGGTCGCTGTAGCAGATCACCTCAGCTGCCTTGACGCGCTCATCACAGAGCGCGGACCAGACCGTCATCGTTCCACCACCGCTCAGGCCCATGACACCCAGACGGTCAGGATCGACCATCGGCAGGCTGCAGGCGAAGTCAGTGGCGGCCATCCCGTGTGCGACGTTGATCGAGATCGAGGTCATGCCGAGCATCGTTGCGCCCAGGTAGTAGAGATTGCACCAATCCTCACCGGTATTGAGATGCCGCCAGTTCGGCTTGTTGTTGTCATTGCGCTCGCCGATGCCGATCCAGTCGATCGCGAAGGTGATGAAGCCCTTCTCTGCCATCTGCCGGCCATAGTCATAATTGTGGCGCTCGATGCTCTCGCGCAGCTCGGGCGACCCGTCGTTGCCCATCACGGCCTCTTTGCCAAATGGGCCATGGCCGTGCCAGCAGAGGATCGCCGGCCGCTTTTCGCCCTCGCGCACGTCACTGGGGATATTGACCAGCAGCGTGGCCGAGAGGTATTGCTGGACGTCGATGATCCACTTCTGTTTGCGCAGCGTGCCCTGCTCCCACTCTACCAGGAGCTGAGGATTGAGCGGTACATGCTGAGGATACGTGCCGATCGTCGCCAGCACCTGCGGCAGAGCCGCTTCTTTCCACGCCTCGAAATCTTCGCGCGAGCGTCCCTCGAAGTGATACTGCGGCCGGTGTTCCAGAGCTAGCTTCTCGAACATTGCCTGCGGGCTGAGGTTACGAAATGACATAGTGAGCTCCTCACGACATGGTGTCGGACCTAGGATACTGCATCGAGTCGATCCCGGCTCATGCGCGTACGACGCACCACGCGTACAGCCGGCTCATGCGAAGGGTATGGCCAGGCTACCTCATCGCCGGCGGGCCCCAGAGCGTGGGAGGAACGCCGATCTCGTTGAACATCTCCCAAGCTTTGTCGATCGGCAGATTCGTGGTCGGGTCGTTGAAGACCGCCTGGAAGGCGAGATCCAGGTCACGCTTCAGCGCGGCCTCGATGATCATTTCTTGGTTGGCAACGTGCCGCGCAACGAGCGCGTGCACACCCGCGGGCAGTACACCCGCGACGAGCGGCTGGACGCGGTCGCGGCCGAAATAGGCGTTGGTCTCGACCACCGCATCCAGTGGCAGGTTCGCGATCTGGCCGCGATTAGCCATATTCACGTTCGTGACGAAGTCGCCCAGCCCCACCAGCGCCCGCACCTGGCGGATTGCCTCCTCACCTGATGACCCTAGCTTTAGCGGGCTGCGGCCGGCCATTAGGTCGTCCATGCGCTTCGGTGCCTCGGTCCAGCGCTCTATCCGGTACGAGATCGGCGTGCGGATCAGGCCCCAGCGGAACAGCTCCTCCGGCGAGCGCGTGAAGCCGGGCACGAACTCGCATAGGTGGCGGTCGCCGGCCGCCGCCAGAATGCCGAAGCGGCGGAAGAGATCGAGCTTGACCTGCAGCGAATCGACGAACCAGTTGTCTTTGGCCTCGACCTCCTCGCGCGTGTACGGGCGAACCACACCCGGCTGGCGCATGTGCTCGCGCACGATCTCCAGCAGGTCGTGTCCCTTGTAGGTCGCCCGGTCGATCCACGTGAAATGGTTGATGCCCAGCACGTTGACCTCGATCTCATCGCGTGTGGGCGTCTGATCGAGGTGCAGGTAGGTTCGCGCCAGCTCGGCCAGCAGGTGCTGCGTGCCGATGACCTCGTGGCAGCAGCCGATGACCTTCAGCTCCGGTGCAACATTGGTCAGGGTGCGCGTGCAGATCGTCATCGGGTTAGTGTAGTTGACGACCCAGGCATTCGGGCAGTGCAAGGCGATCGCCTCGGCGAACCCTCTATAAATGATCGCCGACCGTAGGCCGCGCATCAGCCCGGGCGCGCCCGTAGTATCGCCGACGGGGAAGAAAAGGCCATATTTTTCGGCCGTCGCGATCTCGTGGCCCATCATCTCGAGTGTGCCGGGCTGGATCGAGACGAAGACAAAGTCGGCACCCTTGAGCGCCTCCTCGATGCGCTCAACCGCCCGGTAGCGCCAGCACGACCGGACGCCCGGCTGCTCCTGGAGCCAGCTCCCAAGCTGCTCGTTGCGCTTGGCCGACTCGAGGTTGATATCGTAGAGGAGAACTTCGCCGGTCAGCTCCGAGCAGACCGCGAGGTCGCCCATCAGCATCTGGGCCCAGCCGCGGCTGCCGCCGCCGATATAGGCGATCTTCAACGCGATAGGGGTATTCGTTTCGGTCATATTTGCTCCAGGTTGAGTCCATGCATCGTTGTGCGTGATCTGCCCCACCTGGCACTATAGACGGCTCCAGCAAGTTGGACGAAGGGCGGACCGGCTCCGCCTGCCGTCGCAAGGACGAAGCAGCGCATCGGCAGCACGGCTAGGTCCAGCGGGCCGAAGTTCCACGGCGACCAGGTGTTGCTGCCGTGGCCGGCCGAGCGGAAGACGCGTCTTCCATCGTACCGGCCGGTACTCGCATCGGTAGCCATGGTACTATCCTCTGTATGGTTGAGAATCACCGCTACCTGTGCTCCGGGGACTGGCCGATCCAGGCCGAGAGATGATGATAACCTTTGGAACACTTGCACTGCTTGGACTGTGGGCCGGCCTAGGAGTCTGTGGGCTGCTGCTGCAGCGGAGGCGCACACTGCGCTGGCTGGGCCTTGCGCTGCTCCTCGAGGCGATCCTCGCGATCGCCGCGCAGGTCGCACTCTCGACGATCCCTTTCGGCATCGGCGAGCCACTGATCCGCGTCAAGCTGAGGCAGGTGCTGCTCCAAGCGGGCAGTGCCTTCGCCGCCGTCTGCGGCGCCGCCGTCCTCGTCTATCTTACCGCCCGTGTGGCGGGGCCGCTCCTCGACCGCGAGCGGCGGCGCTTCAAGGTCGCCGCGCTGCTGGCCGTA
>JBBSGA010000120.1:0-16369 GCA_038254585.1 Chloroflexales bacterium | reverse complement strand
CCCGAGATCATCTCCTTCGCGCAGGCATTCCCGGCCCCAGAGATGTTTCCGGTGCGCGAGTTCGGCCGTGCGGTACAACAGGCGACGACCCACGATGGCGCCGCCCTCTACGGCTACGGCACCTCGCAGGGCGACCTTCTCCTACGCGACCAGCTTGCCGTGTACCTACTTGATCGCGGTGTGGAGGTACGACCCGAGCAGATCGTCGTCGTCGGCGGTGCTCAGCAAGGCATCGACCTGGCACTGCGTGCGCTGGTGCAACCCGGCGAGACGGTGTTGGTCGAGCACCCCACCTATCTGGGGATCATCGAGCGGAGCGAGATGCAAGGGGTCGCCCTGCAGGGCATTCCGATGGACGAGGAGGGCGTCCGGCTTGACGCGCTCGAGCGGGCCATCCTCCGGCACCGGCCGCGGTTGCTCTACATGGTGCCGACCTACCACAACCCGACTGGGAGCACGATGAGCCCCACCCGCCAGGAGTCCCTTCTGGCCCTCACCGCCAAGCATGGGCTCTTGATCCTGGAGGATGACATCTACGGCGCCCTGCCCCTGGACGGTCCGGCGCCCTTGCCCTTGAAAACGCGCGATGGGGCGGGGAGCGTGATCTACCTGTCGAGCTTTTCCAAGGTGCTGATGCCGGGCCTGCGCATTGGCCTCCTGGCACCGCCGCCGCACCTGCTGGATGCTCTGATCGCGGCCAAGCGCCTCACCGATCTCCAGTCCCCGCAGCTCACGCAGCGCGCGCTGGCGCTCTATCTGCGCGACGCCCACTGGGGCGCGCACCTACGCACGGTCAGGGCACTCTACCGGGAGCGGCGTGACGCCATGCTGACGCACCTGCAGCGAAGCTTTCCAGCCGAGGTGCGGTGGACCACGCCGGCTGGCGGCCTCTCCCTGTGGGTCGAGCTGCCGCCTGGTGTGCGCTCAGTGGATCTCTATCTCGCAGCGCTCGAGCGGGGTGTCGCCTTCGCGCCCGGCGACGCGTTCTTTGCCGAGCCCGCGGCGGCAAGCTACTTCCGGCTCTCGTACGGCGCGCAGCCGGTCGATCTGATCGTCAAAGGGATCGGCGTGTTGGGCGCGCTTGTGCGTGAGCATGTCGCGCGCTCGCACCGCACGCGGCCGGCTACGGCACGCGCGGTCATGCCGATGGTATGAACGGAGGAGTTATGGGCGTACGCATTGTCCAAGTCGATGCCTTTGCCGGCCGGCCGTTTGCCGGCAATCCTGCCGCGGTGTGTCTGCTTCCCGAGGAGCGACCGGCGCAGTGGATGCAGGACGTCGCGCGTGAGATGAATCTTTCTGAAACAGCCTTCCTCCTCGAGCGAGCCGACGGCTATGCCCTCCGCTGGTTCACGCCGACGGTCGAGGTCGATCTCTGCGGGCATGCAACGCTTGCCAGTGCGCATGTGTTATGGGAATGGGAAGCGCTGCGGCCCGACCAGGAGGCGTGCTTTCACACGCGTGGAGGCGTGCTGACTGCCATCCGCTGCGGCGACTGGATCGAGCTCGATTTCCCGGCGAAGCCAGAGCGGCCGGCCGAGGCGCCCCCGGATCTACTCGATGCGCTCGGCGTCGAGCCGATCTACGTTGGGTACAACCAGTCTGACTACCTGGTTGAGCTGCCTAGTGAGCACGCGGTGCGCACGCTGCGGCCGAATTTTGGGCTGTTGGCGGTCTTGGGTATCCGCGGCGTGATGGTGACGAGCCGGGCAGCGACGGAGCCGTACGACGTCGTCTCGCGCTTTTTCGCGCCCGGGTCCGGCATCGACGAAGACCCGGTGACAGGGTCCGCACACTGCTGCCTGGGACCGTTCTGGGCCGAGCGGCTCGGCAAGCCGGAGTTGCGCGCCTATCAGGCGTCGGCGCGCGGCGGGGTGATTCGCGTCCGGGTGAACGGCGAGCGGGTGAAGCTGGGCGGCCAGGCGGTGACAGTGCTGCGGGGTGAGCTAACCGACGAGGCTATGGAGCACACGGCGAGATAGAGGCCGGCCGCGGGGTGGTCGTGACAGAGGTGCGCAATGGCGACGTTGAGCACCATCGGTGCTGCAGTGGTTACGAGGAGGATGGCGATGATTCGCGTCGCACGCGCGACGGATGCCGAAGCGATTCTTGCGATTTACCGGCCCGTGGTCACAATGACGGCCATCTCGTTCGAGGTTGACCCTCCCTCGCCTGCGACGATCCAGCAGCGAATCGGTGTGATCCTCGAGACCCACCCGTGGCTGGTCTATGAGCACCAGGAGCATATCCACGGCTACGCCTACGCTAGTCGTCATCGCGAGCGGGCGGCCTACCAGTGGTCGGCCGATGTCGCGATCTACGTCCATCCGGAGTGGCGCCGGCATGGGGTGGGACAGGCACTCTATGCCTCGCTGCTGGCGCTGCTACGGCTCCAGGGCTTTTTCAACGCGTACGCCGGGATCACGTTGCCCAATCCCGCGAGTGTTGGGCTGCACGAAGCGATGGGCTTTCGGTCGCTCGGCGTCTATGACCAAGTTGGCTATAAGCTCGGGGCGTGGCACGATGTCGGCTGGTGGCACCTGGCCTTGCGTCCCAAGGCACCCGACCCCAAGACCCCGATTGCCTTTCCGCACATCGTCGGTATAGAGGGGTTTCAGGCCGCGCTTGAAGGAGGGCTCAAGCACGAAGCGCGCGTGTCGCACAGAGCAGACGGGTGAGGCTACCGGTGTGTCATGCAGAACATGGGAACCTCGTTGAGGTGGCAAACTATTCGTAGCTGCTTTCGGTCCCGGCACGGTGTGCTTCGGCCTGCTCTACCCGAGGGTTGCCGCCCAACGTGCAATCACGCCCGCCACGTCGACCTCGTGCCCCGTGTAGACGTGATCCGCGTCCTCGATCACCTCTGTGTCGACGCGGGCCGCGGCCTTGGCCTGCCGTCGGATCGTCTCCAATGTGGCCGCGACTCCCCGCTCGTGTGCTCCGAAGAAGACCAAGAGCGGGCTACGGATCGTCGCTATCGTCGGCTCTTCGTCGTCCGCCTCCAGGAGGTGCGACAAGACGGCGGCCTTGCTCACGACGCTCTGAGCGCTCTGGCGGTACCAGGGCGCATAGGGCTGCGCCGGCAGCACCTCCAGGCCCCGTCCCTCGGCGACCAGGCGCTGCGCCATCTCGACCTCCCCCGCCGGCATGAAGCCGCGCAGGTCGGGCGACGCGAGCGCGATGCCGACGACGCGCGGATCCTGGCGCTGCGCCTGATACAGCACGACCCGCTGCGCCCCCGAACTGTGCCCGACCAACACGACGCCGCCCGTCCCCAGGTCGGCCACCACGTCCACCCACGCCGTGAGATCCCGCGGCGCCTCGTCGAGACGCTCCCAGGCGCTCCCGATCCCGACCGGCATCCCCGCGGGCGAGCTCCAGGGGGTCGGCTTGCCGCCGGATGCACGCCACATGAAAGCGCTGATGTCGTGGCCGCGCGTGTTCGCGCTGACGAAGGGATACCCGGCCGTCGCCAGCGCGCGCCCGATCGTGACGTAGGGATAGTCGTAGAACCGGCTCGCGTTGCCGTGAATCCATACCACGCTTACCGGGCGGATGGCCGCTCCTATCGGGCGGATAGCGAGACCTTCGAGCAGGAAATCGTCCTCGCTGCTCGTGTAGACCAACTCCTCGCCGTACGTCTGTGGCATCGTGCCTCCTTCGTTGTCCATTATTCTCGCATTGCCGATTCACCCCGGCGTCCTCGTCCTGCCTGATCAGCCTTGGCCGGGACACCAGGTCGCGCCTTCCCGCGATGCGCGGAACCCCGTAGGCATGGACGACCATGTAGTTCCACGTTGGCACAACCAGACGCGCTTCGGCTGCAGCAGCTAGACCTTCCTTGTCCGGCCTGAGTCACCTAATCCACCTTTGCAACTGTCTCCCATGTAGAGGATACCACTTGCAGGCCTGCCGGCCGGCGACGAGGCACCGGTGCTGACACAAACACAGGCGCTGATCATCCGGGCAGCGCTCGACCTCTTCTGGCAGACATCCTTCAAGTCGTACAGCATGCGAAGGACCGCGGCGAGTTGCGTGACCTGCCGGACGCAGCTGTGCTACACGCGCTCATTAGCCTCACGGTTGGATACGCGCTCCAGTGCACGCTGCTAACTCCCGACACACCATGGGACGACGAAGCAGAAGTGAACGTCCTGGCGGACATGCTGATGTATGGCATCGGCACTGGCGTGGAGTAAGCACCACAACGGCCTGCGCCGGTGTCACAAACGACGAGCCGTTGCCGTCTTCATAGATGTCCACGCATCCAATTCGTGGCATAGCAGGAGCAACGAATATGGACCGGCAATTTGCACCAACGGATGTCGTCGTCGTGGGGGTGGCCTCGCAGGCCTCACCGCCGCCTGCTATCTATCCCGGGCGGGTATGGCCGTGACATTGTTCGAGCAGGCGTCACACCTGGGTGGCCGTGCGGCCGCTCAATCTCATGACGGCTTCTGGTTCAACCGTGGCATCCACGCCCTCTACACCGGGGGCGCGGCCTCAGAGGTGCTCGCCGAACTTGGGATCCGGTATTTGTACGGAATCCCACGAGCTAGCTTCATGCTGCAGCGCCACGGCCTGTACCCGTTCCCGGCCAGCCCGCTCACGCTCCTAGGCACTCGTCTGCTGAGCGCGAGCGACAAGCTTGAGCTGCTGCGCCTGCTGGCGGGGCTCTGGCGCATGGATCCGCGGCAGGTAGCGCACACGAGCGTCCAGGACTGGGTCGAGGGCGTTGTCCGCCGCCCACCGGTCCGCCAGCTGCTCATCGCCCTGGCACGCCCGTTCGTCTACAGCGCCGCCCTGGACCTGGTCAGCGCCGAAGTCTTCGTGGCCAAGCTCCAGCGCACGCTCACCCACCCGATCCACTACATCGACGGCGGCTGGCAGACGCTGGTCGAGGCGCTCCGCCGCACAGCCGAGGCGGCGGGCGCCCATCTGATAGCTAGTAGCGGGACGGTGCAGCCGGGCTGGCACGATCTTCTGGTCAAACGGGTCTATCTACCACGCATCGAGGCCGTCGGCATGCTGCCGACAGCCCAGGGCGGCGGCTTCGCCGGGCGGCCCGAGCCGGAGGTCCCCAACCTTGCCAATCTCTACCTGGCAGGTGACTGGATCGGCGGCGAGGGCTTCCTGGCTGATGCCAGCCTGGCGAGCGCCCGTCAGGTCGCGCAGCTCCTCGTAGCGCACGATTGGAGAGCGCTGCAGACACACGAGCAGCCGGTGTTGGTAACGTCATGAAGACGAGCACGGCTCGATAACCTTGTCGAGGTAGAAGTATGCAGGCGAAGATTCCCGATATCAGCGCGCAGATTTTCGAGCAGGAGCACCGATTGCTCTTCGCGATCGCGTATCGCATGCTCGGCAGCGCCACGGACGCCGAAGATATCGTCCAGGAGGCCTTTGTGCGCTGGCTGCAGGCCAGCCATGTGGAGGTGCAGTCGCCGCGCGCCTATCTGTCAACCGTGGTCGTGCGGCTCTGCCTCGATCAGCTGCACTCGGCCCGAGCGCAGCGCGAAGACTATGCTGGCCCGTGGCTGCCTGAGCCACTCGCCACGAGGACCCACGCGGAACCGGTCGAGACAGAGCTTCCAGGCGAGCATGTTCGGCGCGTGAACACGGTCCTCAACCCAGACAAACTGGGGTGGCTGCGAGCATAGCCGACGCATTGAGGTATGCCCTCCAGATCGGACGGTGACCGTCACGGCGACCTGGTCATGCTGGCTTGGTCATGATCACGATGCTCACCCGGTCGTTGACGCGCTCCGTGGCGCCGATCACGTAGCCGAGCCCACGGTACAGGCGGATGTTCGCCTCGCTCTGGGCACCGGTGAAGAGCTGCAACTGCTTGGCCTCAGGGAAGTGGGCCTCGATCTGCCCCATCAGGGCTGTGCCGATCCCCTGCCGCTGCAGCTGCGGATGGACCATCAACCGCCCGATGTAGCAGATGCTGCCATCACAATACGCGCGCACGGAGCCAACGATCGCGCCGTTCACGATCGCCTTCAGGATCACATGCGTCTCAAACTCAGCCGCGAGCTCCGCAAGGGTCTGGCGCAGCGGCGGAATAGTTGGATCGTGGTAGAGCTGAGCTTCGCTCTGGTACGCGAGTCGCTGCAGGGTCAGGATCGCGGCTGCATCGCCGACGTCAGCCCGTTCAATGTCCATACCCGCGATTCCTCAGCATGTCGCCTCCATGTCGGCCCGTGGCACCGAGCTGCTCAGCCGCCGGGTGGGCCCGGCGGGGCCGCGCTCGACGATCATGACATCATTATCTGGATGGCTAAAGACAATATCGTTCAAACCTGTCGGTGCTCAGGCCAGCTCTGTGAAGTAGGTGCGCAGCCTATCGGCGTACTGCGGCAGCGCGACCTCGGGGCCGGCGATCTGCGGCTGCCACTTCTTTTCCCACTCAACCGACAGCCACCCATCGTAGCCGTGCTCGCCGATGGTCTTGAGGATCGACTGCATCGGCACGCGCCCCTCGCCGAGTAGGCGGCACTCGCCCGGGTCAGGCTCCACACCGCCGTCTTTGATGTGGATATGGATCAGGCGCTCGCCGATTATGGCGTAGGTTTGCTCAGCCGTCTCCCCAACCTGGAAAGGATTCAGGGTGTCCCAGAGGACGCCGGCATAGTCGTCGGGCACCGCGGCAAGCACATCGGCGACTGCCTTGCCGGCGGCGAAGCTGTCATGGGTCTCCAGCGCAACCCGCACGCCCAGCCCGCGGCCGCGCTCCGCAAGGGCTGCCAGCCGCTCAGCCGAGCGCTTCACGGTTGTATCCCAGTCTTCGCCGGCAGGTGCGCCGGCGAAGAGCCGAATCATCGGGCTCTCGAGAGCAGCGGCGAGCTCGAGGTTGCCGTAGGCTTCCTCGATCGCCGCGGCCGGGTCGGCTACCTTATAGGAGGTATCTACACAGCAGAGCGCGAGCTCCGCGTCGGAGCAGACACGGCGCACGCGCGTGCGCTGCTCGCTGCTCAATGCAGGCGTAACGAGCTGGCCGTCGAGGAGGCGCAGCTCGAGCCCTTCATATCCATATCGTTTCGCGGCGTCAACCGCCTGCTCTAACGTCCAGTCCGGGCAGGCGAGTGTCGAGAAGGCAAGGCGCATGGGTCTACTCCTTAACTTTGGCAAGAAGGGCCGGGGCCGGCTGGCCATGCCCCTGGTCATGAGGGCAGTGTCGCGGGCCTGGCGCCATAATTCATTTTCTAAACAATATCATGGCGTCCTTGACACTGTCAAGGACGTGGTCGGGCGCTACACGGCCGCCGGCCGCGTGTGGCGCAGCCACGCGCGGAGCGGCGCCTCGAAGAACTCGTCGACGAACATCGACGCTGCCCCAATCGACACCGCGGCGGCGCCAAGCGCGGAGCCGGCGATCTCGACGGTCTTGACGGACGGCGCGAAAGCCGCCTCCATGATCCGCTCGCGAATGACTTCCAGCAACATCGTGCCGGCCTGGGTCATCGGACCTCCGACGATGACCAGCGCCGGGTTGAAAAGGGTTACCACATTCGCCACGGCTATGCCGAGGTAATCCCCCGCTTCGCGGACGACCTCGGCGGCCACCGGATCGTGCTCGCGCGCGAGGTCGGCGACGAGGCTCCAAGTTACCCTTTCGATATGCCCACCTGCCTGCTCGAGCAGCCTGCTGTCACGTCCGCGCAGCAGCTTCTGACGAGCCCGCGCGACGATCGCCCCGGTGGTCGCTACCGTCTCGAGGCATCCGCGGCTGCCACAGGCGCAAAGCTGGCCGTTCGGCTCGACAATCGTGTGGCCGATCTCGCCTGCCGAGCCGGAGACGCCAATGTAGAGCTTGCCGCCAAGGATTGCGCCGCCGCCGATCCCGCTCCCAAGCCGGACGTAGAAGAGATCATTTACGCCGGTGCCGGCGCCATACGATTTTTCGCCAAGAGCAGCGGCATTCGTCCGGTTGACGACGACGACCGGAGCTAATAGCTGGTCTTCCAGTCGCCGCCGCAGGGGCACCTTTCGCCAGCCAAGGTGCTCCGCGAGCGTCACCCAGTCGGCCTCGTCGTCGTAGATCCCGGGGATGCCTACGCCCGCACCGATCAGGCTGCTCCGATCGTAACCGCTGAGCAGATCGCAGGCGAGGTCTGCGATGACGCCGGTCACAGTCTCGACCCGGGTGTCTGGCAGGGGACGGGACGCACTACGCACCGGCTCGATCGCCAGATTTGTCAATACGCCGTGGCATCCCTCGCTGCCGACCTCAATGCCCATCGCCAGACGAGCTTGTGGGTTGACCCCGAGCATCACCGGGCGTCGGCCAGAGGATGCCGATGCCTTGCCAGTCTCGACGAGGAGGCCCTCGTGAATCAGGTCGTCGACGATACCGGAGATGGTCGCCTTGCTGAGTCCGGTGCGCTGCGCAACTATCGTGCGCGAGATGCCCGCCTCGTTGCGTACTAGGTTGAGGATGATGCTGCGGTTGAAATCCTTCGCGGCCGTCACCATAGACGTTCCTCTGAGCGCAGATGGACCGGGAAACCCGGCGCGGATCTAGCCTCGGCAGCCCCATGTACTACATGCAAGGCGCATGCTTAACTCCGTCTATCACGCGGTGATCGCGAAAGATAACGCTGAGCCGGGAGGTCTTACTCACTTAGCCTGCTCCTGCTTGATGCGCTTGAGAGCCTGGTCTGTCTGCTGTCCGATCGTCGGTAGGATGTCTGCCGCCTTGCCGTTGGGATCGGTGAAGAACTGGCTGAGGTTGTTGGACCAAATTTGGTTCAGCTCATCCCAGCGGATCATCGTCTTATCGGAGGAATCACGCCCGTGAGTATAGGCACCCTCGAACACTTGCTTGAGGTCCTTCGGGTCCATGCACTTCCGGTACTGTTGGTAATACTGATCCGTCAGCCGTGGATCAGCCGGCGGCTTGCCCGTGGCCTTCATCGACGTGACCTGCTGTTCGGGTAAGAGAAGGAACTTGATCAAGGTCCAGGCTGCCTCCTGATCCTCCGGCTTCATGTGTGATGTCATCGACCAGGCATTGCTGAAGATCACCGCCCGCTCTTTGGCATCTGCACTACCCCAGGGGATCGGGGCGATGCCCCAGCAGAAGCCGTGCGGATCGCTGATCAGGCCGGTGTAGGTCCACATGCCCCACCCTCCGTCCATATTCATGGCGACACGGCCGGCGGCGAACGCTCCGCCAAGCTGGTCGAGCGCCTGAACCGCGGACGGATCCGGCGCTACCTTGTCCTTGAAGACTAGATCGTGAAACGCCTGGTACGCCTGAATCGACTTCGGATCGTCCACGATGACGTGGTCGGTCATGCCCGCTTTGAAGGTTCCTGCGGGCCAGATATCATGTCCCCAGACCATCGGCGGGAAGTCGAGGTCGCCGTTGATGACGTTGGCGATCGCGCCGTACTGCGCTTTACTGATGTCGTCAGGATTCTTGGTCAGCTGCTTGGCCGTCGCGACGAACTTGTCCCAGGTCCAGCTCTTATCGTCCCAGCTCACCGGTGGATACGGAACCTTGGCCTCGTCGAAGAGCTTCTTGTTGTAGTAGACGTATGAGCCTGAGGTTCCGAACGGAAGCCCATAGGTCTTGCCGTTGATCTGGAGATTGTTGAGCGTCCCAGGAAGGAAATTCTTCATGTCGAAGTTGTCGCGCTGAATGAACGGTGTGAGATCCTCCAGGAGACCCCGCACACGGTCACTGGCTGGCCCATCACCCCCCCAGCTAGGCGACCAGACATGGAGCGGATCGCCCGAGGCGATCATCGCCTCGCGCTTTACGGCGACATCATCCTGGTTGATGCTGTAGATCCGGAGGCAGAGCTTCGGATACGCCTTCATGAAGGCGGGCCGGACGACCTGACTCTCCCACGGATTCTCCACCGGGCTGTTGCGCACCATCCAGACCACTTCCTTCTGGCCGGGCTGGCATTGGATGTCTGGGACGCCCGTGGCTTGCGCGGCCGGGGGCGCCGCTGCCTGCGTGGCGCTGCTGGCGGCACTGGATGCCGTCTCGCTTGCCGCCGCAGTGCTCCCGCTGGCGCTCTCCGTGGCGAGTGAGACCGCGTTTGTCGCGGCCGGCGCACTGGTCATTTCGGCAGCAGGCGCTGTGGTCGCTGCGGCCGGCAAGCTAGTCTGCGTGGAAGCCGGAGCCGCTGCACCACCACACGCCGAGATGAGCAGAGCCGTGATCGCAACCAGGGGCGCCACACGTCGGCGCTCAGATGACATCCGTGCATGAGACATTTGACTTCCTCCTTACACTGGTCAAAACTCATTCCTCCGTGGGAGTCGTGGCGACCGCTTCTGTATGTGCCTACGCTCACGCTCTCAAGGGCCGACGCGTATATGGAAGGCAGGAGCCAGGTCCGGGCTAGGCCGCGGGCACCTGGAAGCTGCTCCAGTCGAAGAGAACCCCGAGATATGCCTCGGGCTGCTGGACGAGCGATTCATAGAGATCCGCGGCGTTCGCTGCCGGGAGCCGGTGGCTGATCAGCGGATCCACGGCTAGCTCCTCAGCTTCGAGTAGGTCGAGGACGTACTCGAAGTTGCTCCGCGGCGTCCAGCGACTATGGACCGTCTCGGCGCTCGGGGTCGTACGCATGTGGGCGCCAATGACGACAATGCCAGGAGCGTGGATGTGCGTATAGGGATCGATGTTGACACGCCCACGTGGGCTTCCCAGCAATACCACTCTGCCAAACGGCGCCGCCAGGGTGAAGGCTTGCTCCACCGCTTTCGGCGAGCCTGTAGCTTCTACGACGACGTCAAAGGCTCGCCCTCGGTTCAACGCCCGACCGGCCATAAGGAGGTCTTCTTGTAGTGGGTTGACGACCTCACGTAGGCCACACGCCCGGGCAACCTCGAGACGCGAGGGGATCAGATCGGCGACGACCACCGGCCGCCCACCGGCACGCAACGCGAATTGCGCCGCGAATTGCCCGATCAGCCCTGCGCCCAGAACAACCACTGCGTCTCCGAGTGAGATGCGTGCGAGACGCACTCCGTTCAAGCTGATGTTGCCGAGGTAGGCCATGGCACCTGCCTGTGGTGAAAGACCTGGTGGGAGTGTGACGAACGTCGGGTCGCGCGTGTCCCAGACGTTGTGGCTACTATGCCGCCCGGGAAGACAGACGTCATCTCCCGGTGCGAAGTCGTGGACCTCACGACCGACCGCCAGCACCTTTCCAACGGCTGCGTAGCCCGGCACGTGCGGATAGCGTGGATACGTAGCGGCGGGGATCGTGAAGCCGATGTGCGTACCGGCGTAGATCGCACTCTCGGTGCCGGTGCTTACAGCGCTCCAGGTCGTCTGCACGATCGCTTCATATGGCCCAAGCTGTTCTGGCAGCGCGAACGTCTGCCAGCCTGCCTGGTGCGGGCCCGAAAACACGACACGTCGTCCGTCCAAAGTCACAACCCTCCGGGTTCCGTATCGCAGGTCCGATACATAATATCGTGGCATCTTGGCAGCGATGGACCGGTGGACAGAGTGCCTCCGCGGCGAACACATGGAAGTAGCTCACGAAATCGTATGTAAGTAGTGATGTAGCGGAGGGAGGACGCCACATTTCGAACTTACTCTTGCCCATCCACGCCCTATACCGGCACCAACTGCTTAAGTTCTAATCATGAAATATATACCGGGCTGCCACGTGCGTCAAGCTTGATTCGCGCCATGCTCATCGGTTTGTGGGGACTGAGAGTATCCAAGACGAGGCGGTTAGTGCGTGGGGGCGCTGCCATGGCAACCAGTGGCCCTGGTCAATTGCCACGTCCAGGATCCTGCAGTACTCTTGCCGGGCCTGACTATTTCTGACGTTGCGGAGCGTCGCCGTCTGTCGATCTATACTTCCCAGGAGGCATCATGAGCAAGCAACTAGGGTTCGGGTTTGTTGGAGCCGGCGAGATCGCGGTCGCTTCCGCCAAGGCGGTTCGCGGCGCCGCCAATGCGTCCCTCGTGCGCGTCCTGGATACGCGTGCGGATCTCGCACGCGATCTCGCCGCGACCTACGGAGGAGAGGCGACCGACTCGATGGATGAGCTACTTGCCGATCCCGCGGTGGAGGCCGTCTATATCTGCGCGCCCCACTTCCTCCATAAAGATCTCGCGGTGCAGGCTGCTAATGCCCGAAAGCATGTCTTCATCGAAAAGCCCATGGGCGTCGGACCGGCCGATGCCCAGGCGATCGTCGCGGCCTGCCGCCGTAATGGCGTCGCCTGTGGCGTACCCTTTATCGTACGCTACACACACGCCTACCGCGTGGCACGCCGCCTCGTGGAGTCTGGGGTCATCGGCGCGGTAACAGGTTTTCGCCTCATATATCGTGGAGATAAGCCACGATCGTACTGGAACGGCGGCTACTCGGGACGATCCGCCAGCGACTGGCGCCAGAGCTGGGCCAAAGCAGGTGGCGGTGTCATGATCATGAATACGATCCACGATCTCGACGCGGTCCTTTGGATCACCGGCCTCGAGGTCGAGCAGGTCCAAGGAGTTACGACGAACATGAATAGCCCGGGCGAGGTCGAAGACTATGCGCTGGCGATCTTCAGCTGCTCAGGGGGTGCGCTGGCGAGCCTCGAGGCGCTCTCGGCGCTTCCAGGCGGCGCGGGTCCGTCAAGCCGCTGGGTCAACCGCGTCTACGGCAGCCATGGACAAATCCTGCTGCCGTCGCCGTGGGGAGCAGATCCGCTGGCCCTCTTCACACGCGAGACCGGCCAATGGCAGGAGATAGTGCCCCAGCCCACGGCGGACGCGCGCGAGCTGGCGTTCGACGACTTCGCCGCGGCCGTGCTCTCGGGGTCACCGGTACCGATTCCAGGTGAGGCCGGTCTGAAAGCCAGCAGCGTGATTCACGCCGTCTATGACGCGGCTCGCCGTGGCGAGCGAGTGACAGTCCAGGCCCCTGAAGCCGTCTAAGCGAGCGGCAGTTACGCGCTGGATAGTACGGGGCTGGCAGGCGATCGTCGCAGCCCAGATCTCCACACAGCCACCAGGAAGGACAGTTATGGCGGCAAGCACAGAACCAATTGCTACGCGACAGGTGGGCGACCTGCGGGTCATGATCTTCGACAGCGGGGCGGATCTCGGCGCGCGCGCGGCTGGGGATCTAGCGCCGATCATCGCCGAGAGCATTGCCGCGCGCGGCTACGCGTCGGTCATCGTTGCAACCGGGAACTCTCAGCTTCAGTTCATGGAGGCACTCCGGGGCCTCGACGAGATCGAGTGGGACAAGGTCTACGTCTTCCATATGGACGAGTACCCGGGCCTCTCCGAGGATCATCCCGCTAGCTTTCGGCACTATATTCGGAGGAACCTGACCGACGTAGTCCAGCCACGCGCCTTCTTCGGCATCCACGCCGACGCGTCCGACGTGGACGGGGAGCTACGGCACTATGCCGAGCTGCTCAAGACATATCCGCCCGACGTAACCGTCATGGGCATCGGCGAGAACGGGCACCTCGCCTTCAACGATCCGCCTGCGGACTTCTACACGGAGAAGACGATCCAACGGGTGAGCCTAGATGAAGCATGCCGCCGGCAGCAGGCGGATGAGGGACATTTCCCGACCCTGGAAGACGTGCCGAAGCAGGCATTCTCTCTGACGATCCCGGCCCTGCTCGCTGCGCGCGAGGTGCTGGTAGTCGTGCCCGAGCGGCGCAAGGCACAGGCCGTCAAGGCGGCCCTGGAAGGACCTGTAACGCCGGATTGTCCCGCATCCATTTTACAGCGCCAGCCGCATGCGCGACTATACCTCGATCGAGAGTCGGCGTCGTTGCTTACGTAAGAGATTGACCAGTGTCCGTACCTTTGGACAATGGCGATGAAGGGATTGCAGGAGCATGCGCAGCAGGATAGGCATCGGCATCGTCGGATCAGGCTGGATCGCGGGCATCCATGCCCGTGGCTATCAGCGCGCGGCGCAGCTAGACGTAGGTGCCGCGGTGATGGCGGTGGCCTCACGGCATCGCGACAAAGCCGAGGCCTTCGCCGAGCGCTACGACGTTCCGAAGGTCTACGACGACGCCCGGCGCGTCATCGAGGATCCGAACGTCCAGATCGTCGACCTGGCCGTGCCGAACGCGCTGCATCACACGCTTGCGATCGAGGCAGCTGAAGCCGGGAAGCACGTCGTCTGCGAGAAGCCGCTGACCGGCGCGTTCGGCGATGGTGCACGGCCGCGGGTCGAGATGCTCGAGGAAGCATTGCATAACGCCGACGCCATGTTGGCTGCTGCGCGGGCGCATAGTGTGCAGATCATGTATGCCGAGAACCTAATCTACGCGCCAGCTTTGCAGAAGGTCGAGCGTCTGATCGCGGCGAGCGATGGCGTTCTGCTCGACATCCGAGGCGAGGAGAGCCACAGTGGGTCGCACGCCGCGTACTCGCGATCGTGGCGCGAAAGCGGCGGTGGGAGTTTGCTGCGACTGGGGACGCACCCGATCGGCGTCGCGCTCTACCTCAAGCGTCGCGAGGGGCTGGCGCGGAACGGCGCTCCGATCTTGCCGGTCTCCGTGATGGCCGAGGTCGCTTCGCTCACCAAGATCCCGGCGCTGCAGCTGCAGGAGACTCCCTGGCTCGTCCGGGAGTGGCAGGATGTCGAAGACTGGGCTTCAGTCATCGTCACCTTCGGTGATGGCTCCCGCGGCAACTTCGTCGCTACCGACGTTTTGCTCGGCGGTATGCGCGACCGGATGGAGTTTTCACTGTCGAACGCCCGGATCGTCTGCGATATGACCCATGCCGGCCCGATCCGCGCGTATGCTCCCTCGGTGGAGATCTTCGGTGACGAGTATATCGCGGAGAAATTGGAGACCAAAGCCGGCTGGTCGTTTCCTAGCGCCGATGAGGAATGGACACTCGGCTATCCACAGGAGCTGGCCGACTTCGTCGCCGCAGTCGCCGAAGATCGCGCCCCACGCTCGGACGCCGAGCTGGGCCGGGACGTGGTGAATCTGATCTATTGCGCCTACCTCAGCGCCGCCGAGGGACGCCGCGTAAGCTTGCGACGACCGGAGGACCGGTGACCGCCGACGACGCGCTGGCTAAAGTAGGTCTCGCCACCCTTGGCGTACGTAGAGCCCACGGGTCGTCGGCTTGGCGGACAATCTGCTAGTGACGGTGCCGGGTTGCGTCCCACGGCCGGTGGTCGAGCCCGTGCGCTCCTTAGTTCCAAGGCCGCCGCTCATTCCCGAGCAGACTCGCTCCCCCGCGTCTGTCCACCTACGGCCAGTTCCAGTCCACTCTGGCTCTCGAGATAACGCCAGGTTGCCATGCGGAGGTTCGCAAATGCCTCCTCGACCGTCCGTCCACGGCTACAGATCCCAACCTCATAACAGGTCCCAACATACCCATCGCCATCCTGCTCGACCACTCCACGCAGATCGCGGAACATTGCTCGCTCCTCTCTTCCCTTGCCCGGGATTGTCTTTCGCGCCCACGTCTCACTTGGGGCACCTCAACGGAGCGAGAGTCGAAGCATGATGCGTTCCACCAAATGGGGAAGTGCGACCAAGGGCATGACTTGGATCACGTCGCCACGCCGATCCGGCTCTGATACAGCGGCGTGTGGTGCCGGGGACTGAAAGTCTGGGTGCACAGACGCACTTGTAGCGCCGGGGGTGTAGCTGTGGATGTCGAGGCTGCCCCTGCACATACTATCCATAGGCGGCGCTTGCGCCGGCGCGCACCGCTCTCCGATCGGCACCGCTGAGTAGGGGCAAGCGTGTGAAGACATGCGGGACCGGAGCATGACGACCGACATTGCTGCTCCGTTGATAGGTTCCATGCTCCGTGTCTCTGTGCCTCTGTGGTGAACGTCTTTCCGCCCCTCAAACTAATCGCGCTGTACTAGCGCAGCAGCGACGCCCCGCCATCGACGAAGATCTCCACCCCCGAAACGTGGCGGCCGAGATCCGAGGCCAAGAAAAGGCAGGTGTCCGCAACCTCGAAGATGTCACCTTGGCCTTCGTCCACGGCCGGGCTCCCTTGCGGTAGCTCGACCTCAATCCCGATCTGCTCGACGTTGCGCTGCTTGGTCCGCTGGCCGATGTTCGTCGCGATCGCACCCGGGCAGATGGCGTTGCAGCGGATGTTGTGGCGGCCGAGCTCTAACGCGATCATCTTCATGAAGGCGACCTGGCCTGCCTTGGAACTACTGTAGGCGCTCGCACCCGGGTTCGAGAAGGTGCGGGTGCCGTTCACGCTGCTCGTGATGATGATGCTGCCACTGCCGTTGCGCTTGAGGTGCGGGACAGCAAAATGGACCGTGAGATACGTGCCCTTCAGGTTGATATCCAAGATATTACGTTGCTGGAGCGGTGCGGCCAAACGCCTTGGCGGGGTCGTAGGGGATTTGATGCTTGAGCACGCCAT
>JBBSGA010000119.1:0-16463 GCA_038254585.1 Chloroflexales bacterium | reverse complement strand
GAGACCTTGATCCTCTATGCCCACGACTGCCTGCAACGGGGTCAGCACGTCACAGCGGTCTTTGCGCGGTTGTTTGCCAAGCAAGGGCTGGTCGGCACATGACACCATGTCGTCCATCCACTAAAACACCACAGTCGAGTACCCGTCTTGACCGGGCAGCTCAGCTTACGGTCACAACGCTATCACAGGTCCTTGTAGCGCGTGCATGAGTATCCCGATCCTCCTCGGGAGCCCAGGCCGGCAGGGAGACAGCGCTCGCTGCCGGCCTATCATTTTCCGAAGAAGAGTAGAATGCCGACGACGAGAGCACCCCAGAGCGCAATCGAGACCAGCAGCGGCCGGTCCTCGAAAAGCAGCTCTTCCGGCGTCCCACCCTCGCCGCGCTGGTAGATCAGATATAGGTAGCGGAAGAGTGCGTAGATCACGAACGGGATTGTCGCCATCAACAGCGGGTACGGTTTCTGCGGCACGGCGGGCGCGGTGAAGGTCGCCAGGCTATAGGCAATGATCGTGCATGCTACGTCGATCGTGATCAGATGCTCCAGAAAATGGGGCGAGTACTCCTCCAGGATCCGGCGGTGCGATCCCGCTCCGCTTTCCAGAACCAGGAGCTCGTTGCGCCGTTTCCCGAGCCCCAGGAAGAGCGCGAGCAGCAGCACGCAGACCAGCCACCATGGGGTAATGATCACCTGCAGCACGACGGCCCCGCCTACCGCCCGCAGCACGAAGCCACCCGCGATCGAGAAGAGATCGAGAATGACGACGTGCTTGAGATAGAAGGTGTACTCGATCTGGAGCAGAAAGTAGGCGAGGAGGATCAGCCCAAAGGCATACCAGCCCAAGGTGCCGGTGCTCTTGAGGCGCTCCCAGAGAGTGGCCGCGCCAGGAGGAAGCTTGGTGAGGGCGCCGAGGACGAACGGCGCGGCCAGCGAGCCGGTGCTGATGACGACGGCGGCGATGTATGCCAGGCGCGGCGAGAGCTGGCCCGAGGCCAGGGGACGCAGGCACTTGCGCGGATGCTGCCGGTCGTTCTCGATATCGGCAAGGTCGTTGATAAGATAGACACAGCCCGAGACGAGCGAGAAGAGTACGAAGGCGGTGAGGACACGAACCAGTGCCCACGGCTGGGTGAAGAGATGGCGCCCGGCGAAGACGATGCCCGCGAAGACGAAGGCATTCTTGACCCACTGTTTCGGGCGCATCGCGAGCAGCAGGTATTTCAGCGACGCCGCTGCGCCCGCCGGCTCCATCTCTGTCGATTGTCCGACCATCTGCCGCCGTTCCCTACTACCGTACGGATTGTACCGGAGCGCCGAACGAGGGTCAAACTGGCCGGTCGCGGGCCGGCCAGCTTGCCGGCCCGCGATCGATTATGGTACCGAGTATAGGTGGAGCCGTGTGGAGCGCCTGGCAAAGGCTGATCGGGGATGCACCGGACGAAGAGGTCGAAGCGCCGGCGATCGATTGACAGCACTCCTCGCCGCCGGTACCATCCTATCCGGCATGCGCTCGGCGCGCCGGCGGGTTGGCCGAACTATGAAGTGAAAGGCAGATCGTGGAGCCTGTAGCTGATCTCGCGGTGGAGAGTGCACGTCCTACGCAGCGGAGTATTGCGTGGCAGCCGATCTTAACGCTGGTGGGGACGATCGTGCTGACGATTGGATTGGCATTCGTGCCCTTCGACGCGAGCCGTTTCGGTGCGTACGGCTATGGCATGCTCTTCGTGCTCACACTGCTGTCGAGCGCGACTGTTATTTTGCCCTCTCCTGCGCTCGCGGCGGCGCTTCTGGCCTCGAAGACCCTGAATCCCGTATTGGTCGGGCTCGTGAGCGGCCTGCCTGCCGGCCTGGGTGAGTCGACCGGGTATGCCGCCGGCTACGGCGGCAAAGAGCTGGCCCATCTGCGTGAGCGACCACTCGGCCGCCGGATCGAGCGGTACGTGCAGGGCTGGGGGCTACTGACGGTCTTCATTCTGGCCGCCATTCCTACCCCTCTGATCGATCTCGCGGGGATCGCCGCCGGCGCGCTCGGCTTGGGCTTTTGGCGCTTCGAGGCCGCGTGCATCGCAGGGAAGACGGTTCGGTTCCTCGCGGTGGCATTCCTCGGACATGCCCTCCATAACCGCGGTTGGTTCTAAGCCTCCGCGACGATCGCTTTCACTGGAACGGATATTATGACGGAAGAGCACGTGGCGAGGAGACAACTTCTCGTCGCTACAACCAACCGTGGCAAGCTTACCGAATATCGCCAGATGCTGGCCGGCTTGCCTTTCGATCTGCTCGATCTCTCCGACACCGGTATCTACGAGACGATTGCGGAGACCGGCACGACCTACGCGGCGAACGCTCGGCTGAAGGCCGAGGGCTACGCGCGGCTGAGCAATCTGCCTACCCTGGCCGACGACTCGGGGCTCGAGGTCGCGGCTCTCCAGGGCGAGCCAGGTATCTGCTCGGCCCGCTTCGGCGGCGAGTCGACGGACGAGGGCCGAACCCGGCTGCTTCTGGAAAAGCTGCAAGGCGTACCCTTCCACGAGCGCCTCGCGCGTTTCGTCTGCGTCATCGCGGTCGCAGAGCCGGACGGCCGGGTCGAGACCGTCGAAGGGACCGTCGGCGGTGTGATCGAGCTTGCGCCGCGAGGTACAGGCGGCTTCGGATATGATCCGGTCTTCTTTCTGCTTGATCGTGGCGTTACAATGGCAGAACTCGATCCCGAAGAGAAGAATATGCTCAGTCACCGGGCCGAGGCGCTGCGTAAAGCGCGTCCACTCCTCGCACGCTGGTTCGATACGACTACTGATGGCGGTCACAACATCAGCGTTTGAGTAATTACACTGTGTAGTAATAGTCTTGGACGGCGCTCGTCGATCCGTCGTCCCCATAATAGCTCCCACAGAGTGCAAAAGATGCGATCATGTGCTTGTTTCTGTCATGTTCGCGCTTGCATATTTCGGTGTCTGGTGTACAATAGTTTTTCAAGTGGTTTAACTCGGTAGCTTCTCAAATGCTATTCTTCCATCGGGCGACGGCTCGATGTTCGTTATCTTCTGTTTACGGAGGTTTGTAATGGCGGACATTCGTATCTTGTCGCCGGAAGAGCTAGCAGAGCGCGAGCAGAAGCCGAAGGGCCGGAACCGGAGCGGACGGCGCCGGAGCGAGGAGCGCACGCGTATCATCGAAGATTACAAGAATGCGATGCGCGACGCCAGCCCAGGCTTCGGCGGGGACGTGACACTTGGGCCGGGCGAAGACAAGCGAATGGTGCGCCAGAACCTCAAGGCGGCGGCCGACGAGCTTAATAAGGCGCTCGAATTCCGGCCGATCAAGGACAAATCGCGCATTCACTTCCGGGTGATCACGCTGGAAGAGAAGGCAGCTAAGCCGAAGCGAGGCGGACGTCCGCGGAAGGGCCAGAAGCCGGCAGCGGCAAGCCAATAGACCCGCTGAGTGGCAGGCGGGCCTGGGTCAAACGAGCATAGGGCGGGAGCACGCGCTCCTGCCCTGTCCATTAACCTCCCCGCGAGACGAAATCACAGCCGGAGTGTTTTCGCCATGAGCAGGCGCGGGGGCACACCCAGGCGCAAGAGTGAAAGGAAGCCCCGGCGGCTGCGCACGACGGCATAGCCGTTGCGCTCGTAGAGGCGGAGCGCATGCTGGTTTGTCGCCGACACCTCGAGCAGGACGCGGCGCTTGCCGCGGCGCTCCGCTTCGAGATGCAACTGTTGCAGCAGCCGGTCCCCAATACCTTTTCCTCGCCAGGCGGCGGTGACGACGACGTTATAGACGAACGCCTCGTCTCCCCGGACGATATAGCTCGCAGGCTCGCTCAGAGTGGCGCGCAGCTCCAGCCAGAGCGCCGCTCCCACCCCAAACTCTTCCATCGTGATCTGCTCCTCTGCCCACCCGATCTGCGCCCCTACCTCCCGGGTACGCAGCCCGGCCATTGCGATCGGTGCGTGACCCTCCGGAGCAAGCACGAAGACACCGGTGAGGCGGCCTGGGAGCGCATGAATACGCTCCATCATTCGCCGCCCCGCCGGTGCAAGAAGTTTACCGCCGTAATCCTGGCCAAACCCTTCGAGGAGCAGCGCCGCCACCGCGGGCGCGTCTCCAATCCTGGCCGGTCGGATCTGCAGGCTATCCGTCAACCACGCCCCTCCAGCGCCCGGAGCATGACCTCGGCTTCGTCGATTCCCAGGCGGCCCTCGCTGACCATCCGCAAGATGGCCAGCTTCTCGGCTGAAACCTCCTCCGGAGACCGGTCAGGCACCTGTGCCTCGCGCTCGATGCGCACAGTTTGTCCAGTATACTCCCGTGCGGGAGCGCCCGGTGCGCGCGGCGGCTCCGAAGCCCGAGGAGATGACGGCGAAGACGGGGACCAGGCGCGGTTGGCGCTCACCATGTTGACCAGAGCTCGCTCCACGGCCTCCTGTGCGCGCGCGATTCCGCCCGCGGCGGCCTCCCGCGCCTCCCGCGTCAGGCGATCGATCTGGTCGGCGTCGAAGTGGATCGCCTTATCGTTCCACTGCACGTGAACGCGCGGCCGCGCACCGGGCGTTCCGCGGGTCGAGTTGCGCACCTCCCGTGCCAGATCGCGGGCAAGCTCACGGCCCATGGCCTTCAGATCGCGGGCCAGCCGCTTCATTTCGTTCCCCAGCCCAAAGTCGCCCATCGGCATATCTTCAGAGCCCCCTCCGCCGAATGACGAGCTTGTGACGCGGCCGCCGTCTAGCTCGAGGTCGCCGCCAACCGTCAGGTGAAGCTCCTCGCCACCGCTGCCGAAGGTTGCCGTGAGCTCGCCACCGCCGGCCTCCAGGTCCCACACATATCCACCCACATCTTGATGGACATCGGACGGGCTTTGAGCCTCCTCTGAGCCGCCGGAAGCTGGCGCAGCCGTACCGGTGCCCGAGATGTCGCCGCCGACGATCGCGCGCAGGACGAAGTTTGCCTCCGCGCCAAGCTCGATCTCGGCGTTGCCGCCTACTGCTCCCACGATCGGCGCGGCGAGCCGGCCGTCCCACTGGAGCTCGAGATCGCCGCCGATCCGTCCCAACCCAGCAAGCTGCTGGATTCCGATCAGCTCGGCATCGCCGCCGACAGCCCCTAGCGTCAACGAGCGCGCGTTCACGACTCGCAGATCCCCACCCACGCGCCCAATGTCGGCGTCGCCCTCGCGCAATTCGAGATCGAGATCGCCGCCGACCTCGTCGACACGGCAGCTACCGACGTGCGCGAGTGAAAGATCTCCGTTGATGATCTCGAGCTCTACTGCGCCGGTATCCGCAATCTCGACGTTGCCGGAGATACGCCGGCCCGTGATGGATGCCTCGCGGCCGACCTCTAGAACCAAGTCTCCATTGTAGCCGCGAATCGCCAGCTCTCCGCCGGCATCGGAGACCCGTCCGCCAAGCGTACGATCGCCTGATACCTCGACGGTCGTCCGATCGCCGCCTTTAATCTCGAGGTCGCCATGGCAGCCGTCGATTACGATACGGGCAGCGGAGCCCAAATTAAAGGTCATATGAGCCATGAGTTGTACTCCTTAATACCTGTCCTCGACGAAGGGATCGTCAGACCCGCGTTCCAGCGTGATACCGTCGCCACGGCCGGACTTACCGCCCCCGCGAGATGCTATTCGAGACTGATCTCCACGCGCTCTCCGTTCTGCTCGTCTTCGACGACCAATGGCTCCTGCAGACCATTTCCGTCGATGACCGCGGAGAGATCCGGTCCGTTCCGAGCGCGGGGGATAAGCCGGGCACCCTGGCGTAGTGCCACGGATACAAGCCCGGCCGGAAGAGACAAGCCCACCTTGAGCCGGCCGGTGTCGACATCCGTAATGCGAATGCGCAGCACCTTCTGCCGTCGCGGTTGCGTCTCGTGGGAGAGCGAGCCGAGCGTTGCGCCGCTCGTCGGCCGGTCGCCGCCCTCCGGCGCTTGGTCTTGAAGCTCTGCCATTAGCGCCACACGCTCAACGCGTCTCCTTGAGCATATCCAGGGCTGCCTCCGGCGTAAGATCGCCCCGCTCGAGGCGCGCAAGCACGTCGAGACGCTCCGCGGACGGCGTGTCCCGCGCCGCGGCGTTATAGCCGAGTGCCGCCACGATATCGTCCATCCGGTTGCGCGCCGTCGTATACGAGACGCCGAGCTCATCCGCGACCTTGTTGATGTTGCCGCGGTTCTTGACCAGAATTTCGACGAACTGTAGCTGTTCGCGATTGAGGCGCAGAACACCACCGAGCTCGAAGCGGCTTTCGATCGCACCATGGCAGCTTACGCATTCAAGCCGCGTCGCCTGGAGCTCGCCCTCACAAATGGGGCAGCGCGTTAAGAGTGGATAGGCCATACAATCTCTCCTTGCGGGCGTTCGACTCCGGGCCTCGGCCCAACACTCACTCCGACCGTGAATGTCGTGCAACTGCCTGTCGGAAAGCAGTTGTCTCCAGCTGGAGCCCATCAGCCGTTACCACATATTGTTTGACATATATTACAACATCCACTGATAAAATGCAAGATACAATTGCTCACTTTATAGGCAATCGCCACTAATTAATTCGCGACCCGCCTTAAATTCGACGCCCTCGGCGCACGCACGGTATAATCTGGGCCACACCGGTGTCCTCAGCTCGAGCGCTTCACCTAATATATTGAGGTAGGCACGCGCGGACGAGCGAGGTGGGTGGTGTTCCAGGTACAAGCGAATCAGTAGGGGCAGAGTGTGGAAGCAGTCTATGTCGCACTGGACGTCGAGACGACGGGCCTCGAGGCAGGAACCGATGAGATCATTGAAGTCGCCGCGGTCCGGTTTCGCGGCGACATCGCAGATGCGACCTTTCAGCATCTAGTCAAGCCGCGCTATAGCCTACCGATCAAGATCGCGCAGCTGACCGGGATCGCGGAGAGCGAGCTCGAGGCGGCCGCGCCCTTCCATGCGGTCGCGCCGGAGCTCGCGCGCTTCGTCCGAACCTACCCCGTCGTCGGTCACTCGATCGGTTTCGACCTGCGCATGCTTGCCGCGCAGGGACTGCGTATCAGCCAGCCCAGTTACGATACCTTCGAGCTCGCGACGCTCCTGCTCCCGGGCCAGCCTTCGTACAGCTTGAGCGCGCTCGCCGCGGCGCTGGCTATCCCGCACCCGGATGCGCACCGCGCACTGGCCGACGCCGACGTTGCACGTTTACTCTTCACACGACTGCTCCACCGGATCGACGACCTCGATATCGATGCGCTCGAGGAGATCGTCAAGCTCGGAAAATATGCCAACTGGTCCCTGCGGCCGCTCTTCGAGAGTGCACTACGCGATCGGGCGAAACAGGCGTTTGCACAGCCACTGCAGGGGAAGGGTGCTGCCGAGCACGGAGGCGTCGAATGGCGCCATCTCAAGCCGCTAGAGGCGACCGGGAACACGGCTCTGATCGACGTCGAGACCATCGGCGCTTTCTTCGCGCCCGGCGGTCCGCTCGGACGCAGCTTTCCGGGCTACGAGCCACGGCCGCAGCAGGTCGAGATGACCCAAGCCGTCGCGCAGACCTTCAACGAGAGTGGCACGCTGCTGGTCGAGGCAGGGACAGGCACTGGCAAGAGTCTCTCGTACCTCGTCCCCGCCGCCAGGTTTGCTGCCGAGCGCGGCCAACGCGTGGTTGTCTCGACGAACACGATCAACTTGCAGGACCAGCTCTATTTCAAGGACGTGCCTGACCTCCAGCATGTCACCGATACGAGTGTGATCCGGCATATGCCGGGTGTTGACGCCCGGCCGTTCAGTGCCGCGCTGCTCAAAGGGAGAGGCAACTACCTCTGCCTGCGCCGCCTCAACGCTCTTCGCCGATCCGATCATCCTTCGCCGGAGCAGGCCCACGCGCTGATCAAGCTCGGCCTCTGGGCGCGCGACACGAAAACCGGCGACCGAGCCGAGCTGGCACTCGGCGACGACGAGGCGCGGGTCTGGCCCGAGGTAAATGCGACGCTGGACACCTGTACCGGACCACGCTGCCCCGATTTCGACCGTTGCTTCTTCTTCGGCGCGCGGCGCGCCGCGGAGGCGGCCCATCTCGTCGTCGTGAACCATGCCCTGCTGCTCTCGGACTTGAAGGCCGAGGGCAAGGTTCTCCCGCCGTACGATCACGTCATCGTCGACGAGGCCCATCACCTCGAGGACGTCGCAACAGATCAGCTGGGATGGGCGCTTGACCAGGCGATCCTGCTTCGGTACCTCGACGAGCTCTGGACGACAGGCGGCGCACGGCTCGTCGGAGGTCTGCTCTCCGAGCTCCCGAACTACTGGATCGGCGCGGCCGCCACAGCCGGCGACCTCGATCGCGCCGAGGGATACGCCGCGGCGATCCGGCCGCTGGTCGAGCGTGTGCGGACTGCTTGCTACGACTGGTGGGGACGGCTCCGCGAGTTCGTGCAGCGGACCTCGCGCGAGAACGGCTACGAGCAGCGCGTTCGTCTCACCGCCGAACTGCGCGGCCTCGGAGCATGGATCGAGATCCAGCAGGGCTGGGAAAACCTGATGCTCCCCCTTGCGGATATCGGGCGAGGACTTCTCAAGCTCGAGGAGCATATCAAGACGCTCGAGCACGCAGGCTTAGCCGAATACGACGAGCTCGTCGTCCGGCTCTCCGCACTCGCGAACTTTGCCGTCGACACCGTGATCTCGGCATCAAAGCTGGTCTACGGCGACGAGGAGACGGTCCAATGGCTGGCCTATGAGCGCGCGCGTGACCAGCTGCGCCTGCACATCGCGCCGCTCCACGTCGGAAAAGTGCTACATGATCAGTTCTTCACCGGCAAGGAGACTGTCGTTCTCGCCTCGGCCACGCTCTCGATCGACGGCTCCTTCGACTATGTCAAGGAGCGCCTCGGCCTGGCATCCGCCCCCGTCGAGGAGCTCCAACTCGACTCGCCCTTCGACTACCAGACGTCGACCTTACTCTACCTCCCATCCGACATGCCCGAGCCCAACGAGCGCACGTATCAGCGCGCGCTGGAAGAGACGCTGGTGCAGCTTGCAACCGCCACCGGCGGCCGTATGCTGGCGCTCTTTACGTCGAACTCGGCGCTGCGCCAGACCTACAGGGCGCTGGAAGAGCCGCTCGAGAGCGAGGAGATCGTGCTCCTGGGTCAGGGTCTGGACGGCTCGCGGCGCTCGGTGCTGCAGCGCTTTCGCGAAACACCCCGTGCGGTGCTGCTCGGCACGAGTAGCTTCTGGGAAGGCGTGGACGTGGTCGGCGGCGCGCTCAGCGTGCTCGTCATTACCAAGCTGCCGTTTGCCGTACCGAACGACCCGGTCTTCGCCGCACGGTCCGAGCTTTTTGGCGACCCCTTCAACGATTTCGCCGTTCCGCAGGCGATCCTGAAATTCAAGCAGGGCTTCGGGCGCCTGATTCGTTCCCGCGAAGATCGCGGTGTCGTGGCGATCCTCGATCGTCGATTGCTGTCGAAGCGCTACGGAAAGCTCTTCCTCGATTCGCTGCCGAATGCGACGATCCAGCGCGGCCCGCTTAAGGCGCTGCCGCTGGCGGCCGCGCGATGGCTGGTCTGAGCGACCGCACAGGGTATAATGATCGAAGAAGAGCGGCAGCTTGAGGTGCCAGGGCGCCGTGGCGCGTCCCATGGTCATGCTTCGAGCATGGGAGACAGAACGTTGCTAGCGCCACATGGGCCTGGAAGCCCCTTCGAATGCTTATTCAACGACGCAGACGAGGGGCTGCCCTTACCTGCCGAGCTTCAAGCGGTCTACGGCCGGTGGCCGCTGCCTCGCGGCAAAACTCGGCCCTATACCTATGTCAATTTCGTGACATCGCGCGACGGCCGGGTCTCGTTCAATGAGCCAGGTAAGAGCAGCGGTGGGCCGATCAGCGGCGACAACCGCCACGATCGATGGCTCATGGGGCTGCTCCGCACAAGGGCCGATGCCGTGTTGATCGGAGCAAGCGCGCTCGCGTATGCACCACGCCAAACGTGGAGCGGTGCGGGCATTTTTCCGGACGACGCCGCGACGTGGGCTATCTTGCGCCAGATGGAGGGACGCGCGCCGGTAGCGCTGCATGTCATCGCTACGCGGAGTGGGACTATTCGGCCGCAATCCCCCGTAATCCAGGATCCGGGAGTGCCTGCAGTCGTGGTGTCAGGCGACGAAGGTATCCAACGGGCTCGTGAGCAGGTTGGCGCTGCGCCGAATGTCGCGTTCCGCTCGACGGGCGTGCGCCTCGACTTCCATAGCCTGATCCAGCAGCTCGGATCGGACTTCGGGGTCAAGACGCTGCTCTCGGAGGCGGGGCCGCATGTCTATGGGGCTCTGCTCGAGGCCGGAGCCGTGGACGACGAATTTCTCACCCTCAGCCCGATCGTCGCCGGAAGTAGCGCCGGCCATTGGCGTCCTGGACTGGTAGAGGGGGTCGCCTTCCCACCCGACCGTCCGCCTCGGAGCCGGCTCTTGGCGGTCTTCCGGGCAGGAGATCATCTCTTTCTGCACAGTCGGTACACGTAGCCACGTGTCAAGGAGCTTGGCGTCTATTTCAATCCCTGGTTCAAGCCCTTTCATACGACGTTTCGGTACTAACCTGGTCAACATAGAAGCGAGACCCGACTGAACTATGAAAGACAAGACGTTGCACATGATCGGGAATGCGCACCTCGACCCGGTCTGGCTCTGGCGATGGCAAGAAGGGTTCCAGGCCGCCAAGGCGACCTTCCGGTCGGCTCTGCAGCGCATGGATGAGTACGCGGATTTCGCGTTTACATCCAGCTCCGCCGCGATCTACGAGTGGATCGAAACGAACGATCCGGAGATGTTCGCGGCGATCCGCGCGCGGGTGCAGGAAGGCCGCTGGTACATCGCGGGCGGCTGGTGGATCCAACCGGACTGCAACCTGCCGAGTGGCGAGTCCTTCGTGCGGCAGGCGCTCTACGGCCAGCGCTATTTCAAGGAAAAGCTCGGCGTCACCGTGACGGTCGGCTACAATGTCGACAGCTTCGGGCACAACGGCATGCTGCCGCAGATTCTGGCGAAGAGCGGTACACCTTTCTATGTATTCACGCGCCCCGAGACGCATGAAAAGGGGCTGCCGGGGCGTGTCTTCTGGTGGGAGGCCGACGACGGATCGCGGGTCCTTGCCTTCCGTATCCCCTACGAATACCTTTCCAGGGGTAAGGATCTCGAAAGTTACGTGCGCCGCTGTATGCCCGACCTGAAAGACCCCGTCGACGACCTGATGTGCTTCTACGGCGTGGGCAATCACGGTGGCGGTCCGACCAGGGAGAACATCGAGAGCATCTACCGCATGCAGATGGATCCGGCGCTGCCGACACTCATCTTCAGCACTCCCGAGCGTTTCTTCGATGCAGTCAAATGCTCCGGTCGCGCGTTCCCGGTGATCCACGACGATCTCCAGCATCATGCAAGCGGATGTTATGCCGCGCACTCGGGCATCAAGCGCTGGAACCGCCAGGCGGAGCACGCGCTTGTCACGGCCGAAACATTCTCGGTCCTTGCCCAGCGCATCACGGGCCAGTCCTACCCGCGTGACTTCGAGCAGGGGTGGAAGGACGTGCTCTTCAATCAGTTCCACGATATTCTCGCCGGGACGAGCTTAGAGGCAGCCTACGAAGACGCGCGCAATCTCTATGGAGAGGCACTGGCAGTTGCAGAGCGCGGCCTTAACAACGCGATTCAGTCGCTCGCGTGGAACATCCGCATCGACGAGCAGGAAGGCATGAAGCCGATCGTCGTCTTCAACCCGCATAGCTGGGCGAGCAGCGCCAACGTCGAGGTTGAGCTGAGCGATCTGAAGGGAACGTTTAGCCTGGTTGACGACGAAGGGCGTGAGGTTCCGATCCAGGACGTCCGACCATCCGTCGTCGTGGGCGGATGGCGAAAACGGCTGAGCTTCATCGCCAGCCTGCCGTCCCTCGGCTATCGCGTCTATCGCCTCGTCCCACAGCAGACCCCAGCGTCGGCCCCGGCGCTGAGTGCTTCCAACGAAGTCATGGAGAACGAGAGGTTTCGCCTGGAGCTCGATCCGGAGACGGGGTACATCAAGAGTCTGCGCGACAAACGGCGGGAGGTCGAGGTCTTTGTGGGAGCGGCTGCCAGGCCGGTCGTGATCTCCGACTCGAGCGATACGTGGGGTCACGGCGTCTATCACTTCCAGCAAGAGGTTGGATCCTTTAAGGCGACCGAGGTCAAGCTGATCGAGAATGGTCCCGTCAAGTCCGTCATGCGGGTCAAGAGCTTGTACGGCACTTCGACGCTGGTTCAGGAGTTCACGATGTACCACGAGCTCTCCCAGATCGATGTGCATGTCATGCTCGACTGGCATGAGCAATTCGCGGCGCTGAAGCTGCGCTTCCCAGTTAATCTCAACTTCATCCGGGCGACCTACGAGATCCCCTACGGCCATATCGAGCGGCCCACGAACGGCGAAGAGGAGCCGGGCCAGCGCTGGATCGACTGCTCGGGCCTCACGCGGGTGACGGAGGTTCCCTACGGGCTGAGCATCCTCAACGACGGCAAGTATAGCTTTGACATCCGGGGACGCGAGATGAGTCTCACAGTCCTGCGGAGTCCGATCTATGCGCACCATCTGCCAACCCAGCCGGACCCCGCGGAGGATTACACCTTTATCGATCAGGGCGTCCAGCACTTTACCTATACGCTGCTGCCTCACGAGGGGAGCTGGGAGAGCGCCGGAACGGTGCGCCGCGCGGCCGAGCTCAACCAGCGGCCGGTGACGCTGGTCGAGTCGTATCACGATGGCAATCTGCCGCTGCAGACCTCGTACCTATACGTCGACAGCCCGAACGTCGTGGTAAGTGCGATCAAGCAGGCCGAGGACAACGACGATACGATTGTCCGCTGTTATGAGACCGACAAGACTGCGACGGAGGCGACGCTCCACCTCCCTGGCTGGAGTCGCGTCATTCGCGCCAGATTCGGCCCGTGTGAGATAAAGACGTTCCGCGTGCCGCGAGACCCGGACCTGGCGGTTAGCGAGACGAATCTGATCGAGCAGGAGCAAGCGTGATCGGCGTGATCGCCGACGATATCACGGGCGCCAACGACGCCGGCGGTATGTTTGCCAAGGCCGGTTACCTCACGCATGTCTACCTGTACCCGGCTGCCGGCGGCTTGGAGATTCGCGGCCGGAAGCCGCCCGACGTCCTCGTCCTGGATACTGAATCGCGCTACGATCCGGCGGCAGAGGCGTACGGCAAGGTCCTCGCGGCGACGCGTCTCCTGCGGGATGCCGCCTGCGCCCGTTTCTACAAGAAGATCTGCTCGGTCTTTCGCGGCAACATCGGGGCCGAGATGGACGCGCTCCTCGACGCTCTGGGAGAAGAATTCGCCGTCGTCGTCGTGGGCTTTCCTAAGACCGGTCGTCTGACCGTCGGGGGCATTCATTATGTCCATGGCCAGAAGCTGGAAGACTCCGCCTTCAGGCACGATCCCGTGCACCCGATGGACCGGTCCAACCTTGTCGAAATTCTTCGCGACCAGACCCACCGTCCCGTCGTCCACATTCACGACATGGAGATTCGCCGGGGGCCGGAGGTTCTCAAGCGACGGATCGACGAGCTCCGTCCGCATACCGGCTATGCGATCCTGGACGTGGTCGACCAGACCTCGCTCGCGGCGATCGCGGTGGCAGCGCGGAACGAGCGAGTCGTCGTAGGAAGCTCGGGCCTCGCCGAGGAGCTGGCCAAGCTGTGGTGCGACGCCCCATCCGTGGCACCCCTCGCCGGTAACTACCTACAAGCAGAGCTCGGGGTTCTCTGCGTCGCGGGCAGCCTCACGCCTCAGGCCGTCGCGCAGATCGCACATTTGCAGACGATAGGGGTTGTCGTCGTCGACCTCGACCCCACCCAGGTCTTCGATGCCCCGGAGCGAGCCGCAGAGATCGAACGCGTAGCCGCCTCGTGCGCACGGGTGCTGATCCAGGGAGGTGATGTAGCTCTGCGCGCCCCAGCGCATCCGGCGCTGCTGAAGCAGACGCAGGACGGCGGCGCAGCTCGCGGCTTCTCCCGCGCTGCCACCGCCCGCCTCGTCTCGGATACGCTCGGCAGGGCCGTGGCAGCTGTCGCGCAATGTACAGGCCTGGCGCGTCTAATCGTGGCGGGAGGCGATACGGCAGCCGCGATCTGCTCCTCACTTGGCATCCGGGGTATGCGCATCCTAGAGGAAATCGAGCCGGGCGTGCCTTCGTGCATCACCTTCTCAGATCCGCCGATGTACCTCGTGCTCAAGCCCGGCGGCTACGGGGAATCGGACTTCTTTGCGCGTGCGATCGATCACCTTCGCCGGCAGCGAGGATAGCGATGCTGTATATGGCATCGCTACTTGATCGTCGAGGACGACCCCATCTCGGCCGGTGGATCGCTGGCCGGGAAGGAATCGGCTGAGCCTTCGTCGACCACGTTGAGGCCGGTACTCGTTCGCTTTTCCCGGCTCGCGCCGCCGCGGTCGTAGATCTCCTTGATCTGTTCACCCTCCTCGGCATTTTTCGTGAATGCTTCGGGAAGATCGCGTGATGGCCCCGCTTCCGCAGGGTTTGTCTCGGATCGCTCCTGCTCTGGCATTATTCGACTCCTCGCTCGATTTGTCCCGGAATAATCCTACGGTATCGTATTGGCAGCAACTAATGTGCCGCTACAACCGTCGAGGCCAGCGGCCACAGGATGTCGCGCGTGCCATCTAAGGCGCTCATGGCACAGGGTGTGCTGTTGAGAACGCCTACCACAGGAGTATTCGTCTGGCTCAGAACGCGACAGGCGGTGCTACCACAATCCCACCGGACCTGTTCCGAATACTCCATGCGGTCGGGAACCCGGAAGCAGAAAGGAGCGAACAATGAAGTTGTCTACGTACGCTCGGTCGTGGCGCCTGACAGTCGTCTTGCTCATGTTCACGAGCACGCTGTTAGCCGCCTGTGGGGGAAGCACGAACAATCAGGCAGCAGCCACGACCGCACCGGGCGGCGCCGCTGGGACTACCGCGGCGGGAGCAGCCCCCGCGACGGCGGCACCGGCCGAGACTGTAGCTCCCGCGGGAGCAGCCGGGACCGCGGCCGCAAGTGAGACTCCGATGACAGCCGGGACCGCGGCCGCAGGTGAGACTCCGATGGCGGGCGCGACAATGGCAGCCGGCGAGACACCCGCGGCAAGTGAGACTACGGCGCCCGCGACGGGCAGCGCCGCCGCGAGTGCCGCGAAACTCAATCCGAACGTCTCCGGAACGATTGACTTCTGGCACTTCTGGGGCTCCCCTGTACGCCGCAACGCGATCCGCCGCGTCATCGCGATTTGTGGCAAGCAGCTCCCAAACATCAAGGTCCGAGAGACCTTCAAGCCCTTTGGCGACATCTGGACCGCCAGTACCGCCGCGGTCGCCGCCGGATCAGGTATGCCGGATGTCATCGTCGAGGACCGGCCGCAGCTTCCGCAGCGCGCCAAGGATAACATCGACACCAGCCTCCAGGAATTTGCCCAGCGGGATGGCGTGGACGGCTCTACCTTCTGGCCATTTACGTGGAAGCAGACACTCTACAACGGCGCGACCTACGGCATCCCCTATGAGACCGACGTGCGCGTTCTGTACTGGAACAAGAACGCATTCAAGGAGGCTGGCCTCGATCCTGAGAAGCCGCCCAAGACGTGGGCCGAGCTCGAACAGTATGCCGACAAGCTCGATAAGAAGAAGCCGGACGGAACCTACGAGCGCATCGCCTTCTCACCGTTGATCGGCAACGTCGGTCCCGACGTGTGGGGCTACACCAACGGGGTCGAGTGGATCACGCCGGACGGCAAGCCGCAGATCAACACGCCGCAGGCCGTCGAGACGTTGCAGTGGGTCAAGAAGTGGATCGACCGCTACGGCGGCTGGAAGGCCCACCAGAATTTCGCCGGGAGCTTCGCAGCCGCTCCGAACGACGTATTCATGTCCGGCAGCGCGGCGATGTACATCGACATCAACGGATATACCTCGCAGCTCAATTTCTTCCGGCCGCAGGTGAAGAACAAGGACGGCAAGAATGAGAACCTCGATTGGGGCGTGAGCGACATCCCCTATAACAAGGAGAAAGCGTCGACAAGCGGCGGCTTCGCCTTGTCGATCCCGAGGGGCGCCAAGAACGTAGAGCCGGCCTGGGAGTTTATCAAGTGCGCGACCAGTCCAGAGGCGCAGACATCGTGGGCGCGCGACACCTACGCCATGCCGGCGAACATGGCGTCCGCCAAAGACCCGGTACTGCTGGCCGATCCCAACTGGAAATTCTTCGTCGACGCGATGAGTTACAGCACAGGCGGCGTCTTCCTGAAGGAATATCCCAACTGGAATCAGGAGCTGAGCAACCGGTACGAGAAGGTATGGACCGGCCAGCTCTCACCTAAGGATGCCCTTGATCAAGCCCAGAACGCCGTGGAGGCTCAGATCAAGAAGGGTGGGGGGTAGAGATCAGGATT
>JBBSGA010000118.1:0-16532 GCA_038254585.1 Chloroflexales bacterium | reverse complement strand
TCGGCGCTCGCGAGCAGCGCTTCCAGCATCTCCTGAACGATCAGCCCGTGGCGCAGCGGCGCCTGGCAGGGCACGCCGTCGAGAATACATTCGATGAAATGCGCGGCGATGCGCTCCCAGACGTCGGGCCCTTTCGGGAGGGCGATGGTGCTATCGACCGGCGCGCCGTTGAGCGTGCGGTAGAGCGTGAGCGGCTGGAGCCGCGCCCCCGCCTCCGTTCCAAAGAGCTCGATCTGCAGCTCCTCCGGCTGGTGCGAGGCCCAGAAGCTTTCGACCTGCAGCCCGGCGCCGTTCTCGAAGCGGATGAAGCCGGCGGCGTAGTCGTCGGCCGCGTACTGCGCGGCGACCTCGGGCGGCTGCGGCTGGTAGAGCCAGAAGCCGAGCCCACGCGGGCCGAACTTGGCCCCGGCGACGCCGGTGACGCTCAGCGGCCGCGGCATACCCATCATCCACCACGCCGCGTCGAGGATATGCACGCCCATATCGCGGAAAGCGCCACCGCCTTTGACGATGAAGCCCGGGCTCCAGCTGGGGATGCCGCTGCGGCGCACGCTGCGGGCGCGCGCGAAGTAGACCTCGCCGAAGCGTCCTTCGGTGTAGAGCTGGCCCAGATATTGCGTCTCGGCGGCGAAGCGCGTCGACAGCGACATCATGTTGACGACCCCTGCACTCTCAGCCGCGGCCACGATCTGCTCCGCCGCCGCCACCGAGTCCGCCAGCGGTTTGGTGACGAGCACATGCTTGCCGTTGCGCACCGCCTCCACGCCGACCGGCACGTGCCACTGATTCGGCGTGGCGACGATCACCGCGTCGATCTCGGGATCTCGGCACATTTCGACATAATCGGTATATAACTTCACCGGCGCGGGCAGCGCGTCGGCGACGCGCTGCATACGCTCCGCTTCGAGGTCACACAGCGCCACTATCTCGCCGCGCGGGTCACCCGCGAGCGCCTTGGCCATAACGCGGCCAACACCCATTCCGACCAACGCCGTCCGCACATGCCCTGTCACGTCGCTCTCCTTCGTGCTGAGCCGTCCTCCCCGGCCACGAGCGCTGGCGCCGGTCGACGGACCGCGCGCATAAAGGACGCGGCCGCACTGCTAGGCCGGGGTACGGCCCCGGGGTCGATTGTAGTGCGGGTATCCGGATGGGTCAATAGCGGGAGCGACGCTCGAGAGGCGTGTGGACGTCGGTAGAGACGTTATACGTTTCAAATCAGCCGCGTCAAGCCGTCCACGAATACGACACGCATACACGAATAGAGCATCGCAGAGCCATGCGCCGTAGCTGCATCGGTGGGCATTACGACGATGGGGGTCCCTATTTGAAACGGATTGCGGTAGAGACCTTATATCTGCCGTCTCTACTGATTCTGCGGCGGCGCTGGTCCGTGGCGGCCTCGTTCATCCAGTCATCTTCGAGGAGTGCGCCGCGGTAGATGCGCGCCCAGAATGCGGCCAGGCCAAAGATCGCCAGGGCGATCAATAGCAGCGCCAGATGATGCCAGCCCACCGAGAGGTGCTGATGATGCTCGAGCGCGAACAGCGCGACCATCAGCACGACAAGCGCATCGAGCATCCACCATTTGGGACGCTTCACATCCCGCATGGCGGAATCTTCTCTGCTTAACGTGCCCATGATAGGTCCTCCTCTGAACGGCCGTTCCGCCGTACACGTATCCGCCGCGTGCCTACCGTTCGAGGCGGTAGGGCACGCTGACCACCACTTTGTTTTTCCGAAAGAGGAGTGCGCCCTTGAGCAGCAGGGAGGTCTGATTATGCAGCAGATGGTGCCACCATTTGGCTGCCACGAACTCGGGCAACACCACGGTCACAACGTCGTTGTCCCAGCGCTGATCGACCTCCTCGATATAGTTGAGCAGCGGCCGCACCAGCGAGCGATAGGGCGAATCCAGGACCACGAGCGGCACCTTTCCGCCCCACTTGGCCCAGCGCTCCTGGATCCGGCGCGTCTGTTCCGGATCCATGCTGATGTGCACGGCGGTTACGTTGCCGGGCGCCATGGCCTCCGCGTACTTCACGGCGTTTACGGTCCCGCGATGCAAGGTCGAGATCGGGACGATCACGGTGTTGCGCAGCGGCGGCGGCGGCTCCAGTCCTTCCAGCGACAGCTGGTGCGCGACCTCGACGTAGTGGCGATGGATGAAGAGGAACAGCCCCACGAGCAGCGGGATCAACAGGATGACGACCCAGGCACCCTCGGCAAACTTGGCGATGATGATCACACACAGCACCACCAAGGTCGTCAGCGCTCCCAGCCCATTCACGAGCGCGCTGCGCTGCCAGTTGCGTGTCCGCTGCCGGTACCAGCGGACGACCATTCCGGCCTGCGACAGCGTGAACGACAGGAAGACGCCCACGGCGTAGAGCGGGATCAAGCTCGTGGTGCTGGCCTTGAAATAGATCACCAGGGCCGCCGAGAAGAGTGCCAGGATGACGATCCCGTTCGAGAAGACGAGCCGGTCGCCCAGGCTTGCGAACTGCCGGGGCAGAAAGCGATCGCGCGCAATCAGCGACGTGAGACGCGGGAAGTCGGCATAGGACGTGTTCGCGGCGACGAAGAGGATCCCGGCGGTCGCGATCTGCACGATGTACCAGAAGATATTGGCGCCGAAGACCCCCCGCGCGATCTGTGACAGCACCGACTCCTGCTGCCGGGGCAGTGCGCCATAGGTCGCCAGCCAGGTGATGCCTGCGAACATCGCCAGCAGTAAGCCGGCCATCCAGACTAATGTCGTGCGCGCGTTCGGCGCTTCCGGCTGTTTGAAGGCGGGTACGCCATTCGAGATCGCCTCGACTCCCGTCATCGCGGAACAGCCCGAGGCAAAGGCGGACATGATCAAGAACGGCGTGATCAGCTGGCTGGTGTTCGTGATGATCTCTTCGCCCGGGCCGGCCAGTGGGCCCGGTCCGGGTGTGATATGCAGCCCGCCGCCGAGGAAGATCTTATACGCCCCGAGCACCACCATCGTGAGAATGCTGAAGATAAAGAGATAGGTGGGAAACGAAAACAACGCCCCCGATTCCCGGACGCCTCGCAAATTGGCGATTGTGATCAAGGCGATCGCAAGGAGCGCCAGGGACACGGAGTAGGGCGTCAGTGCCGGCAGGAGCGATGTGAGCGCGAAAACGCCCGAGGAAATCGAGACCGCGACGGTCAGCACGTAGTCGACCAGCAGGGCCGCGCCCGCGATCAGCCCCGGTACGCGGCCGAGGTTGTCGCTGGCGACAATATACGACCCGCCGCCGTTGGGATAGGCCGCGATCGTCTGCCGGTACGAAAAGGCGACGACGATCAGCAGCAGCGCGATCGCCACGCCGACCGGCCGGGCATAGACGAGGGCGCCGAGCGCCAGCGCCGGTGCCAGGTGACGCAGCACTTCCTCGGTGGCATACGCGACCGACGACATAGCATCCGACGAGAAGACGGCCAGCGCCGTTTTTTTGTTGAGCCGCTCATGCACCTGGCGCGCTGTTTCGAGCGGGCTGCCGATCACAACTTGTTTTAGGTCAGCTAACACGTGTCCTTCTCCTCAGCCAAGCACCATCCGCCGCCCACGCCGCCTCATTTCCATGCGACTCCTCCGCTCGCGGACGCGCTGCCCGCATCCGTCCTGAGCGCAGGAAGTCTACGCCGTCCCGTATTAGGAAGGTCTTAGGAAAGCTGCTTGGCGTATTAGAAAAGTATTAGGATCGAGGCAGGGTGGAGGGCATAAGCGCAGCCGCGGCCGTCAGCCGCAGCCTTCGGTACGGAAGCGGTAGCCGACGCCGGTCTCGGTCACGATCAACCGGGGGCGGCTGGGCTCCGGCTCGAGCTTCTGCCGGAGCTGCGTGACGAAGACGCGCAGGGTAGCGACGTCGTTTTCGTATCCGGGGCCCCAGACCTCGCGCAGGATATGGCGCTGCGTGAGCGCCCGGTCCGCGTTGGTGATGAAGAGCCGCAGCAGATCGTACTCCGTCGGCGTAAGGTGGACCTCTACGCCGGCGCGCACCACCTGGCGGCGGTTCAGGTCGACGGTGAGCTCTCCGCAGTGCCGTACCGGGATTTCGGCCGCCGGTGCGCGATGCCGCAGCGCGACACGCAAGCGCGCGAGCAGCTCCTCCATGCTGAACGGCTTGGTGAGGTAGTCGTCGGCGCCGAGGTCGAGCGCTTCCACCTTGTCACGATCGCCCTCGCGCGCCGAGAGGACGACGATCGGAACGCGCGACCATTCGCGAATGCGCCGGCAGACCTCTAGTCCGTCCATCCCAGGCAGGCCCAGGTCGAGCACGATCACGTCGGGCCAGGCGGTGGCTGCGAGATCCAGGGCTGTGCGGCCATCGCCGGCCAGCCGGATCTCGTAGCCGCGACCTTCAAGCGCCGTCCGGAGCAGCTGCTGAATCTGAGGCTCGTCGTCCACGACCAGGACCCGCGTCGCCATCTTATCCTCTGCTGGCCGGTTCTGCCACGACCACGGCTCCCGATGGGTGCGCTCCCCCGGACGCCGGCGCGAGGAGCAAGGGTAGCGTCAGCGTGATGATGGCACCGCCCGCGGCACGGTTGGCGGCGGCGATCTGCCCTCCATGCGCCTCGACGATACCCTTAGCGATCGCCAGTCCCAGCCCACTGCCGCCCGGTTTGTGGTCGGGCGAGCCGCCGCGGTAAAACTTCTCGAAGACGTGCTCTTCGTCGCCCGGTGTGAAGCCTGGCCCGTGGTCCGCGACCCAGAGCGTGAGGGCGGCGCGATCGGCCGCGGCGCCGACGTCGATCGGACTGAGCGCCGGAGCGTATTTGATGGCGTTCTCGATCAGGTTAGTCAGCACCAGCTCGATCTGGACCGGATCGACCAGAACGTCCGGAAGGCTCGGCGGTGCCTGGACGTTGACCGGCCGTTGCCCCAGGAGCGGCTGGAGCCGCAGCAGAACCGATCCGATGATTTCGACGATCGCTACCGGCTCGCGGCTGTGCGGCAGCGCCCCGGCTTCCAGGCGAGACATCTCGAGCAGATTGCGCACGAGCCGGTTGAGCCGGTCGGCCTCGGCGTTGATCGTTTCGAGCGCGCTGCGTGTCGTCGCGGCATCCCAGATCACGCTCCTGTCGAGCAGGTTGCTGGCCGAGCCTTTGATCACGGCGAGCGGCGTGCGCAGATCGTGCGAGACTGACGATAGGAGCGCGCCCTTCAGCCGTTCGGACTCGCGCAACAGGCGCGCCTGCAAGGCGGCATCCACCAGGCGCGTGCGCTCGACGGCAAGCGCCGCCTGGGTAGCAAGCGTCGTCAACAGCGGTCCTAGCTCGTCTGCCGGCAGCAAGTTGTCCTCGGCGATCCGCACCCGCAATTCGCCGAGTGTGCTGCCGCCCACGCGCAGCGGCGCACGTAGCTCTTGGCCACCGGCCATCGGCTCGCCCGCGCTCGTCTCGAAGCTCACGGCGCCATCATCTGCAAGCAGGCGGATCGTGGCCTGCCCGCCGCGCAGGAGACGCAGCGCGAGCGCCGTGATGCGCGGTAGAGTTTTCTCCACGGAGAGCGCGGCGCTGATCTCCTGGCTGACCTCGTAGAGCGCGGTCATTTGTGCCGCTTGCTCGGCCGCCTTCTCGGCCTGGGCCTTCCCACGCGCCACGAGGGTGCCTACGAGCATCGCCACGATCAGCAGGATCACCAGCTCGATCAGGTTCTGGGGCTTCTCGACGGCGAAGGTATACAGTGGCGGCACGAAGAAGAAATTGTAGGTCAGAAAGGCGAGGATCGATGCCAGGACCGAGGCACGCCGGCCGGCCACCACGGCGACCACGGCGACGACCGGCACGTACAGCAGCACCTGATTCGCCGGCGCGAGCGTTGTGCGCAAGACGAAGAGCAGCGCCGTCAGCAGGCCGATACCGCCCGCGGCGACGAGATATCGCCATAGCGATGATCCAAGCGGCCGGGCGTGCGGCGCGGTCAGTCTACGGTCCCACCTCGGTTCCATCGCGGCCTTCAGCAGCCGGCTCCCACCGGCTTGATCAGCGCTCGAGACGATACGGAACGCTCGTCACCACCTTGTTCTTGCGGAAGAGCAGTGCGCCCTTGATCACCAGCGACGTCTGATTATGCAGCAGATGATGCCACCACTTCGCCGGGACGAACTCAGGGAGGACGACCGTGACCATATCGTTGTCCCAGCGCTGATCGACCTCCTCGATGTAGTGAAGGAGCGGGCGTACGAGCGAGCGATACGGCGAATCGAGGATCACCAGCGGGACGTCGCCGCCCCAGTCGGGCCAGCGCTCCTGCAGCCTGCGCGTCTGCTCGGGATCCATGCTGATGTGCACGGCGGTTACATGGCCGGGCGCGATCGACTCGGCGTACTTAATCGCATTGACCGTCCCACGGTGCAAGGTCGAGACCGGCACAATCACCGTGTTGCGCAGCGGCGGCGGCGGCACGAGCCCTTCCAGCGACAACTGTTTCGCAGCATTGACGTAATGGGCATGGATCGCGAGAAACATGAGGATGATCAGCGGGATCAGGAGCAGCACGATCCAGGCGCCCAGGAAGAACTTCTCGGAGATAATGACGACGAGCACGACCAGCGTCGTCAACGCCCCGAGGCCGTTGACGATCATCCCCTGCCGCCAGCCCGGCTCGCGCAGCCGGCGCCAGCGCTGGACCATGCCCGCCTGCGAGATCGTGAACGAGGTGAAGACGCCGACGGCGTAGAGCGGGATCAGGGCCGTGACGGTGGCGTCGAAGAGCACCACCAGCACGCCGGCGGCGATCGCCAGCACGATGATCCCATTGGAGAAGACCAACCGGTCGCCCAGCGAGCCGAGCTGCCGGGGCAAGAATCGATCGCGCGCCAGGAACGAGATCAGCCGCGGGAAATCCGAGTAGGCCGTATTGGCGGCCAGCACCAGGATCAGCGCGGTGGTCGCCTGCAGCACGCCGTAGGCCAGGCCGCGTCCGCCGAAGACGCCGCGGCCGATCTGCGAGAGGACGGTCTCGGGGTAGCCGGCTTCCGGCGGCAGGCTGCGGTATTGCTGCGCCAGGAAGGTGATGCCCAGAAACATGGCCGTCAGCAGCCCGGCCATCGCGGTGAGTGTCGCGCGGGCATTGACCCACTCCGGCTTCTTGAAGGCCGGAACGCCGTCGGAGATCGCTTCGATACCGGTCAGCGCCGTACAGCCGGCGGCAAAGGCCTTGAGCATTAAAACGAGGCCGAGCGAGCCGCTGGTCGACTGGAGCGTTGCGAGGCGCTCAGGGGTGCTCACCGGGACGATCTGTCCTGTCACGTACCGGTAGGCCCCGACGATGAGCAAGAACAGGATTGTCACGAGGAAGGCGTAGGTCGGCACGGAGAAGATCGCCCCCGCCTCGCGCAGCCCGCGCAGATTCGCCATGGTCAGGAGCGCGACGAAGATCAGTGCTATGTAGACGCGATAGTCGTCGAGCGCGGGAAAGGCCGAGACGATCGCGGAGACGCCGGCTGACAGCGAGACCGCCACCGTCAGGACATAATCGATCAGCAGCGCCGCTCCGGCCGTGAGGCTCGGCAGCGTGCCGAGATTATCTTTGCCGACGATATACGAGCCGCCGCCGTGCGGATATGCCTTGATCGTCTGCCTATATGAGAAGGCGACGACGATTAGCAGCACCGCAATCGCGATCGCCACCGGCATCGCGAGGGTCAGCGCCGCAATGCCGACCCCGACCAAGACGTGCAAAATCTCCTCCGTGGCATAGGCCACGGAGGAGAGGGCATCCGACGAGAAGACCGCCAACGCAACCTTTTTCGAGAGCCGTTCGTGGTGCTGGCGGGCGGTCTCGAGCGGGTTACCGATCACCAGACGCTTCAGGTCAGTGAGCATAGTGCCACGCGCTCCTTATGATCTATTTCCGGTAGCAGCCATTCCACATGTCCTGGCATACCGCGCGCCACGAGTAGCGCCAAACCGGCTCGACAACCCTATGACCGCACATCTCCGTGCAGCCGTGTTGAGCGGCGCGGGGGTTCCCGCGCCGCGCTTCATCATAACACTACGCGTGAAGCACTCGCTTGGTTGCCCACGAGGTGCATGTCTGGCGCACGTGGGAGCTTTCGGGCGTCGACGGCGGCTGGGGACGCAGCCGTCCATGCCATGCATGGGCGGCCGCGGAGCTGCCGATCAGATGCGCAGCGATGGATCGAGCGCGTCGCGCACGCCGTCGCCGACCTGGAACCATGCCAGCAATGTCACGGCCAACACGACGGCCGGAAAGACGGTGAGATGCCAGGAGGTCTGGATATAGCCCTGGTAGAGACCGATCATCTGGCCCCACGAGGCGCGCGGCGAGGCGATGCCGATGCCCAGGAAGCTGAGGCCGGCCTCGGCAAACATCGCGCCGGGCACGCCCAGCGCCAGCGAGACGATCACCGGCGTCATCGCGTTGCGCACGAGATGCGTCATGACGATGTGCCGCGTGCCGCCGCCCATCGCACGCGCCGCCCGCACGTAGTCCGTCTCTTTCAACGAGAGCACCTGGCCGCGCACGAGCCGGGCGATCCCGATCCAGCCCGTCACGGCCATGGCGATAATGATGTTGCCGAAGCCCGCCCCCAGCGCCACCAGCATCAACGTGTAGAAGAGCAGCGTGGGCACCGACGAGAGAACGTCGACGATGCGCATCACGACGTAGTCCAGCCAGCCGCCGAGCAGCCCGGCCAGCGCGCCGATCGGCACGCCGATCAGCACGATCACCAGCTGGCTCAGAATGCCGACGCTGAGCGAGACCTGCGACCCGAAGATCAGGCGGCTGAGCACGTCGCGGCCCAGGTCATCCGTGCCGAGCAGGTGCGCGCGGCTGGGCAGCTGCCACGTAACCGCGAAGTCGCCGCGATAGGGATCGTAGGGCGCGATCCAGGGTGCCAGGATCGCGACGAGGATCTCTACCAGGATCAAGCCCAGCGCGAGCATGGCCAGCCGGTTGCGCCGGAAGCGCCGCCAGACCTGGCTCAGCGTGCGCGCCTGGCCGCGGCGCGTATCGTCCGGACGCGGCGGCTCTTCGACGCGGCCGATGGTCGAGGCGGTGATACTCATCTCAGCCCGCCCTCACGTAGGTCACGCGCGGATCGATCAGGGCATAGATCAGGTCGGTGACGAGATAGGTCACGCTGATCAGCGCCGTCCAGACCAGCGTCGTCGCCATGATCATCGGATAGTCGCGCTGCTGGACCGCCGTCACGAAGTAGAGCCCGATACCGGGAATGCGGAAGATGCTCTCGATGAAGAAGGACCCGGTGATCAGGCCGGCGATCATCGGTCCGCCGACGGTGACCACGGGCGTGAGGGCGTTCTTGAAGACGTGAATCAGCATCACGCGCTGCTCGCTCAGCCCTTTGGCGCGTGCCGTGCGGACGTAGTTGGCGCGGATGACGTCGGCCACGCTCGAGCGTGTGAAGCGCTGCAGGATCAGGATCGGCGCCAGGGAGTTGGCCAGCACTGGCATGATCCACTGCTTGGGACTATCCCACCCGCCGGTCGGGAGCCAGCCGAGCCGGACCGAGAGCACGAACTGCAGCAAAATCGCGAAGACGAAGCTGGGGATGACCAGGCAGAAGACAGATACCAGCGTGGCGCTATGATCCACCCAGCTGCCCTGGCGCATTGCCGCGGCGACGCCCAGCCCCAGCCCGACGACCATCGAGAAGGCCAGCGTCAGGAGGCCCAGCTGGATCGAGTACGGCCACTGCTGCCGCAGGATCTGCACGACCGTGCGGGTGCTGTTGGTAAAGGAGTAGCCGAAGTCCAGCCGCACGGCGTTGCGCAGGAAGGCCAGGTATTGCTGCCATATAGGCTTGTCCAGGCCGTACTTGGCGTTGAGCTGGCGCTTGATCGCGTCGGGGATCATCTGCTGGCGCTCCATCGCCTGCGCGTCGAACGGTCCCCCGGGCACGGCGTGCATCAGCACGAAGGTGATCAGCGAGACGGCCAGCAAGACGCCGATCAGACCGGCCAGCCGTGAAAGTATGTACCTTACCATCGTTCCCTCCTCGCCGGCTCACGCAAAATGGCAGGCCGCCGCTTGCCCCGGCGCCACGACTCTTAACTGCGGCTCTTGCTCCACGCAGATCGCCTGTGCCAGCGGGCAGCGCGGGTGGAACGGGCAGCCGGGAGGGCGCTCGATCGGGCTGGGAAGATCGCCGCGCACCGGCCGCTCACGCCGGCCCATGCTCGGGTCCGGCTCCGGAACCGCGGCCAGCAGCGCCTGGGTATAGGGATGGCGCGGCGCTTCCACGATCTGCCGGCTGGGGCCGAGCTCCACCAGCCGGCCGAGATACATCACGCCGATCCGGCGGCTCATGAACGCGGTCACCGCGATGTTATGCGAGATGAAGAGGTATGCCAGGTTGAACTCGTCCTGCAGGTCGCGCAGCAGGTTCAGGATCTGCGCCTGGACCGAGACGTCGAGCGCCGACACCGGCTCGTCGCAGATCAGCAACCGCGGCCGCAGCGCCAGCGCCCGCGCGATGCCGATGCGCTGCTGCTGCCCGCCCGAGAACTCGTTCGGATAGCGGTACAGCGCGCCGGCCGGCAGCCCGACGCGCTCCAGCAGGCCGCGCGCGATCTTGGTCCGCTCGGCCGCGGAGCCGACGCCGTGGACGACCAGCGGCTCGCCGATGATCTGGTCTACGCTGAGGCGGGGGTCGAGTGCCGCGAAGGGATCCTGGAAGATCATCTGCATCTCGCGGCGGATCGGGCGCATCTCGTCCTCGCTCAATCCCGCGAGCTCGTGCCCGGCGAAGCGCACCTGGCCCGCGGACGGCGCATACAGGCGCATGATCGTCAGCGCCAGCGTCGACTTGCCACAGCCGGACTCTCCCACCAGCCCGAGCGTCTCGCGCTCGTCGATCGAGAAGCTGACCCGGTCCACGGCGAGCACCCGCAGCCGCTGCTGGCCGAAGAAGCCGCGGCGCAGGGCAAAGCTCTTGACCAGGTCGACGGTCTGCAGCAGTGGCTCAGCCATCGGGAAGTCCCCCTTGTTGCGCGACCCAGCAGGCACAGCTATGGGCCGGCGCGAGCTCGAGCAGCGGCGGGCGCTCGCGCGCGCAGCGATCGACGCGGTAGCGGCAGCGCGGCTCGAACGGGCAGCTCGTGAGCTCGCCCGTCACACTGGGCGGCGACCCGTCGATCGTCGTCAGCCGGTCGGGCCAGACGTGGAGGCGCGGGATCGACGCGACGAGCGCGCGGGTGTAGGGATGCTGCGGCGCCGCGAAGATCGCGGCGACGGGGCCGTGCTCGACGATCATGCCGCCATACATCACCGCGACCTCGTCGGCGAGCTGCGCGATAACGCCGAGATCGTGGGTGATAATGATCACGGCCGTGCCGAGCTCGCGCTTGAGCTCGTCGATCAGATCGAGGATCTGCGCCTGGATCGTCACGTCCAGTGCCGTCGTCGGCTCGTCGGCCAGCAGCAGCTTGGGCCGGCAGGCGACCGCCATCGCGATCATCACGCGCTGGCGCATGCCGCCCGAAAACTGGTGCGGATAGTCGCGCAGCCGGCGCCGCGCCTCGGGGATGCCCACCCGGTCGAGCAGCTCGGCGGCAGAGCTCTCCGCCTCCCGCGCGGACATGTTGCGATGGACCTTCAGCGGCTCCATCAGCTGGTAGCCGATCGTGAGCACCGGGTTGAGCGAGGTCATCGGGTCCTGGAAGATCATCGAGATATCGTTGCCGCGGACGTGCTCCATCGCTTCCGGCGCCAGCGCCAGCAAGTCGCGCGGTGTGCCGTTCCCCTGAAAGAGGATCTGCCCGCCGGTAATCCGCCCTGGCGCCTCGATCAAGCGCAGAATCGACAGTGCGGTCACGCTCTTGCCCGAGCCCGACTCGCCGACGATGCCGAGGACGCTGCCGGGATCCACGCTGAACGAGACGCCGTTGACGGCGTGAACCACGGTATCCCCGACCGTGAATTGTGTCCTGAGCTCCTCGACCTGGAGCAGCGGCTGCGCCATGGCATACACCTTGTCGGCGCGTCCGGAGACGCGCGGGGCGCCGGCCGGCGGAGAGCCTCCCTCCGCCGGCCCGGCATCGGAGCGGTGCCTAATGCGCCGGCCGCAGCTGGTCGACGTCGTTGCGGATGTAAGCCTGGAAGCGGCTCAGATCGAGCCAGCGCCAGACGACGTTGCCGCTCTTGTCGGCCGGAATCCCCGTGAGGTAGGGCCACCAGATCTGGAAGATGACGTTGTGCGTCAGAAAGACGGCGCCGACGTCCTCGACCAGCAGACGCTCCGCATCCTGATAGGTCGCAATGCGCTTGGCTTCGTCGACCGTTTTGCCTGCCTCGGTCACCAGCTGGTCGAACTTGGCGCTCTTCCACGAGTGGCGGGGAGATCCTTTGTCGTCCGTGCTGCGCCAGAGCGACGTCAGCATATTGGCCGGGTCGAGGTAGTCGTACTCGTACGGGCCCTTGTAGACCTGCATCGCGTGCTCGGCGCGTTTCTGGCCCCACACGGCGTTCTCGAGCACCGTGAGGTTGACCTTGATGCCGAGGTTGCGCTCCCACTGGTCCTTGACGAACTCCATCACAACCTCGCGGCCGTTGGAGTACATATCGAGGGTCAGCTGATTGCCGCTCGCGTCCTTGCCGTCCTTGTAGCCGGCCTCGGCCAGCAGCGACTTGGCCTTGTTCACGTCGTAGGCCTGCACCGACTTCAGCTGGGGATTGTAGGCCGGGAAGCCGGGCGGCAGCATCGAGTAGGCCGGCACACGCGTACCGTTCATGACCTGGGCGGCGAGCGTATCACGGTCGATCGCATGCGACAGCGCCTGGCGCAGCTTGAGATTGTTCAGCGGCGGCTTGAGCGTATCCAGTGCCAGGTATTCGGTCTGGAAGTTGTTGAAGAAGTGCAGCTGCGCGTTGAGCTTGGGGTTGCCGCGCGCCTGGGCGACCTCCTGCGGCTGCAGGGTCGCCATGTAATCGATCTCCTTATTCAGCCACGTGTTGAACCAGGCGGTCGTCGTGGTGCCCATGATCTGGACCACCCGCTGGACGCCCGGCTTGTGCGGCCCGTTGTAATGCGGGTTGATCGCCCACTCCATGCGCTGGTTATGGTCCCACTTGGTCAGCGTCATCGGCCCCGACGAGACGAAGCCTTCGGCCGTGTCGGCCCAGTGCTCGGGGTTCTGCTCGGCCTTGTGCTTCGGGCAGGGTACCGCGGCTTGGTAGGCCAGCAGCGCGGGAATGTGCGGCGCCGCCCCCGCCTCGCTGCGGACACGTATGGTGCGGTCGTCGAGCTTCTCGACGCCGACGCCGTCGGGTGAGCCCTTGCCCTCCTTCAGCGCTTTGATGCCCTTGATATCGTAGAAGAACCAGGTCCAGGGATTGTCGAGCTTGGGGTCGGCCAGGTGGCGGAAGGTAAAGACGAAGTCGTCGGGGGTGATCGGCTGGCCGTCGCTCCACTTGGCATCCCTGCGGATCACGAAATCGAAGTACTCGGCATTGGGACCGACCTTGTAGGATTCGGCCAGCGCCGGCACGATATTCTGGTCCTGATCGCGGCGCAGCAGCGGCTCGCTGCCCCAGTTGAGCGCCGGCCCGGCGCCGTAGATGTCGCGTGAGACGTCCAGGTGCTTCGGCTCGGACGACTGCTCGTAGAGCACCTGTTTGTCCAGCGGTGCGGCGTCGGAAGGGAGGGCGCGTCCCTGGGGTGTCACGAGACCCGGAGGCGCCGTGGGCGTGATAACCTTCTCGCGCTCCACGACGACGGTTTGCTTGACGACCTGCGTCTGCTTGACAATCTGCGTCTCGTGAACGACCTGTTCGGTCGTCGCTGGGGGCGGCGCGCCGCATGCCGCCAGCACGGTGCCCGTGGCACCCAGTCCGGCCAGCCGCATGAACTCACGCCGTGAGAGCCTCTTCTGCGCCATGACATTGACCTCCTCATTGCGATCACGGTTTGGAAAGCGCGATCCGCCTAGCGGACAAGGTACGGCTGCCGTGCAGTACCCGCTGGTGCACCACCTCCTTGCTCAGTTTCGTCGATGTGACAAAGCCCGTCGAAGACGTCGAGGATCGATCCCGGCAAGGCCGCAGAGCTAGAGGGCGCCCCTGAGAGACGAGCCTCCGGCCGGGCGGGTGGGAGCGTCCCGCGACGATCCCACGGCCGAGTTCGCTTAGGAGACTATTGATCGAATTGCGTCGTGTGTCAACTACAAATCGTCGCGGGCATGAGGAGACGAGCGGCCTTCAGCCGAGAATGCTGGCGACCGGCAGACGCAGCGAGGGCCAGGCGCGCGAGACAACCATCTGGCTGCGGCTGAACTGCTGCTGCGACTGATACGTCTGGTTTACCGGATCGGCGTAGACTGTGACGTTATCCATTACGAGGTCGACGAGCCACACTTCGCCGATCCCGGCCTCGGCGTACAGCGGCAACTTCTCATTACGGTCAAACAGCAGGGAGGAATCGGCGACCTCGATGAGCAGAATCACGTCCGCCGGGCCAGGATGGCTGGCCGCGTAGAAATCAGGCTGAGGCTGGCAGACCGAAATATCGGGTTGTGGCTCCGAATAGTCGGACAGGCGAATCGGATCTTGCGCCCCCACAATCGCGGCTGCTCCCAGGTGCTTGACGAGAAGAAAAATCAGTCGTTTTACGCACGCGGCGTGGCGGCTACCGATCGGGCTCATCTCGACGATCTCACCCGCAAGAAGCTCGACGCGATCATCCTCCGTGAGAATTCCCGCTTCGAGCATGCGGTCATATTCGGCAACACTCCACTGCCGTCGCGTTGCGTGCATAGCCATAGAGCCTCACCTGCTCCTCGTTGACCGACCGTCGTGCGCTACTACGATGCCCAATCTTAGCATAACAGCTCCGGCGAGAGGGCGACGGAGGGCTAGAACTGCACGATGCGCGCGCTCAAATAGCGTCCTTGAGGGCAATCTTGAAGGTAAACGCGTGCTCGCACGGCCGCTCCGCGGGCGCCTGGATCGTCAGGCCGCGCTCGTCCTGCGACCACGACGGTGTCGCGTCCGAGCCGAGTAGGCTGATCGTCTCGATCCTGTCCGCCTTCACTGCCGACCCTGCTCCAAGCGAGCGAATCGTGACCGCTTGCTCGGGCCAGGCTAGGCAGATCGCGTAGAGCGCGTTGCCTTTCTTCGTGAACCGGATATCCTGGCTCGTAAAGCTCTGCCGTTTTGTATCCGTGAACTGGCCTTCGCTCACCTCGGTCGGACCTTCGCCGTAGATCGTGAAGGGACGCGTGCCGTAGATCGCCTCGCCGTTGACCTCGAGCCAGCGGCCGATCTCGCGCAGCATCTCCTCCTCCGGCTGGGGGATGGTGCCGTCCGGGCGCGGCCCGATGTTCAACAGCAGCGCACCGTTCTTGCTGACGATGTCGACGAGGTCGCCCACGATCGCGCCGGCCGTCTTGTAGTCCTGCTGCGCGACGTAGCCCCACGAGTTCTTCGCGACCGAGGTGTCGGTCTGCCAGAAGATCGGCCGGATGCCGGCCAGCTGCCCGCGCTCGATATCGTAGACCGCCGTGCCTTCCGGGAAGGCCGCGTGCTTGTAGTTGATCGCTACCCCCCGCTGCCATTCCGCGCCGCGATTGTAGTAGTACGCGGCGAACCGCGGCAGGTATGGCGCGAAGGCCGGCTCCTCGATCCACCAGTCGAACCAGACGACCTGCGGCTGATAGCGGTCCACGAGATCGCAGGTGCGCTTGAGCCAATCGTCGAGATAGGCCGCGTCGGGCTGGGTTTCCTTGGGCTGCGCCGGGCCGTAGAATTCGTCGTAGCGCGGATCCTGCACGTCGGATGGAAACTGCTTGCCGCCATTGAAGAACCACCAGTGCTCCGCGCGGTGCGTCGAGAGTCCGAAGACCATGCCTTGCTCGCGCACGGCGGCGGCCAGCTCGCCGATCAGATCGCGCCGCGGTCCCATCTTCGCCGCCGTCCACTCCGAGAAGGGACTGTCGTACATGGCGAAGCCGTCATGGTGCTCGGCAACCGGGACGACGTAGCGCGCGCCGGACGCTTTGAAGAGGCGTGCCCAGCGTCCGGCGTCGAAGTGCTCGGCCGTGAGCCGCGGGATGAAATCTTTGTAGCCGAACTCGCTCTGCGGCCCGTAGGTCGCGACGTGATGCTGGAACTCCGGCGAGCCGGCCAGGTACATATTGCGGGGATACCACTCGTTGCCGAAGGCCGGGACGGCGTAGACGCCCCAGTGGATGAAGATGCCGAACTTGGCGTCCTCGTACCATCGCGGCACTTCGTACTGCTTCAAGGACTCCCAGGTCGGCTCGAACTTGGCCTTGGCGGAACTCGATTGGGCCATAGCTTGGGTATTCCTCCTGTCGTCGCGCTGCAGCGCGACGACGATATAGCACCGCCTCTAGGCCTTGTCAAGCCGGGCGGCTCGTGGCGGGTGTGTCTCATCTTTTTGCGGAGTTGCTGAGGAGGGGCGAGTCGCATATAGACATTCAGAAAAAGATCTGGACTCCAACGATGGTTCTGGCGCTTAGCAACGCACTGCCGAGTCCAAAACATTATCTGAAAGACTATA
>JBBSGA010000117.1:0-16618 GCA_038254585.1 Chloroflexales bacterium | reverse complement strand
TTGGCTTTCGCCCTCGAGTACGCCGAATGGTACGCGACTGCCAGGTAGCACACGTAGACACATAGATGGAAGAGCGCGCCATGAAAACGATACTTATCGTCGACGACGAGCAGACGGCCCGTCATTTGCTGCGGTATGTGCTCCAGCTTGATGGCTACCACATCTTGAGCGCCAACGATGCCTACGACGCAATCAAACTGCTCGAAACGGGTGAGCGGCCGGACCTGATCATCAGCGATGTGATGATGCCCGGTATGCTTGGGCCTGACCTCGTACAGCACCTCGCAACCCTACCTGAGTTCGAGCATGTGCCCGTCATCCTCGTCAGTGCCTACCACGATCTCTCGCGTATTGGTAAGACGGCCGCGTTTGTCTACAAGCCGTACACGCCGGATGCGCTCCTCTCCCTTGTCGCCGAGCTCCTGGCCGAGCCCGATCCTCCTGTGAATAGCACGCGCGAGCCGCGCCTGCTCACTATGTGAGATGTGCCTGCGCCTGGACCGCGCCGCGGCTGGCGTGCCGATCCTTTCCAGCCTGTGATCCATGATCGGCGCCTCTGGGCGCGTGGGGCAGTGGTTAAGTCCGAGCTTGTCACACGCGCGGCCGCCCTTGTTCCGGGTCGGTGCTCCGGCGTTGCACTGCTCAGGTGTGCCGCCCAATGTACATCAGTGCTCCATGCAGGAGCCGCCCGATCATGGCGACCCGGTCGACCGTCATCTGCCTCCACGAGAGTGGCGCGTCGCTGGGCACATAGTTGAGGCGGTACTGCAGCAGTGCGGCACCGTTCCATACCACCAGGAGCACGCCGGCCGCCGATGCCGGACGAATCCACGCTTTGTGCTCGCTCAGCCATTCGATCGCGATCGCGAGGCCGAGTACCCAGATCCACATACCGCTGAGGAACATGCGTCCACCGGACGCGGCGCCTTGCCACCAGGCCCACCAGCTCGCCACGATATAGATTTCGACGCCAATGAGCAGGGCTAACGCCGCGGCCAACCGTCGATCTCGTCTCGCCAGCAATGCCAGGCCGACCAGGGAGACCAGAAAGACCGGGTGCCACGTAAAGAGCCCGTGATAGGTCGAGAAGAGTACGGCTCCCAGCTTCGGGGTGAGCCAGTAGAAGGCCGGATCATGGTCGGCGGCGTACGGGTTCGCCGTCCACGAGCCGTTGAGGAGCTGCCAGATCACAAGCTGGGGTACGAAGCAGAGTGCTGACACTCCGGCTGCGACCGCTGTGATCAGCAGCCAGCGTCGTGCCCGGCTGCGATCGCTCGCGAGCATGCCGCTCAGCGAGCGCAGCAGACCAGCTCCGAAGGGCAGCAGCAAAAAGAGCGCGTCCTGGAGGCGTACAAGCATCACGAGACCCGCCGCCGTGCCGAGGATTGCCGCGCGGTAGAGCGGCGGGTTCGTCTCGAGCCTGAACCACAGAAACCAGATCGAAAGCACAAGTGCCACGCTGAAGAGCGCGACCATGTGCGACATGGAGGGCTCGAAAACCATGTAGTAGAGCGCGGGACTGGCGAGCCAGAGCAGACTGGCCGAAAGCTCAGCCGATTGCCGCGAGACGAGCCGCCCGGCGCACATCAATGAGAGAACGAAACCGAGCACTCCATACACGATACTGCCGACCGCGATCCCTGCCTCGTAGAGATAGCCGTAGCCGTCAGGCTCGATGTGTAGGCCAAGCGCGTGGCCGAGCTCAGCCAGCACATGGGCGACCGCGAAGAAGGGCAGCCAGAGCAGCGCTGACCCCACTGCATACTTGTTCGCTACTCGGCCCGTCGGCGTAAGCTGCCAATTCTGGCGTGGTAAGCTGAAGTGCCGGTACTCGTCGCTGAAATCCAGATCGTGGTCGATCGCCAGCGAACGTAGGTAGCTATAGTAGCCAATGCCATCCGATGCGACGAGCTGGTCGTTGGCCCGCGACTTGGTCAGGCGTAGGGCGAAGATAAGAAGTGTGATCAGCAGGGCGGCGTACAGCAGACAGCGCGTCGAGCCGCGCCGGACCGGCGTCCCTCCTCCTGGAAGAGGTGGGCGAGCGAGACTCGCTTTGATGGCCTTTGGCCGCAAGGGAATGCTATGCCTCTGTCTGTCGACCGGCCGAGCTTCGGCGCGTCCAAACTATACCGGCTAGGTAGTCGCTCGTCCATGGCTGCGGCGAATCTCGGCCCCACGTTTGACAGTAGCACCTGCGCATGGTACAGTTCGCCTATTGACGCGGCGTGGAGCAGTGGCAGCTCGTCGGGCTCATAACCCGAAGGTCGATGGTTCGAATCCATCCGCCGCTACCATCTTCCTTTCCGGTGAAGTGATTGCCGGCGTAGCTCAGCGGTTAGAGCGATTCACTCATAATGAATAGGTCACTAGTTCGAACCTAGTCGCCGGCACCATTTCGACACCGACTTCAGCCGAAGTCGGTGTTTCTTTTGTAGCCAGAGGGGCCAGATGGCCGGGCTGCTCGAGCGTGTAGCGGCATTCGTAGCAGACAACGCGTTGTGGCAGCCGCGTGCCAAGCTGCTGGTCGCCGTTTCCGGTGGGCCCGACTCGCTCGCTCTCCTCCACCTTTTGAAAGAGCTGCGTCCCGTACAGAACCTCGCGCTCCATGTCGCCCATCTTGACCATGGACTTCGCGCCGATTCCGCCGCCGACGCCGACTTCGTCGCTGAAACGGCGCGTGCATGGGAGCTTCCGATCACAGTCTCTCGACGTGATGTTCGCGATTATGCCGCGCGGTATGGTGGCATCGAGGCTGCGGCGCGGGCCGTGCGCTACGGCTTTTTGATCGAGATCGCCGTGGCGGTCGGTGCGAAAGCGGTTGTCACCGGCCATACTGCCGACGATCAGGCCGAAACTGTTATTCAGCGCCTCTTGCGCGGCGCGGGACCGGGCGGTCTGGCGGGGATGCGGCCCCTCCGGCGCTACGAACAGTGGTGCGGCATCGGCCGCTCCACGGTGCATGCGACAGACTCCCGGATCGCCGGACCAGACCTGGTCCGGCCTCTCCTCGCTACCAAGCGCGTCGAGATCGAGACCTACTGTGCTGAAAAGGGCTTGCGTCCGCGCCACGATCCGACGAATCAGTCGTCCGAATACCTCCGAAATCGTGTGCGGGGTTACATTATTCCCGAACTGAAAGCGTATAATTCGAACATTGTGGGCGCTCTCGGGCGCACAGCGCGTATTGCCGCGGACGAAGACGCGCTCCTAGTCGAGCTGCTCGATCAGGTGTGGCAGGCGCTCGCTACTGTAAGCGCGAACGGCGTCTGGCTGGACCGGGTCGTCTTCATGGGTCTGCATCCGGCACTGCGCCGCAGGGCGCTTCGGAGAGCTGCGTCATTGATCGTCCCGGGTACCGAGATCGGTGCGGAGCATCTCGACCGCATAATGAAGCTGTCTATGCAAACACATGGTCGGCTGCAGCTTCCTGGCGGTCTTTGGATGCGAACGATGAAGCAGGGCCTCATGCTCGAGCGGTTGGCGAATTAGGTGATGGATCAGGACGTGACCCGCATTCTATTAACCGCGGACCAAATACAGCAGCGCATCGCGGAGCTGGCGAAGGAGATCGCCCGCGATTATGCCGAGGTGCCGGATCTTCTCTTGGTTGGTGTGCTCAAGGGATCGGTGATGTGCATGGTCGACCTCGCCCGCGCGCTTCAGCGACCGCTCGCCGTGGATTTCATCGCGATCTCGTCCTATGGAGAGGCGACCGAGACCAGCGGTGTGGTACGCGTCTTGAAGGATTTGGATAGCAGCATCGCCGGTCGTCACGTCTTAATCGTGGAGGATATTGTTGACTCGGGCCTTACGCTCTCCTATCTTCGGGAAAGCTTGCAGCGGCGCGGTCCGGCCAGCCTCCGCATCTGCGCTTTCCTCAACAAACCAGCCCGGCGCGAAGCGACGGTACATGTCGACTATATCGGGTTCGATATTCCAAACGAGTTTGTCGTCGGCTATGGTCTCGACTATGCCGAACGCTATCGTAATCTGCCATACATCGGAGTGCTCAATCCCGACGTATACTCCCATGCAGGTGACACGAGTGGATCTCATTAGGCTCTTTCATAAGGTAGGTCAATAGTGGGAAAGAAGGGACGCGGTATGGGCGATAACCGCTGGCTGCGCAATAGCTTCGTCTATCTCATCATCCTGGTCGCGGCCGTCGCTTTGCTTGTACAGTATGGCATCAACGGCGGCGGGCGTGGCCAGGAAGGCAAGACCTTCGACCAGATTGTCAACGATGCGTTGACGCCTGGTAAGGTCAAGGAGATCGGCGAGTACAACGGTAGTGACCGGCTCGACGTGCTCTACACGGATTCGAAGACGCCGATTGTCACGAACAAGAATTCGTCGCAGTCGATCTATCAGATCCTCGAGCAGGCCCGGCAGAATCGCATCCAGGAAGCCTCGCTGCGCAAGCAGGCGATCCCGGAGCTGTCGATTCCAAGCATCAAGATCTATCAGCCGCCGGTCTGGAACGGTATCCTTGGAGCGATCACGGTTGTGCTGCCCATGCTCCTGCTGATCGGGTTCTTTGTCTTCTTCATGCGCCAGGCTCAGGGCTCCAATAACCAGGCGCTCTCGTTCGGCAAGAGTCGCGCGCGTATGTTCACGGGCGACAAGCCCACCGTGACCTTTGCCGATGTCGCCGGCCAGGAAGAGCCGAAGCAGGATCTGACCGAGGTCGTTGAGTTCCTGAAGTTTCCCGACAAGTTCGCTCAGCTGGGTGCCCGCATTCCGCGCGGTGTCCTGATGGTGGGCCCCCCAGGAACCGGTAAGACGCTGCTGTCGCGTGCCGTCGCGGGCGAGGCCGGTGTGCCCTTCTTCTCGATCTCCGGCTCGGAGTTCGTCGAGATGTTCGTCGGTGTCGGCGCCTCGCGCGTCCGCGACCTCTTCGATCAGGCCAAGCGCAACGCGCCCTGTATCATCTTCATCGACGAGATCGATGCGGTGGGGCGGCAGCGCGGCGCCGGGTTGGGCGGCTCGCATGACGAGCGTGAGCAGACCCTCAACCAGATCCTGGTGGAGATGGACGGCTTCGATACCAATACCAACGTGATCGTGATCGCGGCGACCAACCGCCCCGATGTCCTGGATCCGGCGCTGATCCGGCCCGGCCGTTTCGACCGCCAGGTCATCCTGGATGCGCCCGATGTGCGCGGCCGCCTAGATATCCTCAAGGTGCATACCAAGGGCAAGCCGCTCTCGGAGGACGTCAACCTGGAAGCGATCGCTAAGCTGACGCCGGGATCGTCGGGCGCCGACCTGGCCAACATCGTCAACGAAGCGGCGATCCTTGCAGCGCGGCGCGGCAAGAAGCGCATCAGCGGCCTCGAGCTTCAGGATGCGACCGAGCGTATGATGCTGGGTGGTCCGGAGCGGCGCTCCCGCGTGATGACACCCAAGATGAAGGAGCTTGTCGCCTATCACGAGGCCGGCCACGCCATCGTCGGCCATGCCATGCCGAAGGCTAATCCGGTCCACAAGGTGACCATCGTTCCCCGCGGCCGTGCCGGTGGCTACACCTTGTCGCTGCCTGAAGAGGACTCGCTGGGCCAGACCGTCGGCCAGTTCGAAGCTCACATGGTCTTCGCCTTGGGCGGTCGTGCCGCCGAGGAGCTGGTGCTGGGCGACGTGACGACCGGTGCCAGCGGCGATATTCAGGATATCACGCGCGTAGCGCGGGCAATGGTGACGCGCTATGGCATGAGCGAGAAGTTGGGGCCGATCATGCTCGGCGAGGTCCAGGAGATGATCTTCCTCGGCCGTGAGATCAGCGAGCAGCGCAACTATTCCGAGGAGACCGCCCGTGCGATCGACGGGGAGGTGAAGCGCCTCGTCGACATCGCCCATGGGCGTGCGACGTCGATCCTGAAGGCCAACATCCATGTGCTACACGACATGGCCAAGAAGCTGATCGATGTCGAGACGCTCGACGGCGAGGAGCTGCGCGAGGTCCTCGGCCGTGTGACGCGCTTCGATGCGTCGAGCAACGGCTACCATCCTCAGGCCCAGCCGGCGCCTGCCGCGGCCGCCTAAGCCATTACCCCGCGGGGATGCGGAGCCGGAGACTCGCGAGACATCGCAAGTCTCCGGCTCTTTTTGCTGGTCATCCTCCGATTACCCCTCCTCGCTCATCCCCCGACCCGGCCGCACGCACCGCTTGTCCGCGCCGCCTGCTTGCCTAGTCGCCCTGCTTATGGAGCGCTGCAGTCTGCCTGGACCCTGATGTCGTCAAGGTAAATGTTGCCGCTGGCCGCGCTGTGCCGGATCACCAGACGTGCCTCCTGCTGCCCGCTGGCGCCGGCGAGGACGGTCGATAGATCTTGCCAGGAGTCAATCGGGATAGGGTTGATCGTCATGGAGCCAAGTTGGGCGCGGGTGCTGGGATCTTCAAGAGCAAGCGAGAGCGCGGCACCGGGCTCGCCAAAGACCTTGAAGGAGACGCTCAGCCGGACAGCCCCGCGAGGTAGTGGCATGCGCTGAAGCAGCAGCGACGTGCCCGAGAGTCTTGCGCTTTCACTGCCGATCGTGCGGCCGCTCCAGGCGCCTATAATGCCACCTGTATTTGGCCATCCTTCCTGGCCCGCTTCGAATCCCCCGTTACGGACTACGTCGTCGCCACATGCCAGTGTGGAATGGCCGACTAGCGGCAAATAGAGCTGGTATGCCTGCCCGGTGGGAGCGGCCGGCCATTCGCCGATGCCGGAGCCAGCGAACGCGGATTGGACAGCTCGGCAGTCCGCTTCCGTGATCCCGAAGGTCCCCTCAAGCTCGGCACACGACTCGATCATAAGGTCGCGCGTATCCTCGAAGGTCGCTCCGCTGGTCAGCTTCATCGTCAGCGTGCGGTAGAGGATCTGGCCGAGCTCGACGCGGCCGATCGCCCTCCCGATCATGTATCCGACATGATTGATGATGCCGCTGTTGAGATGGACTCCACCGTTGTCCAACGCGGTGTCGATGTACTCGCCCCAGACGCTCGGCTGTCCATAGTGTGTTGGGTCGTCGAGCGAGCGTAGCGCATCGCCGGGTAGACCCGGTGTGACTGCATCCTCCCCGATCTCCCAGTTCGCGCTATCTACCAGCGCGCCGAAGATATCCGAAACGGCTTCATTCAGCGCGCCAGGCTGATCGGAGTAGGTTAGATGCGCGGTCCGCTCCGTGACACCGTGCGTGAGCTCGTGGGCCGCGATATCCAGCGCGCGGTCGAGCGGGCCGAAGCGCTGCCCGTCGCCGTCGCCGTAGACGATCTGCGATCCGGTCCAGAACGCGCCCTCGTACTGCTGCCGATAGTGCACGCTCGACACGATCGGCATGCCTGCACCGTCGATACTGTCACGGTCAAAGTTCGCAAAGTAATAGTCGTAGACGAGCCCCGCGTTGGCGTGAGCGGCGTTAACGTCGACGTCGTTCGTTACGCTCGGCGGCTGCCCTTCGCTGCGCACCAGTGTGCCCGGCAAAACGTCTGAAAAACCGGCGGAGTAGGTCTGGCGGACCTTGACGTCGTCCAGGATATCCGTTCGTTGCACAATGCTGCCGTCGAGCGCGTCGACCAGCACCTGCCACCGTCCCGGCTCGTCCGTATCGAGCACGACTTTCCAGACGAGGCGATCGGAAGCAGCGCGGCGGACGACGAAAAGGTCGGGCACACCTTCACCTTTGCCGGGAGCGGAGACGTCAAGCTGAGCGTGGGCTAGCGCCTGCGCTCTCGTTATTCGCGGCCGGACGGCCGGCGGCTGCGGCTGCGGGACAAGCCGCCCGTGTACCGTATGCAGCGTACCTGAGGGATCGATCTCGGCGCGCACGTCGCTGCCGAGGACGCGCACGCCTCCGACCCGCTGGTCGAAGCGAACACTCGTGTAGCCGCGTCGATCCCGATCGATGCTGTGAAGCTCGATCTCATGCACGGGATCCGTCACGCCGAAGAGATCGGCGTAGGCTGTAAAAAAGTCGCGCGCGGTCTGCTCGCCCTGCCCCGGACGTCCGTGGCCCAGCACTCCTTGAAGGAAACGGACTTCGCCGCTCGTCGCGTCGACCCGCGCCCGGATTCGCCCGCGATCATGCCGAAGGCGCGCGAGAGCAGCCTCCGGGTGGTACGGCTGGCGTCGAGTCTGAGCCAGGCTACCCGGAGCGAAGCTGAGCGCACACAACACGAGGAGCGCGACGACGATCCAGGCTAAGAGGGAGAGGGAGCGCACTTTCTTCTCAAATGGAACGGCCGAATAGACCTATTCTACCATTCGAGGCACGAACCGGGCGGTGTAGCCGGTACCCGGAGATTACGCTATGGCGACAGAGTATCTACGCATTGCTTGCGTCGTCCCCTAACCAGCCCATGACGCGCCATTCTCGTCGCCGTGCACTCAGCACAAGCCGCCATCCCGGCTGTGCCAGCTCTGCCAGACGCTCCAGCGCGTACCATTGAGCATCGCTGATCTGGCGGCCGGCGGCTGCGGCCAGCGCTGCGCGCGAAAAACGCAGGTAATCGGCGATCCAGCGCAGCGTATCGCGCGGCCCCAGCACGGCGAGCGCCGTCGGGATGATTGGGCGATAGACCGCGAGCGTGTGGTTGACGATCCTTCCGTAATCGCGCCAGCGCATCCGGTCCTTGAAAAAACGCTCCGCTACGTCGTCGTCCAGTTCGCGGAGCACACGCGCAAAGACGTTCTGGAGCCGGTTGACGTCATTGGGACGTCCCCATGGCTGCATGAAGCGGCTAAAGACCCAGTGCAGTGCCACGTTCGCCTGGTACGCGCCGATCTCGGCGAGCCAGCGCGGTGCGAGGAGATCGTGGCGCAGCGCATAGTCGAGCAGCGCCGTCGTCCGGTCGAGATTGCGGACGTGCGAGCCAAAGCCGGTGAAGGTCAGCGGCGACTGCTGCGCTGCCGCATCGCCGATCGGGAGCACGCCGCGCAGCAATCGGGCTGTTACCCGGCGCTCCGTATGTCGTGCCGGAATGAAGCCGTAGACGGGCTTGTGGTGCCGGAAGCCCGCTCCGGGACGCTTGTAGGTCGCCAGCAGCGTGAAATAGTCTTCAAACAGCTCGATCAGCGCGTGCCGCGCTCCTGCTCTGTGTATGCGATCGTAATAGAAGAGGTAGACTGTCAGCTGATCGTCGCGCCCGGCGAAGCCTTCCCAGATCAGCTGCCGTCCGCGCTGGGTATCCGCGACCGAGACAAGAATGTCGCCGGTCGTCGGGTCGTGCAAGCCGGAGCCCACGCCAGGCTCGAGTCCGCTGACGATGCTGCCGACCGTTGGGCAGACGCCGTCAAAAGGGTGGCCGCCATAGCGCTGCAAGCTGAGCGGCGAGATCGCACCCATTCCGTCGAGCAGCAGCCGCCCTCGCAGCACCTGTTGCTGGCCATCCGGGCCCGCGATTTGGACTGCGACGCCCTCTCGGCTGGCCTCGACGCCGAGGAACGTTTGGTAATCCAGGATCTGCCCTCCGGCCTGCTCGAATTTCTGTCTCGTACGCCGCAAGAGCTCCCCTGCGTCCAGGCTGACGTCCAGCACTCCGCGCATCCAAAGCTCTGCGGCCCGAACCCCGATCTCGCCCGCGTGGAATCGCACGACCCCGCGGTCATGGCGGTGGACGACCACGTGCTCGATCTCCTCGGGGGCAAAAAGGTCCGGGCCTACCAGCGCTCGGAGCTCTTCGTCAGCTAAATTCCACTCGCGGTGTGCCTGGCCGACCTCGCCGCGGTCGAAGAGCACCACGCGGTAGCCGTACCTCTGGCGCATCACGAGCGCATGGAGCAGGCCCAGCCCGCCGCCGGCGTAGATCAGATCCCACTGCTGGTCCGAAGGTGGTAATGCGCGAGCTTCGTGGTGCAGCTTGGGCGAGGATCCGCCGCGCTCGATCCCTGCCCATCGTCTATCGAGCGCGGCTACGGAGTGGAGCTGAGACAGAGCCCCCATGGCCTCGAACGCGGCGACCGTGCGCGGGTAGAGTACGCTCAGCCCTTCTGCCGCCGGTTCGTCCAGGGCAGGCTCGTCCCCGCCTCGATCCCGCCTGCCACCCTCGCGAGGCTCCGCGGTTGAAGCAGTAGCTGCGATCGCAGCTGCCCATGCGTCGAGGAGCTTGCGCACCCTCTGCCGTGTGGACCACGGTGGCAGACCTCCGCGTGGAAGGGCCGCGGCAATATGCAGCCGTGCTCCCGTAGTAACGCCCGCGTCGATCAGGCGGGCGTTGAAGACGAAGCAAGCGCCTGTGAGCTCCGGCTGCTCGCCGATCCAGCACCAGCGGTCCGGCGGCGCATGCCTGGCCTGCATCTGCCACGTACCGCCTCCAACGCGGGGCAGCTGCGGCGCGGTGCGCGGCAGCACCTCACACACGAGACCGATCGGAGCCGGGATCTCGATATAGCTATCGTCGTGTACGACGGACAGGCATTTTGGCTGGCGGCTCACACGCCGCTTTCTGCTGCCGCCGGCTGGCTATACGGCTCTGGCCATCGCCCCGTAATCAGCTTCTCGACGATCTTGGCGCTGGAGAGTACGCCCGGCAGCCCCGCTCCCGGGTGGGTTCCCGCTCCGACGAAGTAGAGGTTGTCGACCTCTTCAGACTGGTTGTGCGGCCGGAAATAGGCGGACTGCGTCAGGATCGGCTCGACCGAGAAGGCGCTTCCCAGGTAGGAGTTGAGCGTATCGTGGAAGTGCAGCGGCGTGATCATGTGCTCGGTGACGATATGGCGCTGCAGATCCGGAAGATAGTGCTCCTCCAGGAACTGCATGATTGCGTCGCGGTAGGGGCGTGCCGCTTTGCGCCAATCGGTCGCCGCGCCGAGATGTGGCACCGGCGACAGGACGTAGAAGTTCTCACAGCCTGCAGGTGCGAGCGACGGATCCGTGATCGTCGGCATGTGTAGGTAGAGCGAAAAGTCTCCGGCAAGCTCCTTTTTGTTGAAGATGTCGTCCAGGAGCGGCTTGTACCTCTTGCCGAGGATGATATTGTGATGCGCCATTGGCGTCTGTCCGCCCCGATATTGGCGGTCGGTTCCGAAGTAGATCACGACCAAGGACATCGAGTAGCGCATCCGGGCCAGCCGGTAGTCAGTGTATTTTCGGCGGTAGCGTGCCGGCAGTAAGTGGTTGTAGGCAAAGGCCACCTCGCCGTTGCAGACGATCGCATCGGCTTGTAGCTCTATCCCATCCTTGAGCCGCACGCCGCTTGCCTTCCCGCCCTCGATCAGGATCTCCCCGACCTCCTGGTTCAGCCTGAGCGTGCCGCCGGCTTCTTCGAAGAGCCGGACAAGCCCGGCGACCAGCGCGCCCGTCCCGCCCATCGCGAACCAGACGCCCCACTTACGCTCGAGGAAATGGATCAGGGTGTAGATACTTGTCGTCTGAAATGGATTCCCCCCGACGAGCAGCGGGTGGAACGACAGCACCTGCCGGAGCTTTTCGTCTTGTACGAACTGCGAGACGAAACCGTAGACGGTGCGGTAGGACTGGAGTTTCACGAGGTCGGGGATGATCTTGAGCATGTCCCACGGCCGGCCGAACGGTACGTCCGCGAGCTCGGTGAAGCCTTTGTCGAAGATTTTCTCGGTGCGCCGGACGAACTCCTGGTAGCCGGCGACGTCCCCCGGCGCGAGCCGCCCGATCTGAGCGATCATCTGTGCGGATTCACCCGAATAATCGAAGTGCCTGCCGTCGGCAAAGAAGATGCGGTAGAACGGGTCGACCGGGACCAGCTTAACATACGCTTCGGTTCTCTTGCCGGCGCCCTCGAAAAGCTCGTCGATCAGAAACGGAGCCGTCATAACGGTTGGACCGCCGTCGAACTTAAAGCCGTCCTGCTCGTAGACGTAGGCGCGCCCGCCCGGCTTGTCGCGCTTCTCAAGCATCGTGACCTCGTGGCCCTGGTTCTGCAGCCGTATCGCCGCGGCGAGCCCGCCAAATCCGGAGCCGATGACAATGATCCGCATACCTTCTCCCATTTACCACTTGCGAAGCGGAGTATCATGTGAACATGCGATGGACGATACGGATGATGGCCCGCGCGGATCGGCCGGGCATAACCCTCGGCCTCTGCTGCAGGTAGCCGAGTCTCAAGCCGATTCGGTATAATTCATACTATGATGCAAGATACGAGCCTGGAATCGACGGAAGAAGTCCGCGGCCTGGTCCGCGCCGGTCGCGCTGCCGTGCGTGTGGGCGACTACGAGGCCGCGCGGACGACCTTCGAGCGCGCGGTCGCGCTTGATCCCGCGAACGTCGAGGCTCAGGATGGCCTGCGCGACGCCCAGCGGCGCCTGGGGATCGCCGCGCGCGAATCCGGCGGTCAGGCCGTCGAATACTGCTACCGGCACCCTGAGACGGAGACGGGCCTGCATTGTGTGCAGTGTGGCCGTCCGATCTGCGCGCGCTGCTCGAATCCGGCCGCCGTGGGCCAGCTTTGCCCTGATTGCCGGCGCGGGCGGCGGGCGCCCAACTACAAGCTCTCTCCCGCGAGCCTCGTCAAGGGGGGCGCCGTCGCGTTTGTCGTCTCCGCGATTGTCTCCGCCTTTGTCGGCCTGATACCTTTCTTCTTCATGTTCTTCGTCGGCCCTGCGATCGGCGAATTTGTGATGCGCACCGTCGATTGGGCGACGCATAACAAGCGCGGCCGGCCGATGCAGATCGTCGTCGCCCTGGCGCTGATTGCCGGAGCCGGCGCTGCCCTCGCCTTCTCACCTGCGAGCCGCGGCCTGAGCCTGCTGATCTACCTGGTCCTCGCCGTCGGTACGGCCTCCGCCCGCCTACGCTAGCATCCTCTGGCTGATCGACCTCCTCTGTGTGGTACTATCGCGCCTACCTGTTACCAGAAGAGGAGGTATTACCGCGTGTCTCCACGTTTGCGATCACTAAGCATAGCACTTCTCATGCTGCTCTTACTGGGAGCTTGTGCTGGCTCGGCTGGAACGGCCGCCCCGACGACCGGCGCGACATCTCCGGCTCCTGCCGCCCCCTCGCTCCAGTCGACGAGCTACCCGCCCCCGGCCGCGCCGGCAGGTCAGCCTAGCGGATATCCTGCGCCGACGGCGCCCGCCACCATGTCTCCGTACCCGGTGACCAGGACTCCATAACCTTGCTACCCTATAGCCCGAGTGGTATACTCTAGTCGATGTAGCATACGCATTCGAAAAGTGGGGGATCCCCACTTTTCGCGTTGTTTGGGGCTGAAAGGCGTACCAGTAGTTATGAAAAGCGATTTCTACGCTGCCATTTCACAGATCGCTGCCGAGCGTGGTATTCCGCGCGAATCGGTCCAAGAGGTGATCGAGCAGGCGCTGATCAAGGCGTACCGTAGCTACCTTGGCAACAACCCGCCCCCGGTCGAAGTGACCGTCAAGCTCGATCCGGTGACAGGCGAAGCGCATGTTTTTGCCGAGAAACAGGTGGTCGACGATGTTCTCGACGATCGCCTGGAGATCGACATCGCCGAGGCCCAGAAGATCCGGCCGAATGCCGAGCTTGGCGAGACGGTGCTGGTCGAGTCGACGCCCCGTGACTTCGGTCGGATTGCGGCCCAAACGGCGAAGCAGGTGGTCCTGCAGCGCATCAAGGAGGTCGAGCGCGACCAGATCTACGATGAGTTCATTGACCGCGAGGGAGAGATCGTCACCGCTCGCGTGCAGCGCCATGCCAAGGGTAATGTGATTATGGAGCTTGGCAAGGCTGAGGCTATCATGCCCCTAAAAGAGCAGAGCCCGAGCGATCGCTACCATCCCAATACACCCTTCAAGGTCTACCTGGCCGAGCTCAAGAAAGAAGATCGCGGCCCCCGCATCGTCGTGTCACGAGCGCGGCCCGAGCTGATCACCCGGCTCTTCGAGATGGAAGTTCCCGAGATCTATAACGGCGCCGTGGAGATCAAGGCGATCGCCCGTGAGCCCGGTGTTCGGACGAAGGTTGCCGTTGCCGCGCGCCAGGAAGGTGTCGACCCGGTGGGATCCTGTGTCGGCATGCGTGGCATTCGCATCCAGAATATTGTCAACGAGCTCAACAACGAGAAGATCGACGTGGTGCAGTGGTCGCCGGACCCGCGCACACTGATCGCGAATGCGCTCTCCCCGGCAACCGCCGTCGAGGTACATCTGCACGACGATAATATGGCGACGGTCGTCGTCCCCGACAAACAACAGTCGCTCGCGATCGGCAAAGAAGGGCAGAACGTGCGCCTCGCCGCCAAACTGACCGGATGGAAGATTGACATCAAGAGTGCATCGGAGCTCCTAACCGAAGAGCGAACGCTGGACGAGGCGCGCTCGGTGGCCGAGGCGGCCGCCCTGGCGACCGAGTCGGCGCTGCAGCTCGCACCGGTCGAGCAGCGTCGTGTTCGGCCCGACGGCATGATTAGCTATCGGACCGAAACCTTCGGGCCGCTCCCGGATGACCTCGCAGGCGCGACCGTCGATCTTCGCGCCGCGAGCGGCAAGCTTAATATCTACCATGACGATCACTTGATCGCCAGTTATATGATAGAGGAGCGTCCGTAAGCTTCGGCCTCGATGGCCGCTCAAGCGAACGGTGCGTATAATATATATGTGGGCAGCAGTATGCTGTCCAGGACGCGACATCGCGATGACCGGGAAGAAGCTAAAGGGTCCCCGCCCGAAGCACGTGCCGCAGCGTACGTGTATCGCCTGCCGCAAAGTCGATGCGAAGCGTGGGCTTCGCAGGCTCGTTCGGCTCGAGGGCGATCGCGTCGCGGTCGATCCGGGCGGCAAACGCGCGGGACGCGGCGCCTATCTCTGTGCGGAGCGCCGCTGCTGGGAGCAAGCCCTGAAGCGGACTGCCATTGAGCGCGCCCTCAAGATAGATCACCTTGAGCCGGACGATCGGCAGGCGCTCATAGCATATGGAGCGTCGTTACCGGTCGGGTCCGAGGAGGACAAGATCGAGCCGGAAGTACAGCCGGCAAGGGCATAGAGATAACCGGCAAGGCCCGAGGGAGCCGGAAGGGGAAGAAAGGAAGTTTCTTCCCCTTCACTTATAGAGCAGAAAGGAGCGCGCCATGAGTGTGCCTTTGAAACAGAGAGATCCTGCCGCCGATGATGAGACGACCAACCCGCGCGTACAGCCGCCGCGTCCGGCGCCGAGGCCGGCCCAGCGGAGCTCGAGCGGCAGCGGGGCGGCGGGGCGGCCAATGGCGCAGAGCGGGCAGCGTCCCCAGAGTAGCGGCCAGCGCCCGCAGGGCGGCGGCGGCGGGCAGCGCCCCCCCAGTAATAACAATAACCAGCGGTTCGGAGGCGGTGGACAACGCCCTCAGAGCGGCGGCCAGCGCGGCGGACAGCGCTTTCCTCAGGGCGGTGGCCAGCGTTTTCCTCAGGGCGGCCGTCCGTCCGGCGGTATGCGTGGTGGCCCCAACCGTGGCCCGGCTCCCGTCGCAGTACAGCGTGCGCCCGCGCGCCCGCGCGGCCCTGTCGCGCTGCCGCCGAGCATGACGGTGCGCGAGCTTTCGGAGGCGCTTGGCGTGGGAGCCTCGGATATCCTCAAAGAGCTGATTAAGAACGGCGTGATGGCGACGATTAATCAGCAGCTTGACTACGAGACTGCAGCGCTCATGGCGACCGAGTTTGCTATCGAGACCACCGAAGAGGTGCCTGAGCAGATGGCCGGTCTCTTCGATAGCATCGAGGAGGTCTTTGCCGCCGAGACCGCCGACGACCTCCGGGCTCGCCCGCCGGTCGTCACGATTATGGGCCATGTCGACCACGGCAAGACCAAACTGCTCGACGCGATCCGCTCGACGCGCGTCGCCGAGGGCGAGGCCGGCGGCATCACGCAGCATATTGGCGCCTACCAGATTGAGTCCCACGGCCGCAAGATCACCTTTCTCGATACGCCCGGCCATGAGGCCTTTACCGCGATGCGTGCGCGTGGTGCCCAGGTGACCGACATCGTCGTGCTGGTCGTCGCAGCCGACGACGGAGTGATGCCCCAGACGCTCGAGGCGATCGCGCATGTCAAGGCGGCCGAGGTTCCAATGATCGTCGCGATCAACAAAATCGACGCGGCCGGCGCCAATGCGGACCGTGTGCGGCAGGAGCTGGCGCAGGCCGATGTGCTGGTCGAGCAGTGGGGCGGCGACATCCCCTCCGTTGAAGTCTCGGCCAAGAATAAGACCAACATCGACTCCCTGCTGGAGATCATTCTGCTCGTCGCCGATATCGAAGAGTTCAAAGCCAATCCGAACAAGCCCGCCGTGGGAACCATCGTCGAGGCTAACCTCGATAAGAGCCGCGGTGCGACCGCGACGGTGCTGATCCAGAACGGTACCCTGCGCATCGACGACATCGTGGTGGCCGGTGCGACCCACGGCCGGATTCGCTCGATGTTCAACGACGCGGGCAAGCGGCTGCGCTTCGCGGAGCCGTCCACCCCGGTTGAGATCCTGGGCCTGACCGACGTCCCGAAGGCCGGCGATATTCTCCAGGTGCTCGACGATGTCGCCCTGGCGCGGGATATCGCGTCACAGCGGCAGCGGCAGTTCCAGATGGAGCATATGGCCTCGCAGCTCAAGGCCGTCAGCCTTGACGATCTCTTCACCCGTATCCAGGCTGGGCAGGTCAAGGATCTCAACGTGATCCTGAAGGCCGACGTGCAGGGCTCGATCGGCGCGATC